>DAOQKI010000081.1:0-17532 GCA_035334485.1 Opitutaceae bacterium
CTTGCCCATGGCACTCCCTCCCTCTCCCGCCCTCCTGGCGGCCCGCGATCTCCGGGCGGCCGAGCTCGAGACCAACTCGCCGGAGGCTTGGCTGCGCATCTACGCCTGGATGCAGCTCGCGCGCTCGGCGGACAACCGCATCCTCGAGCTGTTCCGGCAGGGGCTGATCAAGGGCACGGTGACGGGCGGCCAGGGCAACGAGGGGCTGATCGTCCCGCTGGCGCTGCTCGCGGACAAGGCGGTCGACGTGATCTCGTTCTCCCACCGCGGCCTCGGCGGCCACCTGGTCTGGAGCGGGCACCTCTGCGACCATCTCAACCAGTATTTCGCGAATGCCGGCAGCCCGACGCGAGCGCGCGAGGGCAACATCCACCACGGCGACCCGGCCGCCCGGTCGCTGCCGATGATCTCCCACCTCGGCGCCATGCTGTCGAACGTCGCCGGCGCCACCGACTCCCAGCGGCGCCTCGGGCGCCCGGCGGTCGGCTTCGCGTTCTTCGGCGACGGCTCGTCGAGCACCGGCGACGTGCACGAGTCGCTCAACCTCGCCTCGCTGCTCGGCCTGCCGATGGTGTTCGTGATCGAGAACAACCGGTACGCCTACTCGACCCCGATCGAGGAACAGTTTGCCGCCGGCACCGAGCTGTTCCGCCGCGCCGCCGGCTACGGCATGGAGGGATTCGCCGTCGACGCCACCGACGTGGCCGCCTACACGCGCACCCTCGCCGCCGCCATCGCCCGCGTGCGCGCAACGTCGAAGCCCATCCTGATCGAGGCCCACACCCTCCGGCTCCGGGGTCACGCCGCGTACGACACGTGCGACTACATGAAGCCGGGCGAGAGCGAGGCCTATTTCGCCCGCGACCCGCTGCCTCGTTTCCGTGCGAGCCTCGCCGCCGCGGGACACGGCGCCCAGCTCGACGCCATCGACGCCGAGCTGCAGGCGTTCCTGGAGGCGTGCGTCACACACTCGCTCGCCCTGCCGAAGCCCGACCCTGCCAGCATGGCCGGCGACCTGTTTGCGCCGTCGGCGGCGCCGCTGCCGTGGCGCGCGGAGCCCGCGACCCCGCAGTCGTGGAACCTTGCCCAGGCGGTCAACGGCGCGCTGCGCAAGATCCTCGCCGAGCGTCCCGAGTCGGTGGTCCTCGGCCAGGACATCGGCGCCTACGGCGGGGCCTTCAAAGTCACGGACGGTCTCCTGCCCGAGTTCGGCCGCGCCCGCGTGTTCAACACTCCCCTGGCGGAAAGCGCCTGCACCGGCTACGCCATCGGCCTCGCGGTCAATGGCCACCGTCCGATCGAGGAGTTCCAGTTCGCCGACTTCGCCACCGAGGCGTTCACCCAGATCACGCAGAACGCGGCGACGTTCTATTTCCGCTCCGGCGCCGCCTGCCCGATGGTGCTGCGCTTTCCGTGCGGCACGGTCCAGCTCGGCTCGTTCCACTCGCAGGAACTCGAGGCCACCTTCCTCGGCATGCCCGGGATCAAGGGCCTCTATCCCAGCACGCCGCAGGACGCGTTCGACGCGCTGCTGGCCGCGTACGAGGACGGCAACCCGGTCGTGCTCTTCGAGAACAAGGCCCTCTACCGCTGCAAGCGGCAGCCCGTAGTGTGGAATTCGTGCTACCGCGAGGTCTGGCAGCCGAAGCAGGTCCGACAGGGCGAGCACGCGACCCTCGTGTCGTACGGGGAGATGCTCCTCGCCGCGGCCGAGGCGGCCGACTACCTGGCGGGCGAGTACGAGCAGACCTTCGACGTGTTTGACCTCCGCTGCCTGTCGCCGCTGCAGCTCGACGCGATCGTCGCCTCGGTGAAGCGCACCGGCCGGCTGGCGGTCGTCCACGAGGGCCGGCGAACCCACGGGTTTGGCGCGGAGCTGGTCGCCCGGCTGACCGAGACCTGCTTTGCCGACCTGAAGGCCGCCCCGCTCCGGATCGGTGCATTGGATCTGCCGGTGCCGTTCGCCCCGGAGTTGGAGGACGCCTACCGGCCGACCCGCGACAAGCTGATCGAGCAACTCGCCGGCTGGCTCGGATGATGGGCGAGGGGTGAGTTGAAAGTGTTCGGTTGAAGGTTGATAGGCCGGAACAGGGGCGAATGGTCTTTGGATTCCCCAGGCCACCGGCTATCTCCCGGCTCCTTTCAACCTTCAACTTTCAACTGGGGGCCACGCCCCTCCCTCCGGCCACTTGAGCGTTGAATGTTGGGCGGCGAACGTTGAGCGTTCCCGCCACATCCCGTCCGGCGTCTTTCCCTCCATGCGATCCACGACTCATTTCCGCTCCCGCGTTCCCCGGACCCGTTGGGCCAAGGTGCGCCTGCTTGCCCTCGACGTGGATGGCGTCCTGACCGACGGCACGGTCCAGATCAGCTCCGACGGCACCGAGTCCAAGTCCTTCTCCATCCTCGACGGCATGGGCCTGAAGCGCCTGGCCACCGCCGGCGTCACGGTCGCGTGGATCAGCGGCCGCCCGTCGCTCGCCACCACCGCGCGCGCCTCCGAGCTCAGCATCCCGCATCTCATCCAGGGGCAGACCGACAAGCTCGCGGTGCTCCGGGAACTGGCTAGCCGCCTCGACCTGGACGCCGACCAGGTGGCCTACATGGGCGACGACGACATTGACGCCCCCGCGATCGCGTGGGCCGGCGTCGGCGTCAGCGTGCCGGGCGCCATGCCCGCCGCGGCGGCCGCCGCCCGCTACATCACCTGCCGCCATCCCGGCCACGGCGCCGTGCGGGAAGTCTGCGAACAAATCCTCGCCGCGCGGGTCCGGACCTGACCGCGTGAACCGTCCCGGACTCCTGCTCGCCCTCCTCCTGGCCGTCGCCGCCGACGCGGCCGAGCCCGGCTACGCCCCGGCCCTGAACTGGGTGCTGCCCGTGTTCACCCGCGACAACCACCGGTCCATGACCCTCCGCGGGGCCAAGGCGGTGTTCCCGTCCACCCGCGAGGTCAACGTCGTCGATCTCAACCTCACCGTGTTTTCCGGCGACGCCGCCAACCGCGTCGAGACCGTGATCCTCAGTTCCGCCGCGACTTTCCGGCCGCAGGAAAGCGCCGCCGAGGGCCGCGACGGCGTGCGCGTGATCCGCGACGACCTCGAGGCCACGGGCCGGGACTGGACCTATCTCCACGCCCAGAAAAAGGTGTCGCTGCAGGGAAACGTGCGGATAGTTTTCAACGCCGAGCTGAAGCATCTCCTGAAATGAAATCCCGCCTCGCCCTTCTCGCCTGCGCCCTCGCGCTCGGCCTGGCCGCCCGGGCCGAACAGCCGCCGCAGAAGACCACGCTCGAGTGCGACCACGCCGACATGTGGAGCGAGGGCAACGAGACCCGCGGCATCTGCACCGGCTCGGTCGTCCTGACCGGCACCAATCTCCGCATCGTCTGCGACCGCCTCGAGTTCACCGCGCTCGGCGTCGGCGACAAGACCTCCACCCTGCCCACCCTCGAGCGCTTCCAGTCGATGATCGCGACCGGCCACGTGGTGATCGTGCAGGGCGACCGCGAGGCCACCTGCGGGCGCGCCGAGGTCCGGCCGCACGACGACAAGGTGATCCTCACCGAGAATCCCGTCCTCGTCGACCGCGGCACCGGCTGGACCAGCACCGGCGAGAAAATCACGCTGCTCCGCGGCGAGCGCCGCGTCATCGTCGACAAGTCCCGGGTCACCGGCCCGGCGCTGCGCGACCTCGGCTTCGATCCCGGCAAGACCACGACGCCGGCCGACGGCGCCCCGCGCCCGACCGCCCCATGAGTTCGCCCGCCGTCGCCGAGATTCGCACCGAGGGCCTGGTCAAGACCTACGGCCTCCGCAGCGTCGTCGACGGCGTCAACGTCAACTTCCGCGCCGGCGAGGTCGTCGGCCTGCTCGGGCCCAACGGCGCCGGCAAGACCACGACGTTCTACATGATCGTCGGCCTGATCCCCGCCAGCGCCGGCCGGGTCACGCTCGACGGCGCCGACCTCACGCGCCTCCGCATGCACGAGCGCGCGCGGCACGGCATCGGCTACCTGCCCCAGGAGCCGTCGGTCTTCCGCAAGCTCACCGTCGCGGAGAACATCCTCGCCATCCTCGAGACCACGCCCACGCCGCGGCGCGACCGCCCGGCGCGCGTGCAGCAGCACCTCGCCGAGCTCGGGCTCACCCACGTGGCGCAGCAGAAGGCGTACACGCTGTCCGGCGGCGAGCGCCGCCGCCTCGAGATCGCCCGCGCGCTGGTCACCCGGCCGAAGTTCCTCCTGATGGACGAGCCCTTCGCCGCCATCGACCCCATCTCCGTCGCCGAGGTCCAGAAGATCATCCTCCAGCTCAAGTCCCGCGGCATCGGCGTCGTCGTCACCGACCACAATGTCCGCGAGACCCTCCGCATCGTCGACCGCGCCTACCTGATCCACAAGGGCAAGGTCCTCACCGAGGGCTCGGGCTCGTTTCTCATCAAGGACGAGCAGGCCCGGAAGTTCTATCTCGGCGAGGATTTCAATCTCTGAGTCCGGCCGCCGTCACCGGGCCCCGTGCCGCGCGCCGCCGGCTCCCGACCTCCCCCGCCCCGCTGGTTTTCTACTCGCTACCCGCTGCGCGCTGACCACTACTTTGGCATCCCGATGCAAAAGGCCATCCACGGCATCACGGTCGCTCACTTCCTCGAGACTTACCGCGAGAAGCTGAAGCTCGAGCTCATCACCGGCGAGGCCGGGCTCCACCGGCTCATCCGCGAGGGCACCATCAACCGTCCGTCGCTCGCGCTCACCGGGTTCTTCAAGTATTTCGCGAACAAACGCATCCAGGTCCTCGGCGCCGCCGAGATGACCTACCTGAAGACGCTGCCCCAGCGCACACAGGTCGAGATCCTCCAGGCGATGGTCAAGCGGCACATCCCGTGCCTGATCCTCACACGCAATTACAACGCCCCGCACCCGATGCTCGCCGTCGCGGCGGAGATGAACCTGCCGATCCTCCGCACGCCGATGATCACGATGAACTTCGTGAATCTCGCGACGCTGTGCATCGACAACGAGTTCGCCCCGAGCACGACCGAGCACGCCACCACCCTCGACATCAAGGGCGTCGGCGTGATGCTCCGCGGCACCAGCGGCGTCGGCAAGAGCGAGTGCGCCCTCGCGCTGATCGAGCGCGGCCACTCCCTCGTCGCGGACGACCTCACCGTCATCAAGCTTCTCGACGAGCGCGAGCTCATGGCCACCTCCCGCCCGCTGAACCGCGGCTGGATGGAGTGCCGCGGCATCGGCATCATCAACGTCGCCGAGATGTTCGGCGTGAAGTCGATCCGCCTCGAGAAGCGCATCGACATGGTGGTCTCGCTCCAGGAATGGACCCCCGAGGTGGTCGAGGAGCGCACCGGCCTCGAGGAGCAGACCTACGAGGTCCTCGGCCTCAAGGTGCCGCATATCGAGCTGTACGTCCGCCCCGGCCGCGACATGGCCCGCCTCGTCGAGGTCGCCGCGCTCACCCAGGCGCTGAAGCGCATGGGCCACGATCCCGCGAAGGATTTCAACGACCGGCTGATCTCGTTCATGACCCAGCAGTCGACCGTCGCCACCAAGCCCATCAAGCCCATCGAGCGCGAGGAACGGCGGACGACCTGAGGCAGTAGACAGTAGTTGGTAGCTAGTAGTGAGTAGGCCAACGCGTCCGGGTTTTCCGGCGTTGCGATTGCATGCCAACTACTAGCTACTAGCTACCAACTACCAATCTCCCATGCCCTCCCGTCCCGATGGCCGCCAGGCGGCTCAGCTTCGGCCGATCAGCTTTGAAGCCGGCATTGCGCCGCATGCCACCGGCTCCGTGCTCGTGTCGTTCGGCGCCACGCGCGTCATCTGCGCCTCCACCATCGAGCCCAAGGTGCCGAGTTGGATGCGCCAGCAGGGCGTCAAGGGCGGCTGGCTCACCGCCGAGTACTCGATGCTTCCCTACTCGACGCTCGAGCGGAAGCAGCGCGACATCTCCAAGGGCAAGCTCGACGGCCGCACCGTCGAGATCCAGCGCCTTATCGGCCGTTCGCTCCGGGCCGTGATCGATCTCCAGAAGCTCGGCGAAAACACGCTCTGGATCGACTGCGACGTCCTCCAGGCCGACGGCGGCACCCGCACGGCGTCCATCACCGGCGCCTACCTCGCCACCCGCCTCGCGATCCAGCGGCTGCTCGACCAGAAGGTCCTCGCCGACAATCCGCTCTCCGACTCCGTCGCCGCCGTCAGCGTCGGCATCTGCGGCGGCGCCGAGCTGCTCGACCTCAATTACCTCGAGGACCGGGACGCCGAGGTCGACGCCAACGTCGTGATGACCGGGCGCGGCCAGTTCGTCGAAGTCCAGGGCAGCGGCGAGGAATCCACGTTCTCACCCGAGCAGCTGCAGGGCCTGCTCGCGCTCGCCCAAAAGGGCCTCAAGGAGCTCGCGAGTCTTCAGGCCGCGTTTCTCACCCGTCAGCTGCTCGCCGCGAAACCCGCCTAGGGCGGGACCGGGACCGGCAGGGGTGCAACCATCCGGTCGGTCGGCGCGTATCATTCGGCATGCCCCTGCCCGAACAGACGTTTCGCTGGACGTGGGACCTCCGCTCTCCCCCCGAGGCGCTCTGGCCGCTGGTCTCCAACACGGATCGCTTCAACCGCGACTGCGGCTATCCCGCCGTCGAGGTGCTGCCCAGCCCGTCCGCCCACCGCCGCCTGCGGGCGCGGGTGATGGGGCTCGTGATCGACTGGGAGGAGCAGGCCTTCGAATGGCAGGAGCCCTGGCGGTTCTCCGTGCATCGCGCCTACTCCAGCGGCCCGGTCGCCCGCATGATCATGGGCTGCGAACTGGCCCCCCATGCCGACGGCGGCACCCGGCTCACGTACGAGATGCGCCTGCTGCCGTCGGGCTGGATCGGCCGTCTCGTCCTGCCGTTCTCGATCGGACGCCAGGTGCGGGCCGTGACCGAGCGCGTGTTCCGCCGCTACGACGAGTTCGCCTCCCGGGGCCTCGCCGTCTCGCAGCTCGCCCAGCGTCCCGTGCTCGTCGCCGGCGCGCGCGGCCGCCTCGACACCATCCGCACCCGGCTGGCCCGCGAGGCCGGCCAACCCGATTCGCTGACGTCCCGGCTGATTGATTTTGTCACCGGCGCCGACGACCTCGCCTGCCAGAAGATCCGGCCCTACGCGCTCGCCGACCAGTGGCGCGCCGAGCGACGGCCCACGCTGCAGTTGTGCCTGCACGCCACCCGCACCGGCCTGCTGGACTTCCACTGGGACGTGCTCTGCCCCCACTGCCGCGGCGCCAAGGCCACCGTCACCTCCCTCGGGGCGCTCGAGCCCGCGGTGCATTGCGATACCTGCCGTCTCGATTTCACGGCCAATTTCGACGAGTCGGTCGAGCTGACGTTCACCCCCAACCGCGCGATCCGCGACGTGCCCCGCCTGGACTACTGCGTCGGCGGACCGCAGGTCACGCCCCACGTCGTCGCGCAGCAACGCGTGGCCCCCGCGTCCCGGCAGCAGTTCGTCCTGGCCCTGCGCCCCGGCCGCTACCGGGTGCGGGCCCCGGGGATGGCACGGCCGCAGCCCATCCGTCTCGAGTCGGGCGCCCCCGCCGCGGCCGAGGTCGTCCTGGGGACCGTGGCGGGAGACGAGCTCGTGCTCGCCCCGGGCGGTCGCCTCACGCTGGCCAACCCGGCGGCCGAGGCCCGCCTGGCAGTCGTGGAGCACGTGGAGTGGAGCGACCAGTCCACCACCGCCGCCGAGGTCACGGCCCTGCAGCTTTTCCGCGACCTGTTTTCGCGCGAGGTGCTCCGCCCGGGAAGCCAGGTCTCGGTCGGCGCCCTGACCGTCGCCTTCACGGACCTGAAGAACTCCACGCGGCTCTACAAGGACATCGGCGACGCCCCGGCGTTCGGCCGCGTGCTGACCCATTTCGAGGTGCTGCGGGCCGCGATCGCGCCGGAGGGCGGCGCGATCGTGAAGACGATGGGCGACGCCGTGATGGCCGTGTTCCCGCAGCCCGCGGCCGCCCTGCGCGCGCTGGTCCGCGCCCAGCAATTGCTGGCCCGGCCGGAAAACGCGCCCCTGCCGGCCGGCATCCGGGCCGCGCATGCGCCACATCCGCTCGTGCTCAAGGCGGGCCTGCATCATGGCCCGTGCATCGCGATCAACCAGAACGAGCGGCTCGACTACTCCGGCACGACCGTGAACCTCGCCGCCCGCCTCTGCGCGCAGGCCTCAGGCGACGACATCATCCTGTCGGACACCGTCCGCGCCGATGCCGCGGTCGCCGCTCTGCTCGAGGAACACGGCCCCGTGCTGGGCACGGACCGCGAGCTGGTTCGGCTCAAGGGCTTCGGCGACGAGGAATTCGCCGTCTGGCACCTGCGCGCCCGCGCCGACTTAACTCAGCATCCGTTCTGGCGGATCTGAATTCGGCACGCGGGTCTGCGACCGGGTCGATCTGGCCACGAAGGGCACCAAGGGCACGAAGGTTGGCCCTGGTGGCGGCGGGTCCAGCGCGCTCCGCGCAGCCGGACGGGCTCAGGCGGAGCCGGTTTTCCGGGCGGCGGCGCGCTCGGCGGCCTCGCCGAAGTTGCCGCCCTCGCAGGCGCGCACGAAACCCTCGGTCACGCTCTTGAGATCCTCCCAGCGGGCGCGGATCTTCTTGGCCTCCTCGGGCGTGACCTTGTTGTCGGCCGCGGACGAGGCGATGGTCGCGAGCATGTCGGCGAAGTCCTGCACGATGTCGTTCGTGATCGGGATCAGCTGGCCCGGGTGCTCGATCTGCGAGGGGTTGCGGATGTAGAAGCCGCCCGCCTGTTCCGCGACCCACTGGGCGATGCGCGCATCGCTGGTCGTGCGGATGAGCTGGCCCACCCGGTCGAGCGGATTGTTCGAGCCGCTGCCGGCGTCGTCCGCCGGCGGCTCGGTCCACTTGTAGATCAGCGACAGCGACAGACCGAGGTCCGACGCGATCTGCTTCGCGCTCGTCTTCTTGAACACCTCCCGCAGCACCTCGTGGGATTGCATGGGCCGGAGCCTGCCGAGCGTGGGCGGGCCGCGCAACCATCGAAGTGCCTGCGGCGAAAGGGTTCGCCCACCTCGCGCCGGGCCGGACGGTCTCCGGCACAGTAGGTTGAGGCGCCCCGACTTACGCCTCGGATTAGCCGTGGTTCAAAGCCTTCTGACCGTCCGGCCGGGCCGCTTTTTTTCGTGCCTATCCCGGGCGCCTTCTGGCTTACTGGCCGCCTCTTTCCCATGAACATCCACGAGTATCAGGCCAAGGCCCTGTTCGAGAAGTTTGGCGTGCCGGTGCCGAAGGGCGCCCCCGCCAAGACCCCCGAGGACTTTATCAACGCGCTCGCCGAACTCCCCGAGGGTCCGACGATGGTGAAGTCGCAGATCCACGCCGGCGGACGCGGCAAGGGCACGTTCACGGACGGCTTCAAGGGCGGCGTGAAGTTCTGCAAGACCAAGCACGAGGCCAAGGAGATGGCCGGCAAGATGCTCGGCAACACGCTCGTCACCCTCCAGACCGGCCCCGCCGGCCGCAAGGTCCAGACCGTGTACTTCACCGTCGCGAGCGACATCAAGAAGGAGTACTACCTCGCCATCCTCCTCGACCGCACGACGTCGCGTCCCGTCATCGTCGCCTCGACCGAGGGCGGCGTGGAGATCGAGAAGGTCGCCCACGACTCCCCGGAGAAGATCACCAAGGTCTTCATCGACCCCGCCTACGGCCTCGCCGACTACCAGGTGCGCGAGCTGATCTTCAAGCTGGGCCTCACCGGCAACGAGGCGAAGAACGCCGGCAAGCTCATCCGCAACCTCTACACCTGCTTCTGGGAGACCGACGCCTCGATGGTGGAGGTCAACCCGCTCATCACCACCCCGACGGGCGAGGTCCTCGCCCTCGACGCCAAAGTGGCCTTCGACGACAACGCCCTCTTCCGTCACCCCGAGCTCGTCTCGCTCCGCGACCTGAACGAGGAGGACCCGAAGGAGATCGAGGCCTCGAAGCACTCGCTCAGCTACATCGCGCTCGACGGCAACATCGCCTGCCTCGTCAACGGCGCCGGCCTCGCCATGAGCACGATGGACATCATCAAGCACTTCGGCGGCACCCCGGCCAACTTCCTCGACGTCGGCGGCGGCGCCACCAAGGAACAGGTCGTCGCGGCGTTCAAGATCATCCTCGGCGACAAGAACGTCCAGGGCATCTTGGTGAACATCTTCGGCGGCATCATGGACTGCAACGTGATCGCCCAGGGCATCGTCGAGGCGGTCAAGGAGGTCGGGCTCAAGCTCCCGCTCGTCGTCCGTCTCGAGGGCAACAACGTCATCGCCGGCAAGGCCACCCTCGCCGCCAGCGGTCTCAAGCTCGTCTCGGCCGACTCCATGGCCGACGCCGCGCAGAAGATCGTGAAGCTCGTGGCCTGATTTTTGGAGTAGCGTGTAGCGCGTAGCGAGTAGCGAGCATCCGCCCCACTCCTCCCGCCACCGCTGCTCGCACCCGCGCCCAACGCTCCACCCTTCCCTACTCACTACCCGCTACTCGCTACCCGCTACTCTCATGAGCATTCTGATCACTCCCGAAACGAAGATCCTCATCCAAGGCATCACCGGCGAATTCGGTGCGCGCCACACGCGGCTCTCCCTCGACTACGGCACCCAGGTCGTCGCCGGCGTCACGCCCGGCAAGGGCGGCCAGTTCTTCGAGCACGGCAGCCACAAGGTGCCGATCTTCAACTCCGTCGCCGACGCCGCCAAGGCCACCGGCGCCTCCGTGTCGGCCATCTTCGTCCCGCCCCCGTTCGCCGCTGACGCGATCCTCGAGTGCGCCGACGCCGGGCTCGACCTCGCCGTCGCCATCACCGAGGGCATCCCGATCAAGGACATGGTCCGCGTGAAGCGCGCCATGGCCGGCAAGCACACGCGCCTGGTCGGCCCGAACTGCCCCGGTCTCGTGACCCCCGGGCCCGGCAAGGACTCGCAAGGCGGCTGCCGCATCGGCATCGCCCCCGGCTACATTCACAAGCAGGGCCACGTCGGTGTCGTCTCGCGCTCCGGCACGCTCACCTACGAGGCCGTCTGGCAGCTCACGGTCAAGAACATCGGCCAGACCACCTGCGTCGGCATCGGCGGCGATCCGGTCAACGGCACGTCGCATCTCGATGTGATCAAGATGTTCAACGACGACCCCGCGACGCATGGCATCATCATGATCGGCGAGATCGGCGGCAACGCCGAGGTCGAGGCCGCGCGCTGGATCAAGGCCCACTGCAAGAAGCCGGTCGCCGGCTTCATCGCCGGCGCCACCGCCCCCGCGGGCCGCCGCATGGGCCACGCCGGCGCCGTCATCGGCGGCAAGGAAGACACCGCCGCCGCCAAGATCGCCATCTTCAAGGAATGCGGCATCGAGGTCGCAGTCACCCCGTCCGACATGGCCGACGCCCTCCTGCGCGCCGCCAGCACCCGGGGAGTGAAGCTCTCCTGATTGCGGATTTCGAATTGCGGATCGCGGATTGGAAGACGGAGCAGCCAGTCTTCCAGCACCGCGCCGCCCGGACTTGACCAATCCGCAATTCGCGATCCGCAATCCGCAATGGCATGAACGTCCTCGGCCGCCCCACTCGCACGATCTGGCCGGCGGCGGATGGCGCGGCGGTCGAGATCATTGACCAGACGCGCCTGCCGCACGTCTTCGTCACGGCCCGCTTGGGTTCGCTCGACGAGGCCGCGCACGCGATCCGCGCCATGCTCGTGCGCGGCGCCCCCCTCATCGGCGCTACCGCCGCGTGGGGCATGTGGCTCGCCCTCCGCGCCGACGCTTCCGACGCCGCGCTCGAGCGTGCCCACGCCACCCTGCTCGCCACCCGGCCCACGGCGGTGAACCTGCGCTGGGCCCTCGATCGGGTTCGCGCCCGCGTGTCACCTCTGCCCGTCGCCCAGCGCGCCGCCGCGGCCCGCGCCCTCGCGGTCGAGATCTGCGACGAGGATGTCGCCCTCAACCGCGCGATCGGCGCCGCCGGCCTGCCCTTGCTCCAGGCAATCGCGGCCCGCCGCCCCGGCGGCCGCGTCAATGTCCTCACCCATTGCAACGCCGGCTGGCTCGCAACCGTGGATGTCGGCACCGCCACTGCGCCCATCTACGCTGCGCACGACGCCGGCCTGCCCGTCCATGTCTGGGTCGACGAAACCCGGCCTCGCAACCAGGGCGCCAGTCTCACCGCCTGGGAACTGCTCAACCACGGCGTGCCGCACACCGTGATCGCCGACAACGCGGGCGGTCACCTGATGCAGCACGGCCAGGTGGACCTCGTGATCGTCGGCACCGACCGCACCACCGCCACCGGCGACGTGTGCAACAAGATCGGGACCTACCTCAAGGCGCTTGCCGCGCGGGACAATGGCGTGCCGTTCTACGCCGCCGTGCCCTCGCCGAGCATCGACTGGACGATCCGCGACGGCGTCCGCGAGATTCCCATCGAGGAGCGCTCGGCGCGCGAGGTCACTCATCTCAGCGGACGCCTGGCCGACGGCTCGGTTGCGACCGTGGCCGTGGTCCCCGAGGGCAGCCCGGCCGGCAATCCCGCCTTCGACGTCACGCCGGCGCGGCTGGTCACCGGGCTCATCACCGAGCGCGGCGTGGCCGAAGCGTCCGAGACCGGACTGCGGCGTCTCTTTCCTGCTTCCAGGTAACGGCCAAACCGGGCCGGACCGTCAATCGGCCCCAGCCCGGCGGCGCCGCGTCACATGGCGATCGGCAGCGACACCGGCTCGGTGTCGGCCTTGGCGCCATTCAGGGTGCCCAGATGGTAGAGCACGACCTGCCATTCGAGGTCCTGACGGGACTCGGTGCTCGTGAGGCCGGAGGACCGGCCATCGGCGAGAACGTAGACCCACGACGGTCCGCGTTCGACGATCTGGCCGACCGGGATCGGCTGCTCGTCGAGAAGCACGTTGGCGACGGGCCGGGACTCCGCCGGGGCGGAATCCGGGCTGGCGCTGGTGCGGGCGAACCGGATTGAGCGATTGCCGGGAATCATGCGGCGGCTTCCTTGCGCGCACCGGTCGTCACGGTGGCCTTTGAGGCCTCCGAGGCGAGGTGGGCGAAGAAAGCGTCGCGGCGCTCCCGGGCGACCTTGACGTCCTTGGTGCCGAGTGACCGGCGGATGCGCTCCTTCGTGAAAGGAGTCGGGTGCACCGTGTAGTGCAGGAACCAGGTCCCGTGGTTGTCCCACAGGTGATGGTTCGGATTGGCCGCGTCGACGCGGATTCCGGGGAGTTTGGTGAGGTTGGACATGATGCGTGATCTGTGGTTGGCAGTTTCGCGCATCAGGCTGTGAAAACAAAAAACCGACCTGGGCATCAGGTCGGTCTCGTCTTCGGGAGCGTTCTTGGTTCGGCACCCTCGCGGGTCCCGCACATCCGGATCCCCGACTGGCGGGACCCGATCCACCGTGGCCGCTCCCGGCCCGGTTGGCAGAACTGGCTTGTGGAGGGCCAATTCGTTCCTGATGCGAGGCGAACGATGAAAGGCCCACGCGTGCCGTCGAGACTTTTTTTTGTTCCCACCCAGAAAATTCACGACGCGCACGCGTAATTGGCGTGATTGCAGCCGTTTGGTTGAACCGGACTTCCGCAGGATTTTCCTGTCCCGGAAAAACCGGAACCCTGTCCTGCCCTTACGGAATCTTCAGGCGCTGGCCCGGCCGCAGCGCGTTCTCGCCGCGCAGCAGGTCGCGGTTGGCGTCGTAGATCTCGTTCCAGCGCTGGGCGGTGCCGTAGTACCGCACGCTGATGCGGGTCAACGAGTCGCCTTCCTGCACGACGTGGTAACGGTTTTCCGGAGCGGCAGAGACCGGCGAGGCCGAAGCCGGCCGGATCGGCACCTGGCCGGACGACGCAACTTGGGGCAACGCGCCGCCGTTCAGCACGCGCGCCGCGTTGGCGATCGAGTCCAGCGTGCCCTGCGCCTGGCGCAGGCGGGCGGAAATCGCGGCATTCTCCTGCTGCAGCTGCGCGATCCGTGCCGAGCGGTCGCGGTCGACCGACTGCAGCGTCTCGGTCAGCCGGGCATTGTCCGCCCGCAGGCTGGCGTTGTCGCGCTGGGCCGCGGTGAGCTGGCTCGTGATGGTGGCCAGCGCGGCGGCCCGCTGCTCGGCCGTGATGCGCGCCTGCTCGGATTGGGCGAGCTTGTCGCTGTCCGCCTTCAGCGCAGCCAGCTGGGTTGCCTGGTCGTCCAGCTGCTTCCTGAGCGCCTCGCGCTCGCTCGTCAGGTGCTGATTCGCCTCCGTGAGCTCGGCCACGGTCGCCCCCTGCTGGTCGACCGCCTTGTCGGACTCGGTCAGCTTGGCCTGCGCGGCCGCGAGCTGCGTGCGCAGGTTCGCCACCTCAGTCGCGTTCTGCGCGGCCTGAGTCTTGTCCGCCTGGGCCGCGGCCACCTTGTCGGCGAGATCCTTGACCTGCGCCTGGAGCTGGTCGTTCGCGCTGGTGAGCTGGGCTACGGTATCCGCCTTGGCGGAGCTGTCGCGGCCGGCGGCCTCGAGCGCCTGCCGCGCCTGAGCCAGCTGCGCCTGCAGCGTAGTGCGCTCGGCGGTCAGCTTCGCGTTTAGGTCGGTCAGCTCGGCCACGCTGCCGTTGTGCTGCTCGACGGCCTTGTCGGACTCGGTGAGCCGGGCCTGCAGCGCGGCCGTCTCGGCATGCGCCTTGTCGAGTTCTGCCTGGAGATTCTGGAGGGCCTTGCGGTTGTCGGTTTCCGACTGCTTGCCCAGCGCGAGCCGGCGGTCGGCATCGGCGACCTTGGCCATCAGGTCGTCCAGCTGCCGCCCCAGCCCCTCGCGCTCCTGCGCCCACGCCGCGGCAGGCGCGGTGGCCGCCTTCTTGGCCTCCGCGGCCAGGCGCTCGGCCGTCTGCTTCTCGTCCGCCAGCCGGTCGTTCTCGGTCGTGAGTCGCTGCGTCTCGCCGCGCAGGCGCTCGAGTTCGCCCGTGAGGTTGCGCACCTTGGCGTTCAGGGAATTCAGCTCGGCGCTCGGGACGGCCTCGTCCGCGCTCTTGGCCTCGAGGAGAACGCGGTTGGCCTCGGCGAGCGACTTGTTGGCCTCGCGGGAACGCTGCAGCTGGCCCGCCAGCGTGGAGATTTCCTGCGCCGAGTGCTTCCGCTCGTCGTCGAGCTGCGCCTCAAGCGTGCGCACCTGGTCCTGCACGGTCTGCAGCTCGAGCTTGAGCGCATCGCCGGCCGTGTTCTTCGCCGCGGCCGCCTGGGCCGCGAGGGCGGCGGCGGTGCTCTGCTTGGCCACCTCGAGATCCTTCTGCAGCGAGTCGTTCGTCGCCGCCAAACCGGCGATCGACGCGTTTCTCTCCTCCAGCGCCCGGTTCGCGGCATCAAGCTGCGCCGCCAACTTCGTCGCCGTCTCGCGGTCGGCGGTGCCGTCGGGCCGCGCCGCGAGGCGCTGGTTCTCGGTCGTGAGTTTCTGGTTCGCGACCTTCAGCCCGGCGGCGTCGGACTGCGCCGCGGCGAGCCTCGACTCGAGATCCGAGCGGGCCGCGGCGGCGGTCAGCGCCGTCTGCTTCGTTGCCTCCAGCTCGGCCTGCGTCCGGCCCAACTGGTCCTGGGCGGCGGCCAGCGCGGTCTTCAACTGCGCCAGCTCGGTCGCCGAGCGCCCGGCACCAGCCTGCTGCGCCTGCAAGGTCTGCGCCTGGGCGGTCAGCTGGTCGACCTTCGTCGCCAGGTCCTGGTTCTGCTGGGTGAGACGGGTGACGTTGTCGCGGGCCGTGGCCTGCGCCTGCTGCGCAGCCGCCAGCGCGGTCTTCAGCTGCTCGACCTCGGCGGTGGCGCGGCCGGCGACGGCCTGCTGGGCCCGGAGGCGCTGCGCCTCGGCGGTGAGTTCGTCGATCTTCGTGCCCAGCTCGCGATTGGCCCGGGTGAGATTGGTGACGTCGGTCTGCGCGGCGGACGCGGCCTGCTGAGCGGCGCCCAGCGCGGTCTTCAAGAGCCCGGTGTCGGTCCCGGCCTTGCCGGCCGCATCCAATTCACCCTGGAGTTTCTTCACCTGCGTGGTGAGGGCGTCGTTCTTGCCGGCGAGCTCCTCGTTGGCGGCGGTCACGGACGCGCCCCACTTCTGGGCCTCGTTGAACTGGGCGGTGAGCTTCGCGAGGTCGTCCTTCGCCGCGGCCTGGGCCCGCTCGGCGGCGGCGAGCGCGGCCTTGAGCTGGTCGATCTCGGCGGACGAGCGGCCGGCCGCCTGACGCTGCGCCTGCAGTTTCTGGGTCTGGGCGGTGAGCTCGTCGTTGCGCGTGACCAGATCCTGGTTGGCGCGGGCCAGCTCCGCCTGCTGCTGCGTCAGCTGCTTCACCTGCGCCGCCAGCCGCTCGGCCTCGGCCGTGGCCGCGGTGGCGGCCTTCGTCGCGGAAGCCAGGTCGGACTTGAGCTTGGCGGCCTCGGCGGAATCACCCTTCGTCGCGGCGGGCGCGGCGGCCAGGGTCGCGGCCTTCGCCTGCAGGTCGGCATTCGCCTTGGTCAGCGCGGCGATCTGCGCCTGGGCGTCGGCCAGCTTCGTCTTGAGGGCCTGCTCGGCGGTCTGCGTGGCGGCCGAGGCGGCGGTCATCCGCGCCTCCTTGAGCTGGTCCTGGAAGCGGGCCGCCTGCACGCGGAGATTGGCCTCGGCCCCGTCGGCGCGGGCGCGGAGTTCCTCGGTCTCGCGACGCGACGCGACAAGATCCTGCTGGGCGCGGGCCAGCGCTTCCTCGGCGCGCGCCCGGCGGTCGGCCTCCGCCGGGTCAGCGGCGGGACGGCTCCGGAGCGCGGCGACCTGCTGCTCGAGTTTCTGGCTCCGCTCGTTCAGCGCGGACCGGGCCTGGTCGGCGGCCGCCAACTGGCCGCGGAGGTCCTGCAGCGTGTTCGTGCCGTCGGCGAGGTCCTGTTTCAGCTTCGCGTTCTCGGCCTGGAGGGCGGCAAGGGCGGCGTCCGTGGCGCCGGGGGCCGGCGCCGGCTTCGCGGATTCTTCGGCCTTCGACAGCTTGGACTGGGCACTGCGGAGCTGGCGGTAAAGATTTCCAAGCTCGGCGGTCGACCGCTTGATCTCGTCGTTGAGCCGGGCGTTGTCCGCGGCCAGCATGGCCACCCGGGCGGCGTCGCCGCCGGATTCGGAGGAGCCCTTCACGAGCCGGGCGTTGTCGGCCGAGAGGCGGGTCGCGGTGTCGTTCGCGTCCTTCACGCGGGCCAGCAGCGCCTCGTTGTCCTGCTGGAGGCGATCAATGCGGCCACGCAATTCGGCCACCGCCGCGGGATCCTCGCCAGCGGGCTTGGCGGCGGTCCGCGCCGCGGCCACGGCCGACTGCAGCTCCGTCACCCGGCGATTTGTGGACTGCACCTGCTCGCGCAGCGCGGCGTTCTCCTTCTCAAGCTGGCTGGCCCGGTCCGTGGTCGACGCGCCGCCCGCCAGGCGACGCTCGAGCCCGGCCTTGTCGCCCTGCAGCGCGCGGACCGACGCCGCGAGCGCGGCGTTCTCGGTGCGCAGCCGCGCGACCTCGGCCAGTGCCGTGCTGAGCTG
>DAOQKI010000082.1:0-17140 GCA_035334485.1 Opitutaceae bacterium
ATCGCGGCGGGGACCGCCGGCGGAATCGCGGCGCGGACCGCGGTTGCCGCGGAAGTCGCGGGGCTCGCGGGAGGGAGCGGGAGCGGACGGGCTGGCCGAGGGGGCGGGCGTGGCGGAAGCGGACGTAGATTCGGTGCTCATGGGCAGGGATTAGAACTTGAGACCACCTTCGCGCGCGGCGTCGGCGAACACTTTGACTTTACCGTGATAGCGGGCGCCGCTGCGGTCGAAGACGACCGAGGCGATGCCGGCGGCCTTCGCCTTGGCGGCGAAGGCGGTGCCGAGGGCCTTGGCCCCGGCGAGATTGGCCTTCAGCTTCTGCTTGCGGAGGTCGGCATCGAGCGTGCCGAGAAACACGAGCGTGGCGCCCTTGTCGTCGTCGATCGCCTGCGCATAGGCATGCTTGGCGGTGAAACGCACGCTGAGACGCGGGCGGGCGCCGGTGCCGACGACCTTCTTGCGGATTCTCCAGCGGCGGTTCTGGAGGAGATGGGCTTTGCGAATGGTATTCATGGGTGGACCCCGAAGAGTGGTGGTTGGCGTTAGGCGACGGTCTTGCCTTCCTTGCGGCGAACACGCTCGCCGACGATGCGGACGCCCTTGCCCTTGTAGGGCTCCGGCGGGTAGTAGCCGCGGATCTCCGCGGTGATGGCGCCGACGAGCTGCTTGTCCGCACCCTCGACCTTGAGCTTGGTCTGGTCGGTGACGGTGACTTTGATGCCCTCCGGGATGTCCATCAGGATCGGGTGCGAGTAGCCGAGCGCGAGGTCGAGCTGCTTGCCCTTGAGGTTGGCCTTGAAGCCGACGCCCTGGATCTCGAGCTCCTTGGTGTAACCCTCGGTCACGCCCTTCACCATGCCCGCGACGATCGAGCGCGCGGTGCCGTACATGGCGTTGGCGAAGCGGGACTCGTCCGTCGGAGCGAACGTGACCTTCTTGTCACCCACGGTGACCTTGACGGCGGGATTGAAGGTTTTCTGGACCTTGCCCTTGGGACCCTCGACGAGGACGGTGCCCTGGTTGACGGTGACCTTGACCTTGTCGGGAATGGAAACGGGTTGTTTGCCGATGCGGCTCATGGTGGCAGCGGGTTACCAGACGTTGCAGAGCAGTTCACCGCCGGCCTTCAGGCGACGGCAGTCCTGGTCCTTCAGGAGACCCTTGGACGTGGAAAGGATGCTGATTCCGAGGCCGTTCAGCACGCGCGGGATCTCGGTGTACGAGTAGTACAGGCGGCGGCCGGGCGTGGACACGCGGACGAGGCCGGTGATCGCGGGCGAGCCGGCGACGTACTTCATGGTCACGACGAGGGTCTTGTGGCCCTGGGCGTCGGTGCCGTCCTTGTAGTCAGACACGTAGCCCTCGGCCTTGAGGATCGCGGCAATCGCCACGCGCAGTTTGGAGTGCGGGGAGGAGCACTCGGCGAGACCGGCCTTGGACGCATTGCGCAGGCGGGTCAGGAAGTCACTGATCGGATCGGTCATGGATGGATGTTGCTTGGGTTGGGGCCGCGCGGGTCATATCCGACCCCCGTGGGCCAAAGGGTTTACCAGGAGGATTTCGTGACTCCCGGGATCTTGCCGGCGAGGGCGAGCTCACGGAACGTGATACGCGAGACGCCGAACTTGCCGATGTAGCCGCGCGGGCGGCCGCTGAGCGAGCAGCGGTTGCGGATGCGGACCTTGGAAGAATTGCGCGGCAGCTTGGCCAGCTTCTTCTGGGCGGCGAAGAACTCGGCATCGGTCGTGGCCGGGTTCGCGAGGATCGCCTTGAGCTCGGCGCGCTTGGCGGCGTGCTTGGTGCTGAGGCGGATGCGCTTCTGGTTGCGCTCGATGGCGGAGGTCTTGGGCATGGCCGGGAGAAAAAGGGTTAGGCGGCGTGGGTTTTCTGGGCGCCCTCGGAGCGGCGGAAGGGCATGCCGAGCAGGCGGAGCAGCTCGCGGCCCTCGTCGTCGGTCTCGGCGGTCGTCACGATCGTGATGTCGAGGCCCATGGTCTTCTTCACGTTCTCCACGGTGATCTCCGGGAAGATGGTGAAGTCGGTGATGCCGATGTTGTAGTTGCCCTGGCCGTCGAGCTTCGGGGACGTGCCGCGGAAGTCGCGGATGGTCGGGAGGGCGACGGCGATGAGGCGGTAGAGGAACTCCCACATGGCGTTGCCGCGGAGCGTGACGTGGCAGCCGACGACCTGATTGGGCTTGAGCTTGAAGTTCGCAATGGCCTTGCGGGACCTGGCGAGAACGGGCTTCTGGCCGGCGATGAGGCCGAGGTCGCGCTGCACGTCGGCGATCTGGTTCTTGTCGGCGTCCGAATCGATGCCGCTGTTGAGGCTGATCTTAACCAGCTTCGGCACCCGGTGCTTGTTCTTGTAGCCGCGGCTCTTGACGAGCTCGGGGATGACCTGCTCGGCGTAGGCTTTTTTGAGAGTGGGAACGTAGCTCATGGTAGATGCGACCGGATTACCGACCCGGAGGCGTGGTGAGTGAGTTAGTGGATGGAAAAGGGATCAGTAACGCAGGCCGGCGGACGGTTTGGCAAGCGTGCAATCGGGACGTCAGGCAGTCGCCTTCTTGCGCTTGCTGGCGTCGTAAACCGACTGGAGCATCAGGTTGGAGATGTGCACGGAACCCTCGCGCTCGGCGATGGTGCCCTGCGGGTGCTCCTGCGACTTCTTGAGGTGCCGCTTGATCATGGCGACGCCCTCGACGCGGGCGCGGGAGGTGCCGGCCAGGATCTCGAGGATCTTGCCCGACTTGCCCTTGTGGGAACCGGAGATGACGACGACGGCGTCGCCGCGCTTGACGTGAAACTTGGTGGCCATGGTTAGAGAACCTCCGGGGCGAGCGAGATGATCTTCATGAAATTCTTGGCGCGGAGCTCGCGGGCGACCGGGCCGAAGATGCGCGTGCCGCGCGGGTTGTTCGTCGCGTCGATGAGGACGATCGCGTTGCTGTCGAAGCGCAGGTAGGAACCGTCCGGGCGGCGGACCGGGGCCTTGGTGCGGACGACGACGGCCTTGGCGACCTCGCCCTTCTTCACGGTGGCTTCGGTGGAGCTCTGCTTGATGTGGACGGTGATGATGTCGCCCACGGCGGCGGTGTCCGTGATCTGGCCCTTGCGGCTGATCATGGCAGCCTTGCGGGCGCCGGTGTTGTCGGCGACGTCGAGAATGGAGCGAAGTTGAATCATGGCGAACCTCCGAATGAAGGTGGTTTAGGCAGGCGCTCAGGCCTTGGTTTTGGTGGGAACGTTCTCGGCCACATCCTTCTCGGAGATGGCGGCGCCGACATCGGCGACGGCGGCCTCGACCACGGACACGACGCGCCAGCGCTTCAGGCGGCTGAGCGGGCGGGTCTCCATGACCTCGACCTTGTCGCCGACCTTGGTCTCGTTCTTCTCGTCGTGGACGTGGAGGACGGTCTGGCGGTTGACGACCTTGTGGTAGAGCGGGTGCGGCGTCTTGTAGTCAATGGTGACCTTGACGGACTTGTCGCCGGAGCGGCTGCTGACGAAGCCGATCTGGGTCTTGCGCGTGTTACGCGAACCGGAAGAGGCGGAGGACATGGGACAGTGGATGTTAGATTTTGGATTTACGATTTACGATTTTCCCGACGGCGGCGGCGCCGATCGCAGTTCGTAAATTTGAAATCGTGGATGGATCAGGCGGCGACGGCCTTGCGTTTCTTTTCGTTGAGGACGGTCTCGAGGCGCGCGATGTCCTTGCGGTACTCGCGGAGGAGGTGCGGCTTCTCGATCTGGCCGGTCTGCTTGCGCATCCGGAGCTGGACCAGCTGGTCGCGGAGCTCGCGGATCTTCGTGGTGATCTCGTTCGGGGCGAGTTCGCGGATTTCTTTGGAAGTCATGGCAGGACGTTTTTAAAGGCTGGCCGATCAGGTGACGGCGCCCTCGCGCGCGATGAAGCGGCAGTGGAAGGGCAGCTTGGCGTCGGCGAGGCGGAAGGCCTCCTTCGCGACGGTGGCGGGCACGCCGGCGAGCTCGAACAGGACGGCGCCGGGCTTGATGGTGGCGACGTAGAACTCGACCGGGCCCTTGCCCTGGCCCATGCGGGTCTCGGCGGGCTTCTTGGTGACGGGCTTGTGCGGGAACACGCGGATCCAGAGCTTGCCCTTGCGCTTGAGGTGGCGGGAGATCGTGACGCGGGCCGCCTCGATCTGCTGGCCGGTCATCGGGCCGCGGGTCAGCGACTGGAGGCCGAATTCGCCAAAGGCGAGGGTGTTGCCGCGCTTGGCGTTCCCGGAACGGGAACCCTTCTGGGATTTGCGGAACTTGGTGCGGGCGGGTGCGAGAGCCATGATGATGGGAGCTGTCAGCTTTCAGCCGTCAGCGTTCAGCTGGACGGCCTTGGGTGATGAGCTTTTAGGCGATGATTGAGATAAGGATTTGAATCAGGCGGCTCAGGCTGGCACCCGGCCGCTCAGGCTCAGTTGTTGTCGGACTCCTTTTTGCAGATCCAGCACTTGACGCCGATCTTGCCGTAGACGGTGTGGGCCTCGAAGAAGCCGTAATCGATGTTCTCGCGGAGGGTGTGCAGCGGCACGCGGCCCTTGCGCTGCCACTCGCGGCGCGCGATGTCGGCGCCGCCGAGGCGGCCCGAACACTGGATACGGATGCCCTCGGCGCCGAGGGTCATGGCCATTTCCACGGCCTTCTTCATGGCGCGGCGGAACGCGATGCGGCGCTCGAGCTGGAGCGCGACGTTCTCGGCCACGAGCTGGGCCTCGATCTCGGGCTTCTTGACCTCCTGGATATCGAGGAGGATCTCCTTGCCGGTGAGCTTCGCGAGCTCGTCCTTGATCTTCTCGATCTCCTGGCCCTTGCGGCCGATGACGATGCCCGGGCGGGCGGTGTAGATCTTGACGCGGACGCGGTTCGAGGCGCGCTCGATGAAGATGCGCGGCACCGAGGCCTGCTTCAGCTTCTCCATGAGCTTCTCACGGATCACCTGGTCCTCGAGGAGGAGCTTGGAAAAATCCTTCTTCTTCGCGAACCAGCGGGACTGCCAGTTGCGGCGGACGGCGAGGCGGAAGCCGGTGGGATTGGTCTTTTGGCCCATGGGTGGAATTAGTTGGAGTTGCCGTCGGTGAGGACGATGCGGATGTGCGACATCTTCTTGCGGCGGGGCATCGCGCTGCCGCGCGCGCCGGCCTTGAACCGCTTGAGCACGGGGCCGCACTCGATGACGGCGGTCTTCACCGTGAGGTTGTCGGCCGAGAGGTTGTTGTTGTTCTCGGCGTTCGCGATGGCGCTCTTCAGCGTCTTCGCGATGAGGCGGGCCGACTTCCGCGGGATGAGCAGCAGATAGTCGACGGCCTCCGGGGCCTTGCGACCGGTGATGGTGTTGGCCACTTCGCGCATCTTCTTGGGCGACATGCGCGCGTAGCGGGTGAGGGCTTGAACGTCCATGGTGGTGATGATTCCGGTAACGGCGACAGCAGCACCCGCGACGCGGGGCCCTGCCCTTTTGGTTTTCTTGGTGGGCTTGGTTAAGAGGATGACGGCCTAGATTTCCTTGCGGGTCATGCCGCCGTGCGCCTTGAACACGCGCGTCGGGGCAAACTCGCCGAGCTTGTGGCCGACCATGTTCTCGGTGACGTAGACGGCGACGAACGCCTTGCCGTTGTGCACGCTGAACGTGTGCCCGATGAAGTCGGGCGTGATCGTCGAACGGCGGGACCAGGTCTGGATGGGCTTCTTGGCGCCGGCCTTGGCGGCCTTCTCGATTTTCTCGAGGAGGTGGTAGTCAACGAAGAAGCCTTTTTTGATGGAACGTGCCATGGTGCGAAAGCGTCAGGGTTACTTCTGGCCACGCGGCTTGCGGCCGTTGTGGTGGAGGATGATCATGCTGTTCGAGAGCTTCGAACGGCGGCGGGTCGGGAAGCCCTTGGCGAGCTGGCCCCACGGGGAGACGAGCTGCTGGCGACCGCCACCACCCTTCGACTTGCCCTGGCCGCCACCGTTCGGGTGGTCGACCGGGTTCATCGCCATGCCGCGGACGGTCGGGCGGCGGCCGAGCCAGCGGCTGCGGCCGGCCTTGCCGAGCGACTGCTTGTTGTGGTCGCCGTTGCCGACGACGCCGATCGTGGCGCGGCAGGCCGGATGCACGAGGCGGAGTTCGCCGGACGGCATCTTCAGCTGGGCGCGGCCGTTCTCGACCGCCACGAGCTCGAGCGAGGCCCCGGCCGAGCGGGCGATCTGCGCGCCGCGGCCCGGGTTCAGCTCCACCGCGTGGACGAGGGTCGACGGCGGGATCAGCTCCAGCGGGAAGTTGTTGCCGACGATGAAGTCATTCGTCGTGGCCTTGTTCGAGGCGACGATCGTCGCGCCGACCGCCAGGCCCTCGGGGGCCAGGATGTAGCGCTTCTCGCCGTTGGCGTACGCCACGAGGGCGAGGTTCGCCGAGCGGTTGGGATCGTACTCGATCGCCTGCACCTTGGCCGGCACGTCGAGGAGATCGCGACGGAAGTCGACGATGCGGTAGAGCTGCTTGTGGCCGCCGCCGCGATGGCGGGAGGTCACGCGGCCGTAGACATTGCGGCCACCGGTCTTGTGCTTGTTCTCGGTGAGCGCGCGCTCCGGGCGCTTCTTCGACAGCCCGGTCTGCTTGTTCAGCGAGGTGAAGCGGCCGGCGGGCGTGAGGGGACGGAAGGAATGGATAGCCATGGTGGGATTTCTCCGGTGGGTCGGCTTAGAGCAGCTCGATCTTGTCGCCGGCCTTGAGGGTCACGACGGCCTTCTTGAACTCGGAGGTCGTGCTCGGGCGGCCGGTGCGGCTGCGCTTGTTCTTGCCCGGGTAGTTCTGGGTGTTCACGCGGCGGACGGTGACCTTGAAGGTCTTCTCGACGGCCTCGGCGATCTGGTGCTTGTTGGCGGACCGGAACACCTCGAAGGTGTACTGGCCGAGCTCGGAGCTGAGCTTGTTCGACTTCTCGGAGAGAAGCATCTGCTTGAGGACCTTGTCGGCGTTCATCAGTTTTTGCCTCCGTTGACGCGGGCGATGATGGCCTCGAGGGCCTTGCTGCTGACGATGATCTTGGCGTACTGCGCGAGATCGAGGGTGTTGAGCTTCGCGGCCTCCTGGAGGGAGACGCGCTCAAGGTTACGCGAGGCGCGGGCGGTCTCGGCGGCGAACGGGGCGTCGACGAGGAGCACGCGGCCCTTCGGCGCGATGCGGCCGACGACGGCGTTGAAGGCCTTCGTCTTGGCCACCTTCGGGGCGAACGCCTCGATGACGGCGATCTCGCCGGCGGAGGCGCGGTCGAAGAGCGCGCGGTTGAACGCGAGCTGCTTCACCTTGGCGTTGATCTTCTTCGAGTAGTCGCGCGGCTTCGGGCCGAACACGACACCACCACCGCTCCAGAGCGGCGAGCGGATCGAGCCCGCCCGGGCGCGGCCGGTGCCCTTCTGGCGCCACGGCTTCTTGCCACCGCCGCGGACTTCGCCGCGGGTCTTGGTGGAATGCGTGCCCTGACGGTTGTTCGCGTTGATGGCGACGATGACTTCCTTGACGGCCTGGAGGCCCTTGTCGCCCTCGAACACGGGCAGACCGGCGAACTCTTTTTCGCTGCTGGCGGTGCCCTCGGAATTAAAGACAGTGAGTTTCATGGCGGTTGGTCTCCGGGTTAGGCCTTGGCTTTCGGCTGACCCTTGATGGCGGCACGGACGATGACATCGTCACCGTTCGCGCCCGGGATCGCGCCCTTCACCAGGATGAGGTTCTTGTCGGCGAGGATCTTCACGACCTGCAGGTTCTGCACCGTGCGAGCTTCGCCGCCCATGTGACCGGGCATCGCCTGGTTCTTCCAGACGCGGCCGGGGGTCTGGCGCATGCCGATCGCGCCGATGCGGCGGTGGAACATGGAGCCGTGGGAGGCGGGACCACCGGCGACGCGCCAGCGGCGGACGACACCCTGGAAGCCCTTGCCCTTGGTGATGCCGATGACGTCGACCAGCTGGCCCTCGGTGAAGGCCGTGACGGTGACGACGTCGCCGACCTTCAGCGTCGGGGCGGAGGCGAGGCGGACCTCGCTGAGCACGCGCGGCGTGTCAGTCAGGCCGGCCTTGGCGGCGTGCTGCCGCTCGCCCTTGGAGGCGTTCTTGGCCTTCTTCGTGGAGAAGCCAATCTGGACGGCGTTGTAACCGTCGGTTTCCGTGGTCTTGACTTGAACGACGGCGCAGGGGCCGGCTTCAACCACGGTGACGGGGACCAGACAGTTCGCACTGTCGTAGACCTGCGTCATGCCGATCTTCTTACCTAGAAGCGATGAGATCATGGGCTAAGTGGTAGGTGGAATTGTTTCCGTTTAACGACCTACATTAGTCGGAACCTGGCGGTCCCGCGGGGCGGGACACAGGCAACTGCTAACGTTGTGGGTTAAAAGTGTTAGACGTTGATCGTGATATCGACGCCGGACGGGAGGTTGAGTTTCTTGAGCTCGTCCACCGTCTGGGCGGTCGGCTCGATGATATCGATGAGGCGCTTGTGGGTGCGCGTCTCGAACTGCTCCATCGACTTCTTGTCGACGTGCGGGGAACGGTTGACCGAAAGCTTCTCGACCCGCGTCGGGAGCGGGATCGGACCGGAGACGCGGGCGCCGGAGCGCTTGGCGGTCTCGACGATCTCGAGGGCGGACTGATCGATGACACGATAGTCGAAGCCCTGGAGCTTGATGCGAATGCGTTGACCTTTCATGGGTGGCAAAGAACGAGGTTTAGGTGCGGGCCGGGGCTTTCGTGGACGTCTCGACGATCTTCTGGAGAAGCGCGTTCGGGACCTGGGCGAAATGGGAGGGCGTGATGGACGCGCTGGCGCGGCCCTTCGACAGCGAGCGGATGTCCGTCACGTAGCCGAAGAGCATCTCGAGCGGGATGTGCGAGTTGATGATGCAGGCGCCCGCCTTGTTCTCCATGCCCTGGATCTGGCCGCGGCGACGGTTGATGTCGCCCATGAGGTCGCCCTGGTATTCCTCGGGGGTGGTGACCTCGACGCCCATGATCGGCTCGAGCAGGATCGGGTTGGCCTTCTTCATCGCCTCCTTGAAGGCGAAGATGCCGGCCATCTTGAACGCGAGTTCCGACGAGTCGACCTCGTGGAACGAGCCGTCGATGATGCTGACCTTGACGTCGACCACCGGGTAGCCGGCAACCGCGCCATTGTTCGCACCCTCGAGGATGCCTTCCGTCGAGGGCTTGATGAATTCCTTCGGAATCGCGCCACCAACGATCTCGTTGATGACCTCGATGCCCTTGCCCTTTTCGTTCGGCTCCATCTTGACGACGACGTGGCCGTACTGGCCCTTGCCGCCCGACTGGCGGATGAACTTGCCCTCGGCCTCGGACGGGCGGGTGATCGTCTCGCGGTAGGCGATCTGCGGCTTGCCCGCGGTCGCCTCGACCTTGAACTCGCGCTTCATGCGGTCGCGGATGATGTCGAGGTGAAGCTCGCCCATGCCGGCGAGAATGACCTGGCCCGTGTCCGTGTCGGTCTTGACCCGGAGGGTCGGATCCTCGGCGACAAGGCGCTGGAGGGCATTGCCCATCTTCTCCTGGTCGGCCTTGGAATTCGGCTCGATCGACATCGAGATGACCGGCTCCGGGAAGGACGGCGGCTCGAGACGAATATCGAAATCCTCATCACAGAGCGTGTCGCCCGTGATGACGTCCTTGACGCCAACGAGCGCACAAATGTCACCCGAGTAGGCGAGTTCGATTTCCTCGCGATCCATGGCGCGCATCAGCACGAGACGCGAGACGCGCTCGCTGCGGCGGGTGCGGGGATTGTAGAGCGACATGCCCTTGGGCAGCTTGCCCGTGTAAACCCGGAAGAACACGATCTTGCCGACAAACGGGTCGGTCCAGAGCTTGAATGCCAGACCGGCCAGCTTCGCCTTGTCGTCCACCACGGCCTCCACGTCCTTGCCGTCGCTGTCCTGGCCCTTCATCGGGGGGACGTCGATCGGGTTCGGGAGGTAGTTGACGACGCAGTCCAGCAGGCGCTGCACGCCCTTCTTCTTGAAGGCGGAACCAGGGACAACTCCGGTGAAATTGAGCGAGATGGTCGCCTTGCGGACGGCGAGCATGAACTCGTCGACCCCAATTTCCTCACCACCGAGATATTTCTCGGCGATGACATCGTCGAAGTCGGAGACGGCCTCGAGGAGCTTGTCGCGGTATTCCTTGGCCTGTTCGACCATGTCAGCCGGGATCGGAGCCGTCGTCGGATTGAGACCGAGCGGGTCCTTGGTGTCGTCGAAGACGTAGGCGATGTTCTGAACGAGATCGACCAGGCCGGTGAAGTTCTCCTCCTTGCCGATCGGGATGAAAAGCGGATGGGCGTTGGCCTTGAGCTTCTCACGCATCTCGGAGACGGCGCGGAAGAAATCGGCGCCCGTCCGGTCCATCTTGTTGATGAACGCGATGCGGGGAACGCGGTACTTGTTGGCCTGGCGCCAGACGGTCTCGGACTGGGGCTGCACGCCGGCGACGGCGCAGAACACGGCGACGGCGCCGTCGAGCACGCGCAGGGAGCGCTCCACCTCGGCGGTGAAGTCGACGTGCCCGGGGGTGTCGATGATGTTGATGCGCTGCTTGATTCCCTTCCACGGACCGCACGAGGCGTTCCACGCGCAGGAAATGGCGGCGGCGGTGATGGTGATGCCGCGCTCACGCTCCTGCTCCATCCAGTCGGTCACCGTGGTGCCCTCGTGGACCTCGCCCATCTTGTGGACGGCGCCGGAGTAGAAGAGAATTCGCTCGGTCGTGGTCGTCTTGCCCGCGTCAATATGCGCGGCGATGCCGATGTTGCGGGTCCACTCGAGCGGGAACGGACGATCCTTCGAGTTGGCCGGCGAAACCTTGGCCTTATCAGTGACGACAGTAATGGCAGGAGCAGCAGACATGGGAGCGGATCCTTACCAGCGGAGGTGGGCGAAGGCACGATTGGCCTGCGCCATCTTGTGGGTGTCTTCCTTCTTCTTCACGACACCGCCCGTGTTGTTGTAGGCATCGACGATCTCGGCCGCGAGGGCGTCGCGCATCGGCATGCCCTTGCGGGCCGTGGCGGCGGCGACGATCCAGCGCAGCGCGAGGCTCTCCTGGCGCTCAAACGAAATCTCGATCGGAACCTGGTAGGTGGCGCCACCGACGCGGCGGCTCTTCACTTCCAGGCGCGGACGCGCGTTCTCCAGCGCGCCCAGCAGCAGGTCAACCGGATCGCCCTTTTCGAGCTTCTCGGACACCTTCTCGAAGGCCCCGTAAACGATCCGCTGGGCCAGGTTCTTCTTGCCGTTCTTCATGATGACGTTGACCAGATGGGCAACGAGCGGGCTCTTGTAGCGCGCATCCGGAACGACGTGGCGTTTATCAGCTCTGTGGCGACGTGACATGACGAGAGGGTTGCTTGGTGAAAACGGTTACTTGGCGGCTTTCGGGCGCTTCACGCCGTACTTCGAGCGACTGCGGCGGCGCTTCTCGACGCCAGTCGCGTCGAGCGTGCCACGCACGATGTGGTAGCGGACGCCGGGGAGATCCTTCACGCGGCCACCGCGCACCAGCACGATCGAGTGCTCCTGCAGGTTGTGGCCTTCGTCCGGAATGTACGAAATGACCTCGTTGCCATTCGTGAGACGAACCTTCGCGACCTTACGGATGGCGGAGTTCGGCTTCTTCGGCGTACGCGTCATCACTTGCACGCAGACACCACGACGAAACGGGTTGCCCGCCAAAGCAGGAGATTTCGACTTGGCCCGGACCTTGCGGCGGCCCTTGCGTACGAGCTGGTTAATGGTCGGCATGAGGATTTTGTAGAGTGGAAATTAGGGAAAAGAGGAAAAAGCTACCAAGCCCCAAAAGCTCGGCAAGAACTTTCTGGCTGGCAGCGACTGGTTTTCGTGAGGCGAGGTTTCACCCCCGCTTCACAAGTGGTTGAGAGGCTACCAACGAGACCGTCAGTTCCCTCTCGAGGGAAAAATGGAAGGTCGAACATCGACGTGCCCCACACAAACACAAGGAAATTTCTCCGGCTTTCATGCCACCCCACCCCCACGTCCAAAATCAGCCCGAATCGCACCTAAAAACCCGTCCGTCTCGATGTCCTTCCCTCCCTGCCCTCCTCCCAATCCATGTGCCCAACGATGATCAGTCTTGAGCCCCTTTGCCCTTTGCAGTGAAATGGCTCCAGCACGCCTTAGGATTGCAGAAAAATAACCTGAAGACTTTGATCTTTAGCTGTTAACAGAATTAACCTCGCCAATTCTGCCTCACCCGTCGCCATGCACTCCCAGTCTCCGTCCAAAGCCACAAAGCTCTGGGTCTTTCTGGCACTTTGGATGGTAGGATTTTGTTGGGCGTATTATACAAATCACGCTTGGGAAGATTATTACATCACTTTTCGTGCATCGAAGAACTTGGCGACGGGAGCGGGCCTGACCTTTACGGCCGGCGAGCGCGTTCACTCGTTCACTTCCCCGCTCGGGACCCTCGCCCCGGCCCTAGCCAGCCTTCTCACGGGAAATCGCTCTGACGACGCGGCACTCTGGGTTTTCCGGGTTTTCAGCCTCTGCGCCTATGCCGGAGGCGGACTGATCCTCTGGATTCTCTGCCGGCGCCTCCACGGCAGCCAGCTGGCCGCCAATGCCCTGCTGCTCTGGTATGCGGTGGACACCAAGATCGTCGATTTCAGCACAAATGGCATGGAGACAGGGTTCATGATGCTGTTTCTCGCTTGGACGCTCTTTGCCCTGCTGCTCGGGCCGCCGCGGTCATGGCTTCACCTTGGACTTTCCTGGGCCGGCCTCATGTGGACCCGTCCTGATTCGTGCGTCTACATTGCCGCCCTGGCAGTTGGCAGCCTGATATTCGCCCCACCCACCTCCCAGTGGGCGACCCGCTTGGATCGGCTGAAGGCCTTCGCTCTCGGCGGCCTCGTCGCCGCCGTGCTCTATGCGCCGTGGCTCGTCTGGGCCTGGAGCTATTACGGCTCCCCAATCCCGCACACCATCGTGGCAAAGGGTCTGTTCCACCCGCCCGTCAACCTCGGGAGCCTCCCGCACATTGTCTGGGCCTTTCCCGCGATGCTGGTCGCTCACGTCGACATGCTCGCGACGACCTTCATGCCGCCTTACAGCTCGATCTCGGGGTGGCCGGCGCCGCCGATGCATGCGGCCTTCTGGCTCGCCTGCCTAGTCGCGATCATCTGGGCGCTGCCCGGGGTGTCGCGCGCAACCCGTCTCGTCTCCCTGGCATTTTGCACGGGCGAATTCTACCTCACTTCGTTCGTCGGTTTTCCGGTGCCGTGGTACGTGCCGACCAACACGGTGTTCGCGCTGCTCACCCTGGCCGGCGTGATCGCGGCGCTGGAGAGTCCCGCGACCACCGGACGGCGCGCGCTCCGCTGGCTGGCGCTCGGGGGCGCCGGGCTGTTCGCCGCCGGCGCGCTCACGATCACGCTGTTCGCCGCGCACCAGCTACGACTGCAGCAGGCGATCATCGAGCGCGGCGAGCGGCAATTGATCGGACAATGGCTTCGCGAACACGCGGCGACCGTCCACGACACCGTGATGCTCGAGCCGCTCGGCTACATCGGATTCTATTCGAATCTCAAGATGCTCGATTTTCCCGGCCTGAGTTCGCCGGAGGTGGTCACAGCGCGCCGGCGCGCGAAACTGCGTGGCTATCCCGAGGTCTGGTCGGAGCTGATTCCCGACCTCAAGCCCGACTGGCTGGTGCTGCGGCCGTACGAGTCCGCGGTGGTGCGGCAGCACAATCCCGCGATCTTCACCCGTGATTACGAACTCGCGAAGGTCTTCGACGTCCGGCCGCAGGTGGCGGCGATCCCGTTCATCATCGGACGCGGCTACCTCACCAACGACGCCTGCTTCGAGGTCTACCACCGCGTGTCCCGCTGAGGCGGATTCGCCGGCGCGTGACTGAGGCAACCGTGCAGCCACGAAAAAGGCCGCAGCCCTCGCGGGACTGCGGCCTGAATTCGGTGGGAGCCGGGATCAGCTCGCCTCGGTGGCCTTCTCCTCCTCGATGGGGAGATCAGCGCCGAACGGCAGGGTGATCTTGAGCTTCGAGTAGGACGGCATGCCGGTGCCGGCCGGGATCATGTGACCCATGATCACGTTTTCCTTGAAGCCCTTCAGCATGTCGACCTTGCCGAGCGTCGAGGCGTCCGTCAGCACGCGGGTCGTCTCCTGGAAGGAGGCGGCCGCGAGGAAGCTCTCGGTCTCGAGCGAGGCCTTGGTGATGCCCAGCAGGATCGGCTCGGCCTCAGCGGGCTTGCCGCCGGCCTCCTCGATCCGCCGGTTCTCCATGAGGAACGCCGCACGGTCGACCTGCTCACCCCAGAAGTTCTCCGTGTCGCCCGGATCGGTGATCCGGACCTTGCGGAGCATCTGGCGGATGATGATCTCGATGTGCTTGTCGTTGATCGTCACGCCCTGCAGGCGGTACACCTCCTGCACCTGGGAGATGAGGAAGTCGTAGAGCGCGGACGGCCCGAGGATCTCGAGGATCTCGTGCGGATCAGCGGCGCCCTCGGTGAGGTGCTGGCCCTTGTGCACCACGTCGCCCGGCTGCACGATGATGTGGCGGCCGGTGGCGATGAGATGCTCCTCTTCCTGCTGGGTCTCCTCGTTCTTCACGACGAGCTTGCGCTTGCCGCGGACGGTGCCCTCGAACGAGACGATGCCGTCGATGCGGGACATCTCGGCCGCCTCCTTCGGGCGCCGGGCCTCGAAGAGCTCGGCGACGCGCGGGAGACCACCGGTGATGTCCTTGGTCTTGGACGCCTGGCGCGGGGTCTTGGCGAGCAGCGCGCCGGGGGCGATGGTGTCGCCCTCGTTGACCGCGATCTGCGCGCCGACCGGAATCGAATAGGCCGCGAGCGGCTTGTTCTTCGTGTCGCGGATCTCGACCTGCGGATTGAGGTCTTCCTTGTGCTCGATGACGACCGTGGCGATGCGGCCCGACGATTCGTCGAGTTCGCGCTTCACGGTGACGCCCGGGATCATGTCCTTGAACACGATCGTGCCGCCCTTCTCGGAAAGCACGGGAATGTTGTACGGGTCCCACTGGGCCAGGACCGCGCCCTTCTCGATCTTGGCGCCGTCGCCGACATGGAGGAAGGAGCCGACCACGATGTTGTAGGACTCCAGCTCCTTGTCGTCGGCATCCACAATCTGGATCGAGCCGGTCTTGTTGAGGACGATGTTCGCACCCTCGGCGGTTCCGACGAGGCGGAGGCCCCGGTACCGAACCAAGCCGCTCGCGCGGACCCGGATCTCGGGAGTCTTGAAGCCCGCGCTCGCGACGCCACCGATGTGGAACGTACGCATGGTGAGCTGCGTGCCAGGCTCGCCGATGGACTGGGCGGCGATGATGCCGACCGAGTCACCGACCTTCGCGACCTTGTTGGTCGCGGGGTTGATGCCGTAGGACTTCGCGTCGATGCCGTTCTGAGTCGTCGAGGTGAGCGGCGACATGACCTTCACGCGCTCGATGCCCATTTCGTCGACCTTCGCGGCGATCTCCTCGGTGATGAGTTCGCCGGCGCCGACGAGCTTCTCGGACGGGTTGATCGGGTTGAAGACATCGTCGCTCGAGAAGCGGCCGATGATGCGCTCCTTCAGGCCGACGATTTCGTCGTCACCCTCGAAGATGGCCTTCTTCCAGACGCCGTCGCGGGAACCGCAGTCGTCCTCGGCGATGATGACGTCCATGGCCACGTCGCAGAGCTTGCGGGTGAGGTAGCCGGCGTCCGCGGTCTTGAGCGCGGTGTCGGCAAGGCCCTTGCGGGCGCCGTGGGTGGAGATGAAGTACTCGAGCACCGTGAGGCCCTCGCGGAACGAGGACAAGATGGGGCGCTCGATGATTTCGCCGGACGGCTTGGCCATCAGGCCGCGGGTGCCGCACAGCTGGCGGACCTGCTGCTTGTTACCGCGGGCGCCCGAGTCCATCATGATGTAGACCGGGTTCACCTCGTTGCGGCCGTCGTTGACCTCGAGCTTGGCGAAGACCTCCTTGGCGATCTTGTCCGTGGCGCTGGTCCAGATGTCGACCACCTTGTTGTAGCGCTCGCCGTCCGTGATGATGCCCTTGTTGAACTGGGCCTCGACCTCGGTGATCTTCTTGCGGGAGTCGGAGACGATGTCCTTCTTCGCCTCGGGGATGATCATGTCATCGATGCCGATCGAGATGCCCGCCTGCATGGCGGTCTGGAAGCCGAGCTCCTTGAGCTTGTCGAGGGTCTCGACGGTGACCACCTCGCCCGCGACCTTGTAGGTGTTGAGGATGAGGTCGCCGAGCTTGGCCTTCGGCACGGGGAAGTTCACGAAACCGAGCTCCTTCGGCCAGATCTGGTTGAAGATCACGCGGCCGACGGTGGTGCGGAGGGTCTTCTTGTCCGCGCGGCCGAAGACGGTCTGGCGACCGAAATCCGGATTCGGGACATCGACCCAGTCGTGCTTGCGCAGCGCGCCGTCGGCGACGGCGAAGAGGACCTCGTGGAGGTCCGCCACGACCGGGATGCGGTCGGACTTCGCCGGCTTCTTGCGCGGCTCGATGGTGAGGTAGTAGGCGCCGAGGACGATGTCCTGCGACGGCGTGAGGATCGGCTTGCCCGACGACGGCGAGAAGATGTTCGACGTCGCCATCATGAGGAGCTTGCACTCCAGGATCGCCTCGAGGGAGAGCGGGACGTGCACGGCCATCTGGTCGCCGTCGAAGTCCGCGTTGTACGCGGTGCAGACGAGCGGGTGAACGCGGATGGCCTCGCCCTCGATGAGGACGGGCTCGAAGGCCTGGATGGAGAGGCGATGGAGCGTCGGCGCGCGGTTGAGCAGCACCGGGTGGCCCTTGGTGACCTCCTCGAGGATGTCCCAGACCTCAGGCGACTTCTTCTCGATCATCTTGCGGGCACCGCGGACGGTGTGCACGAAGCCGAGTTCCTTCAGGCGGCGGATGATGAACGGCTCGAAGAGCACGAGCGCCATCTTCTTCGGAAGCCCGCACTGGTTGAGCTTGAGCTCGGGACCGATGACGATGACCGAGCGGCCGGAGTAATCCACGCGCTTGCCGAGCAGGTTCTGGCGGAAGCGGCCCTGCTTGCCCTTGAGCATGTC
>DAOQKI010000083.1:0-7037 GCA_035334485.1 Opitutaceae bacterium
GAATCCATTCTTGCGTCGATGCCGAGGAGAGAGAGCCTTTTTTGCTCTCGTGGCCAATCTCAGACTTTTCCTCCAGCGACTTTCGGGCAAGGCGATTGGGCCGGCGTACCTCCTTACCGTGGTGGGTTTCCTCTGGATGTGCGCGCAGTTTCACCTGCCGGGCAAGGGTTTCACCTACCTCGTCATGTTCGGCGACAAGGAGAACGCCCGCTTCATCCCCGAGCTGAAGGCGGTGAACCACTACGAGCTCCAGAGCTCCGCGGGCTACGACGGGGCGTATTACGCGCAGCTCGCGATGCAACCCCACCTCTCGTCGCCGTCGCTCAAGGTCGCGGTCGACAATCTCGCCTACCGCGCGCGCCGGATGCTGTTCTCCTGGACCGCCCACGGCCTGGCCCTCGGCAATCCTGAGCGGGCGCTGCAGATCTTCTCGGTGCAGAACATCGTGTGCTGGGTCCTGCTGGCCGCGCTGCTCCTACGCTGGTTTCCCGCGACGTCGTGGGAGAACTTCCTCCGCTGGTTCGCGGTCCTGTGCTGCTACGGGCTGTTCTTCAGCGTGCGCGGCTCGCTGGTGGACGGGCCCAGCCTCCTGTTGATCGCGTCCGGCTTGGCGCTGCTCGAGTCGGGCCGACCCTGGTGGGCCGCCGCGGTGCTCGGCGTGGCCGGCCTCGGCAAGGAGACCAATGTCCTCGGCGGCGCGGCGCTCGCGCGTCCCGCGGCGCCCACGCCGCGCGCCTGGCTGCAGGTCGCCCTGCGCGGGGCGGTGGTTGTGCTGCCGATCCTGGTCTGGATCGCGGTGCTGCGGACCTGGCTCGGGCCGAGCGACGACCTCGGCATCCGAAACTTCACCTGGCCCCTCGTCGAATACGGCCGCAAGTGGCTCGACACGATCTCGGACCTGGTCGCCGATGGCTGGGACTCGTTCGCCTTCTCGAGCCTGCTGATGCTCATCGCCCTCACGGTGCAGTTCCTGTTCTTCGCCTTCCGGCGGGACTGGACGAATCCGTGGTGGCGCGTGGCGGCGGTGTACTCGGTCATGATGATCTTCCTCGGCGAAGCTGTGTGGGAAGGCTACCCGGGCGCGGCGTCGCGCGTGCTGCTGCCCATGACCCTCGCGTTCAACGTCCTCCTCCCGCGCGGCCGCCGCTGGTGGCTGGTGTTCCTGCTGGGCAACGCGACGGTGTTCGCGTCGTGGGACCTGATGAAGGCGCCGGGCCGCGAGAGCTACGTCGTGGAAGGCGACACGCGCCTCCAGTTCGTCGCGGCGACTGGCCGCTCGGTGGAGGTCGTGTTCGACGAGAAGTGGTATCCGCCCGAACGCTCACGCCTCGAGTTCTGGCGGTGGTGCAGCGGCGCCTCGACGGTCACGCTGCGCAATCCTCACCCCTTCCCCATCCTCGTGAATGTCAGCTTCGGCATTCGCGCGAAGGATGCGCGCAAGGTTGGGCTCTGGGAAGCTGGCCAGGCCCGCTGGGAGCGCCTGCTGGCGCCGGGTGAGCGCCGCGAGGTGCGGGTGCACGACCTGCGGCTGGAGCCGGGCGACACGGTGTGGCGCTTCGAGACCAATTCGCCGGGCAAGTACCCGGACTCGGACGACCGGCGGCGCCTGGCGTTCAGCCTGCGCGACCTGACGATCGAGATCGTCGGCCGGGCCGACCGGCCGGCCAAACCCTAGCGGAGACGGCGCACCATGCCGGGCAAGCTCGAGTTCCTCTGGCGGTGGATCCCGGGCCGCCGCGCGCTGGAGGAGGAAAACTCCCGCCTGCGTGCCAACCTGGCCGAGGCGGCGCAGCGGCTCGAGACGTGGGAACGGTACTTCCCTCCGGGCCACTACTACTCGCCGCTTCCGGACCAGGCGGAGATCGACCGGGCGTTCGCGCGGGGCGGCATCGGGCCGCCGTTCGCGGACATCGACCTGAACGAGGCTGGCCAGCAGACGCGACTGGAGCGGTTCGTGGAGCATTACCGCACGCAGCCGTTCCCGGCCGAACCTACTGCCGGCCATCGCTTCCATCTGCGCAATCCCTCCTACGGTCCGTACGACGCCATCATGCTGTACGCGATGCTGGCCGAGGCGCGTCCCCGGCGGGTGATCGAGGTGGGTTCGGGCTTCAGCTCCGCGGCGATGCTCGACGCCGACGAGCGCGCGCTGGGCGGTCGCACGGCCTTCACCTTCATCGATCCGGATCCGTCCCGCCTGAAAGCCCTGCTGCGCCCGGGTGACGAGGCGCGAATCACGCTGGTCGAACAGATGGTTCAGGACGTCCCGCTCACGACCTTTCAGCAGCTGCAGGAGAACGATGTCCTGTTCATCGACTCGTCACACGTGAGCAAGGTCGGCAGCGACGTGAACTGGATCTTCTTCCAGCTCCTGCCCGTGCTCGCGCCCGGGGTGCTGATCCACCTCCACGACATCACAGGCATCCTCGAGTATCCACCCGACCAGATCATGGGCCGGGCGTGGAACGAGCAGTACCTCCTGCGCGCCTTCCTGATGCACAACCGCGCCTATCGCATCGAACTGTTCACGAGCTGGCTGATGAACACCCGGAAGGCGTGGTTCGAGCAGCACATGCCGCTCTGCCTCGAAGGCGGCGGCGGCCAGCTGTGGCTGCGGAAGACCTGATGCAGGGGAGGTAACAGGGGCAAGGTCTCAGGTCGCAGGTCTCGTCCGCGGCTCCGCCGCCTCACGGGCAAGTCAGCCGCGGGCGATCAGCGCAGTTCCTTTCGGATCACGAGCTTCAAGCCGGACCAGGTCTCGTCGACGGCGCACACCTTCACGTCGACGAAACCCAGGGGCAGCGCGACTGCGCGAATTCGGTCCTCGGTGATGTCGGTCGCGACGCCCGACGCTTTCTTGGGCCAGGAAACCCAGACCATGCACTCGGGCGCCACGCCTTTCCGCAACGCCCGCAGCCGACTTTCCAGCGAGGCAAGGCTGGTGGAGAATACGTGCACAAGCCGCGTGCTTTGATCGAGACGCTTGCACCACTTGGGCGCCACCTCAGTGGGCAAGGCCAGAGCTGTCAGGTAATGGTCCGGCGCGGATTCAACCAACGCCGGGAGCTGCGGCTGATATCCGAGCTTCTTCCAGAGCGGGGTTCCGGAGTATCCTGCCATGGCGAAAGGTTATCACCGAGCTGCGTTCGGCCAGCGAGACCGGAAAATAGAACGCGTGAGTTTCGTCATTTGACACGGCTCATGGGATCCTGGACCGACGAATGGACTCCGGCCCGGCGGCAAAGGCGAGTCGACGGACTCAGGTCACCAACCACCCAACTGCGGTGCAGCCGCGGACGAGACCTGCGACTTTTGACCTGCAACCTGCGACTTGGCGCTTCGCGCCCTCAGAACGCCGCGATCGCTTCCAGTCGGCGACGGTATCGGGCGCCGATGACGGCGGGGGCAAACTTTTCCGCGATGGTGGCCTGCGCGGCGCGGCCCAAGCGGGAACCGAGCGCGCGGTCGGCGGCGAGGCGGCGCATCCAGTCGGCGGCGTGCGCGACATCAGGCTCCGCCCAGGTCTGGCCCTTGCTGTACGGCCCGTGGTTCGCGGTGAGCGTCGTCAACGTGCAGTTCACCGGGCAGCCGTTGTCCGCCGTGACGTACTCGGCGGTGGCGGACCAGTTCGTCGAGATCACCGGCTTCCCGAGCGCCATGCACTCGGCGACCGCCAGGCCGAAGCCCTCCGAGCGATGCAGCGAAACGAAGCAGTCGCAGGCGGACTGGAGCAGCGTGACTTCGGCGCGGGTCAGGGTCTCGGAAAGCAGGATGGCCCCGGGGACCTCGCGCAGCGCGTCCTGAAGTGCGGCGAAATCCGTCTCGTTGCCAGCGACATTCTGGACCTTCACCACGAGGCCCGCTCCCGCGCCCGCGAGGCCCGAGCGCCGAAACGCCTCGAGAGTGGCGCGCGGGTTCTTCCGCTCGGAGTAGGAGTTGAGGTCGTAGACCGTGAGAAAGAGGTACTGGTCGCGGGGCAGTCCGTAGCGCGCGCGGCCGTCGCCGGCGGGCGGCTCGACGGCGATGGCATGGGGCATCGCGAACACGGGCACCGGTGACTTCGCGGCGATCGCCCCGCGCACGAACTCGCTCGGGCACCAGACCTCGTCGAAATACGCGAAGTTCGGCACCCAGGCGTCGGGAAACTCCGGCAGCTCCCAGGCCCAGTACGCGATGTTGTACTTGCTGGCGCGGAAGCCTCTCCCGTGGTGGTGGTCGATGTCCGGCGTCGCCGGCGGATCGAGGTGGACGACGTTGACCGGGTGGGGATTCGAGTCCTGCAGGCGCGCCGCGAACGTCTGGTCGCCGAGGCGATTCTTGCAGTTCAGCTTGAGCGCGACGAGGGCGCACGGCAGACCGGCGGCGTCAGCCGCGCGCACCATGCAGCGCGCGGACTCGCCGACGCCGAGGTCGGCTGTCAGGAAGCCGGCGATGTTGAGCCCGACCCGCGCGTGGCGGCGGGCGAAGGCCGCGGAGTAGGGCGCGAGTCGGATTGAGAAGTCGAAGATCGGCTCGCCGTCCGGCGTGCTCAGCGACTGGATCCGCACCTGGCGGTTCTTGGCCTGGCCGCGGTAGCGCTGCAGTGGGCCGAGGCCCGTGACGCGGCCGGCCCACGCCAGGAGATTGGTGAAACCCACGCCCTCCAGCCGCAGCGAGATGACCGGACCCCGGGGCAGGCCGGTCGGCAGTCCGAGGGTGAGCTCGAACGGTCCGGGTGCGCCCAGTTGCGCGCGGCCCGCGAGGGTGCCGTTCACGTAGCAGGAAAGGGCGGGGGCGGCGGCCTCGACGCCGTTGAGCTCGGGGTTGGGGCGGAATTCGCCGCGGAGCACCACGGCGCCGAGGCCGTCGCACGGCGGCAGCTGCAGCTCTGCATGGTCGCGGATCCAGGCCGAGTCGGTCACCACCGGGTCGAAATACAGGCCCGCATAGTGGGAAAGCCGTCCCGTGGACGCGGAGCCGGTGAAGGTGGAGCTGGGCGGGCGCATGGCGCTGTGGGAGAGGGAAAGGCGGCGCGTTTGCCTTGGCAAAGCTTTATCCCGCGGCTGGAATGACCCGAATGGAACCTGCCGAATATCGCCGGCTCGCCGCCGTCGAGGACACCATGGGCTATTTCCGCGCGCTGCACGGCCACGTGCACGTCGCGCTGGACCGCCACCTCGGCGGGCGCCCGGCGCGGATCCTCGACGCGGGCTGCGGCACCGGCGGTCTGATCCGGCGGCTGGCCGAGTTCGAGCCGGGCTGGACTTGGGTCGGCGTCGACCAGTCGACGCTGGCCTGCGAGCTCGCGCGCGGGCGGTGCGAGGCGGAGATCCGCGAGGCGTCCGTGACCGCGCTGCCGTTTGCCCCGGCGGAATTCGACGCGGTGGTTTCGGCGGATGTGCTTTACCACGTGGAGGACGACGCGACCGCGCTGACCGAGTTTGCCCGGGTGCTCCGGCCCGGCGGGGTGGTGGTGCTCAACGTGCCGGCGCATCGCTGGCTCTGGTCGTATCACGACGTCGCGACGCACGCGGAGCGCCGGTATGCGCGGTCCGAGCTTCACGCCAAGCTGGTCGCGGCCGGCCTCGATGTGGTGCGGCTGACGCACTGGAACGCGCTCCTGCTCCCGCTGGTGTGGGCGCGCCGCAAGGTGTTCCCGCCCCCGGCCGGCGGCAGCGACGTGCAGGCCTATTCGCTGCCGGTTGAGCTGCTGTTTGAAGCCGCGATGGCGCTTGAGCGAGGCTGGCTAGGGTTGGAGGGGAATTTCGTCTTCGGCTCCTCGCTCCTGGCCGTGGCGAAAAAGCGGTCCTGACCGGACCGCGTGGCCGCGCTTGAATCCGGCCGGCCGCAACCTACCGTCCTAGGGCCATGGAGTTCTTCTTGGCCGCGTTCGGCCTCCTGCTGCACCTGCTGCTTTGGGGCGCCGGCCTGGCGATCCTGCTGGTGCCGTGCCGGTGGCGGCGATTCTGGCCGGCCTTCGCCGCGCCGATGGGCGTCGCGCTCCAGTCGGCCGTGGTCTGGGCCGGTGCCTATGCGGGATTCGCCGGGACCGACACCTACGCCCGCGCGAGCCTGCTGCTCCCGGTCGCGCTGCTCGCGGTCGCGTGGCGGCGCCGGGGTGCGCGGCTGCGGGCCGAGGTCGCCGCGTGGTGGGGGGTGGGACTCGTGATGGTGCTCGCGCTCGGTGCGCTCGTGCGGCCGATGGCGCAGGCGTCGAAGATGCTCACGACGGTCTCCCTGGGCAGCTGCGACGCCGCCGACTACGCGGCCGGGGCGCGCGTGCTGCAGGAATTCGCGCGGGGTGACCGCAGCGGGTTCCTGGGCCTGACCGAGGTGGTGCGCGTCGCGTCGGTCGACAATTTCTACGACTTCTGGCTCCGGCTGAACCACTTCACGCCCTCGGCCCTGATCGCGCTCAACGACTCGGTGCTGGGACTGCGACCGCACGAGACCACGGGACTCCTGACGGCGGTGCTGCTCGCGGCGACGCTGCCGGGCGTCTACTGGCTGGCGCGCACGCTGCTTCGGCTGCGTCCGCTCGGAGCCGGGTGGGTGGCGGCGGTGTACGGGTTCAGTCCCGTGACGTGGTACGCCGTGGCGCACGTGGCAATCGGCCAGCTGCTCGCGGCCCTGGCGATCGTGTACCTGACATGGACGGGCGTGGCGCTGTGGCGCGGGCGCGCGACGTGGGCACTGGTGGGTGTGCTTGCGATGGCGTACTGGATCATCCTCGGGAGCTACAATTTCATCGTGCTGGTGTGCCTCGTCCCCGCAGTCGCCTACGCCGGCGGGCGAGCGCTCGGCGCCGGCGCCTGGGGCCGGCTCGCACGCTGGTGCGCTGTGATGCTGGCGCCGCTGGCGGTGTGCGGCGCGGTGTTCACCCAACGGACGCTGGGCCTGGTCGAGCGCTTCCAGCTCTTCGGCCAATTCGATTTCGGCTGGCGGATCCCGGTGGTCACCCCCGAAGGCTGGCTGGGCGCGGTCGGCGGGACGGACCTGAGCCCGCTTGCGCTGCCGTTGCGGGTCGGGCTCGGGGTGGTGCTGGCGGGACTCGTGGT
>DAOQKI010000083.1:7047-16823 GCA_035334485.1 Opitutaceae bacterium
CGCGCTCGTGGGCGAGCGGCGGCGCGGCGGATTGGGCTTCATGGTCTTCGCGCTCGTGGTGCCGGTGATGGCCGGGTACGCGTTCCTCGAGGCGCGGGGCGTGGTGCGGGGCACCAATGCGAGCTACGACGCGTACAAGATTCTCGCGGTGTTCTTTCCCGGGCTGCTGGTCGCGGCGGCGGTCTGGACAAGGCTGACGGGCAGCGCGGTGCGCCAGCTGCGCTGGCTGGCATGGCTGGGCGTGGCGGTTTTCACCGTGGCGAGCGCCGCGTCCACGACCCGGTTCATGGGTCAGCTCCGAAACCCGCCGCTGATCGTCACGCCGGCGATGGCGCAGCTGCAGCTGATCGAGGCGAAGCCGGAGGTTACGTCGATCAACCTCGAGATCGAGGATTTCTGGACCCGGCTCTGGGCGAACGCCTTCCTGCTGCGCCGGCCGCAGTATTTTCCCACGCACACCTACGAGGGGCGACTGAACACCCCGCTGCGTGGCGAGTGGGAACTCAATGACCAGCTGGCGGGCGTCGCGTCGCCGTCGCCGACCGACACCCAGCGCTTCGGCGCGAGCCTCCACCTTCTGCGCCGGGCGAGCCCTTATTATCTGCGGATCGAATTCGGCGCCGGCTGGTACCCGCGCGAGAGCGTGCCGCGCGCGGACCGCCAGTGGCGCTGGAGCCAGGGCGACGCCGAGGTGCGGGTGTTTAATCCCCAGGCCGAGGCGCGCACCGTCACGTTGCGCCTGCGGACCCGGAGCCTGGTCGACCGGGATCTTGAAGTGCTGAGCGGATCGGAGGTGGCGGGACGGATCGCGGTCCGGCGTGAACTGGCCGAGGGAACGGTGTCCGATGTGACCTTGGCCCCGGGTTGGACGACCCTCCGGCTGCATTCACCGCAGCCGCCGACTCCCGGCAGTCCCGCCGATGGACGGACGCTGGGCTTTGCGCTCTACGGACTGGAGATCGTCGAGGGCGACGACTCGGGTGGGCATTGAGGGGAAAGCGCAAGGGTCGAGGCCAGCCTCCTTACGTCGGCTGCTACGGTGCGCCAACGGCGGTGACGGGATTTTTCTGCATCGCCTCGCGGGGGCGGGACATTTGTAGTGCTCAACCATGAGCGTCGCCCCGTCTTTCCGCCGAGCTTATGCCGGCCGTCGCGTGCTGATCACGGGCGGCCTCGGGTTCATCGGCTCCAACCTGGCGCGGCGACTGGTGGGGCTCGGGGCCCGAGTCACAATCGTCGATAGCCTCATTCCCGAATACGGCGGCAACCGACGCAACCTCGCGGAAATCGCCGGCCGGGTGAAGGTGCACATCGCCGACGTGCGGGACTGGCCGCGGCTGCCGCAGCTCGTGAAGGGGCAGGATTACCTTTTCAACCTCGCGGGACAGACGAGTCACATGGACTCGATGACGGACCCGCAGACCGACCTGGACATCAACTGCCGGGCGCAGCTGGCCATCCTGGAGGCGTGCCGCGTGCACAATCCGAAGGTGCGGATCGTGTTTGCGAGCACGCGCCAGATCTACGGCCGGCCGGATTACCTACCGGTCGACGAGAGCCATCCGCTGCGGCCGGTGGACGTGAACGGCATCAACAAGATCGCGGGCGAGTCGTTTCACCTGCTGTATTCCCGCGTCCACGGCATCCCCGCGACGGCGCTCCGGCTGACCAACACGATCGGCCCCGGCATGCGCGTGAAGGATGCGCGCCAGACCTTTGTCGGCATCTGGGTCCGCAGTCTCGTGGAAGGCCGGTCCTTCGAAGTGTGGGGTGGCGAGCAGCGGCGAGATTTCACCTACGTGGACGACGCGGTCGAGGCGTTCCTGCTGGCGGCGTCGCACCCGGCCGCCGTGGGCGAAGTCTACAACTTGGGCGGACCGCCGCCGGTGACGCTGCAGCGCCTCGCCGAGTTGCTGGTTGAGATCAACCGGGGCGGCGTCTTCACGGTCCGGGAGTTTCCGTCCGACCGGAAGAAAATCGACATCGGTGACTTCTACGCCGACGACCGCCGGATCCGTCGCCGGCTGGGCTGGCGTCCCAAGGTCGACCTGCGGACGATGCTCGCCCGCACGCTGGCCTACTACCGTCGCGAGCTGAAAAACTATGTTTGAAATTACGAGTTACGATTTCGGCTCTTCGATTTCCTCCGTGCGTCGGAAGAAGGTTGGGTCGGTGTGAAGCCCTCGACGAATTCACTCTTCCGCCGCCGCATCCCCAATCGTAATTCGTAAATCGAAATTCCAAAATCCCATGCCCTTGCTCACGGCCGATCCCCTCGCTGGCTACCTCGCGCATGCGGACGAGGTCCGCGCGGCCATCGACCGGGTGCTGGCGAGCGGACACTACATCTTGGGCCCGGAGGTCGAGGCGTTTGAACGCGAGTTCGCGGCGTACCATGGCGGCGGCGAGACCATCGGCGTGGCCAACGGCACCGAGGCCATCGAGCTGGCGCTGCGGGCGGTTGGCGTGGGGCGGGGTGACCTGGTCGCGACCGTTGCCAACACCGTTACGGCGACGGTCTCGGCGATCGAGCAGATCGGCGCGCGGCCCGAGTTTGTCGAGATTGACCCGGCCACCATGCTGATGGCACCGGCGGCGCTGGAGACGTTGCTCGCGTCCCGGCGCGGCGCGGTGAAGGCGGTGATGCCGGTCCACCTCTACGGCAACCCGGCCGACCTGCCGGCGATTGCGGCGCTGGCGCGGAAGCATGGAGCGAAGCTCGTGGAGGACTGCGCACAGGCCCATGGGGCAAGGCTCCAGGGGCGTCCGGCGGGCACGTGGGGCGACGTCGCGGCGTACAGTTTTTATCCGACCAAGAACCTCGGCGCGCTGGGAGACGGCGGCGCGGTGCTGACCCGCGATCCGGCGGTGGCGGCGAAGGTGCGGATGCTGCGGCAGTACGGCTGGAAGCAGCGGTACGTCAGCGAGTCGCCGGGACGGAACAGCCGGCTCGACGAGCTGCAGGCCGCGATCCTCCGCGTGAAGCTGCGCCACCTCGACCCGGAGAACCGCGTGCGGCGTGAGCGGGCGAACCGTTACCTGGCGCGTCTGGCGTCGGCGCCGCTGCGCCTGCCGGCCGTGGCGGCGGGGGCGGAGCCGGTGTGGCATCAGTTCACGATCCGGGTGCCGGGCCGCGACGCGCTGCGGGCGCACCTCGCCGAGCGCGGGATCCAGTGCGGCATCCTCTATCCGGTGCCGGTGCATCGGCAGCCGGCCTTTGCGGATCCGGCGCTGCAGCTGCCCGAGACTGAGCGGGCGTGCGCCGAGGTGCTGTGCCTGCCGGTTCATCCGGCGGTCACGGAGGCGGACGTTGACAGGGTTGCCGACGAGATTCTTCGTTGGCGAAAACCATGACCGCGGCCGCGACTCCCGCCCTCAGCTTCGTGATCCCGCTGTACAACAGCGCGGAGACGATCACCGCGGTGGTGCGCGACATCGAGGCGCTCGCGGTGGAAGGCGGCCACGAGATTATCCTGGTGAACGACGGCAGCCGCGATGCCACGGCGGAGATTTGCCGTGCGCTGGTGGCGTCGACGCGGGTGCCCGTGACGTACGTCGAGCACGCCCGGAACTACGGCGAGCACAACGCGGTGCTGACCGGCTGGCGGCACGCGCGCGGCGGGCATTTCGTGAACCTCGACGACGACGGCCAGAATCCGCCGGCGGAGGCGCTGCGCCTGTGGCAGGAGGCGAAGGCGTCGGGCCGGGACGTGGTGTTCGGCCACTACACCGACAAGCGTCACTCGTGGTGGCGCAACCTCGGCAGCTGGTTCACGAACCGGATGACCGACTGGGCGTTGGACAAGCCCCCGGGTTTCTACCTCTCGAGCTTCCGCTGCGTGAGCGCGTTCGTGGCGCGGCAGGTGGCGGAGCACACGGGGCCGCATCCGTACATTGACGGCCTGATTCTCCAGGTGACGCAGCGGATCGGGTCGATCGAGGTGCGTCATGCCGACCGGCAGGCGGGCGCGAGCGGCTACACGCTGCGTCGGCTGATGAGGCTCTGGCTGAGCGCGTGGGTGAATTTCTCGGTGCTGCCGCTGCGCTTGGCGACGCTGCTGGGCCTGGCGCTGGCGGGGGCGGGCCTGGTGGGATTTGGCTGGGTGGTGTGGCTGCGCCTGACGGACCGGGGCCCGACATTTGGCTGGGGCTCGCTGATGGCCGCGCTGCTGGTCTTCTCCGGCACGCAGCTCGTGATGCTCGGCCTGATCGGCGAGTACATCGGCCGCATGTTCATCTCCATCAACCAACGCCCCCAGTCCATCGTCCGAGAGGTAGTCCGCTCGGGCGAAGGGTGAGGCGGAAGGCAGGTTTCACAGGAGGCAACGGAGGGAACGGAGCTTCTTCTGGCCCGCGGGCTCTTGGACTGAGTCATTCGATTGCATAGACGGGTTGTGGGTTGCACGAAGGCTGGGTCCGGTCGGTGTGTCTGGCTGTGCACCGGCTTTTCGACAAAGGAGATCGGCTAACCGAGACCATTATCGCGGCGGCCATCGCAGTCCATCGGGCCAAAGGACCCGGCTTGATGGAGTCGGTCTATGAATGGTGTCTGAAGTGCGAGCTGCAGCATCGCGGTCTTCGCCTCGAGAATCAGTGCACGGTGCGGATCGAGTACCGCGGTCAGGTTCGTGAGGAGCCCCTCCGGTGTGATCTGCTGGTGGAGGGTGCGGTGCTGGTGGAAATCAAGGCGGTCGAGCGTCTCATCCCCATCCACCAGGCCCAGATCCTGACCTACATGAAGCTGCTCGATGTTCCCATCGGCTTGCTCGTCAATTTCAACGTCCCTCGCCTTACCCAAGGGATAAAGCGCACGATCCTACCCGGAGCCAACCGCCCAGCTACCGTGACTCCGTAGTCCTCCGTTACCTCCGTTTCCTCCTGTGAGAAATCGGTGGTTAAGCAGCCGCACCGAGGAGTTGGTTCCAGCGGTCGATCTCGTGGGCGATGGCGGACTGCATTGCGGCGTAGGCGGCTGGGGGTGGGGTGCGTCGGAGGTGGAGCTCGTAGGCCAAGGCCTGGGCGGCGAGGTCGTAGTCGGCGGGGTCGTGCGGGCTCGTCCAGCGGCTCTCGAGATAATGCCCACACCACGACGAACGCGCAGCCAGCCGGGCCAACTCGTCGCGCCAGCGCAGCGTCAGGCGCCGGCTGTTTTGCTCGTCGCGCAGCTTCCGACCCGGCGATGCGCTCACGTGGTGACGCACCGCGCTGCGCAGCGCCAGGGCGGTCACGTGCCCGGCGGCCCGGGCCCGCAGGCAGAAATCCACGTCCTCCCCGCCGTTCGCGAAACCCTCGTCGAAGCCGCCCAGCCGCACGAACAGCTCGCGGCGCACCAGCGTGCACGCGCCGGTCACGGCATCCGCCGGCCGCCAGGCGTCGGACGCATACAGTCGCCGCAGCAGGGGCAGCGACGTCAGGTGCGCGGGTTTGCCGCGGTGATCGATGTAAATGCCGGCGTGGTCCACCTCACCGGTCCGGAAATTGTACTGGATGTTCCCGACGAGCCCCGCGCTGGCGCCCAGGCGCCCGTGCACCGCGAGCATCGGCTCCAGCCAGCCCCGCGACAGCTCCAGGTCGTTGTTGAGCAGGCCCAGAAACTCGCCGCGGGCCAGCGCCGCCCCGCGGTTGTTCGCCCCGGCGTAACCGAGGTTGCGCTCGTTGAACACCACCACAAAACCGCGCGCAGGATCCAGGGTGCGCAGCCATTCGCGGGTCCCGTCGGTGCTGCCGTCATCCACGAGGATGATCTCGTGCGATAGATCCGCGGGCAGCGACGCCTGCAGGCTCGCCACCATCGCCTGGGTCAGCGGCAGGCAGTTGTAGAGCGGAATGACGAACGACGCGCGCATGTCAGTCCTGCGCACGGTGCCGGGCGCGCCGCAACGAGGCAAGCCGCAGGCGTGCGTTTTTTACCACGAAGGCCAACCGACCTCTCACAGGAGCAAGCGGAGATAACCGAGATACGATCCGAATCTGACCTCCGTTTCCTCCGTTGCCTCCTGTGAGACTGCCTTGGTGCCGAAGGAACCGTTCCCTCCAACCAGCCGCGTCCGCCTAGTCGACGATGCGCAGGGAGAGAAAGATCACCGCGAGCCGGCGCGGGTCGACCTCGCTGGTGACGTGCTTCCGGTAGTGCAACGCGAGCCGGTTGTCGCCGGCCTGCAGGGCGAGGGGTGCCTGGATCAGCTCCTTCTGGTTTACCCGCGCGAATCGGTGTTCGAACAGCGGGACGTCGTTGAGGGTGGCGGTGATCGCCTGGTCGTCCCAGTAGGACAGCGCCTCGGCGATGAACCGGGCCGGGCGCGCGCGGTCCGAGCGGACCACCAGCTCGGTCACCGGGGCGTAGGCCCAGTGAAAGCGCGGCAGGAAAGCGTCGGGCACCGGGCCCTCCGCGTCGCCCCAGCCGGACCGGGCCTCGAATCCGCTGAATGCATCGGCTCGGCCCGCATGGGTGGGCGGCCGGAAATCTCCGGGTCCCAACTCCCGCAGCGTGGCCTCGGCCGTGACGGTGTCGCTCGGCCCGGGCGCGGCGGCATCAACCAGCTGGCCGTGGCTGACGGCGAGCTTCTCGAGGAAGGCGAGCATCGCGCGGGCCACCCGGTTCCAGCCGACCGACAGCGAGGTGTGCCGCGACGGCCCGCCGAGATACGGGATCGGCAGGTGCCGGCCGCTCGACGCGGGCTGGCGGACCGTGGCGAAGAACAGCTCGGGGTCCTCGGACAGGAGCTGGAACCCGAGCCGGTAGTGCACATCCAGTCCCTCGTGGGCGCGGCCGCGGCTGAGTTTCTGGAGCTCGGCCAGCACGACGCGGAGCAGCTGGTGCGGGGGCGAGCGCAGGGCGAGGTGCGACAGGTGGAAGCCGGTCGCCAGCGGCTGGTCCGGGAGCGCCTGGTCGCCGCGGTACAGCGCGTGGCTGCCCTTGCCGGCGAGCACGGAGGCATCGAGGGCGAGCGCGCGCGGCACCATGATCTTCCGGGTACGCGGCGGGAACGCCTGGCAGGTCTGCAGCCGGAGGATCGGGTTTTCCTCGGCGGCGTTGTCCAGCTCGGTCGGGAAATAGTTCAGCAGGGGCAGCGTCGCGGGTCGGTCGGACGCTTGGGCGGCCAGCACCTTTTCAAGGGCGGGACGGCCGGGCCCGGTGAGGATCTCGTCGGCGTCGAGCGGCAGGATCCAGTCGGCGCCGTGGTCGCGGGCCGCGAGGGAGGTGAGCCGGTTGCTGCGGGCCTGCTGGAGATTGCCGAGCGCCTGGTCGGTGAACAGGGTGAGCGGCAGACCCTCGGCCTGCAGGGCGCCGAGAATCTCGCGGGTGCCGTCGGAGCTGTCGTGGTCGAAGACGAGGTGGTGGTCGACCCAGGCGCGCGTGTGGCGGATGAACGGCTCGATGATGTCCGCCTCGTTCTTGACGATGGAAACCGCGACCAGACGCATGGGCCCCAGCATGCGATTGCCCGGACGAAAGCGGAGAAAAATCCGCCGCGGTCAGTCGGTGATCCGGCGGAGGTACTCGGCGTAGGAGGACTTGCCGAGCTTCTTGATGTTCGCGTCGAGCCCGGCGCGGTCGATCCAGCCCTGGCGGTAGGCGATCTCCTCGATGCAGGCGATCTTGAGGCCCTGGCGGTTCTCGATGACGTGGACGAACTGGGCGGCCTCGATGAGCGAGTCGTGCGTGCCGGTGTCGAGCCATGCGGTGCCGCGGCCGAGCAGCTCGACGTGGAGCTTGCCGGCCTCGAGGTAGAGGCGGTTGAGATCGGTGATCTCGAGCTCGCCGCGCTTCGAGGGCTTCAGCTGGCGGGCGAAGGCCACGACATCACGGTCGAAGAAGTAGAGGCCCGGGATGGCGTAGTTCGACTTCGGCTGCGCCGGCTTTTCCTCGAGCGAGAGGACGCGGCCGTCGGGACCGAACTCGACGACGCCGTAGCTCTTGGGATCGGCGACATGGTAGCCGAAGATCGTCGCACCGGCCGCGCGGGCGTCGGCGCGCTTGAGCGCGGCGGTCAGGTCATGGCCGTAGAACAGGTTGTCGCCGAGGATCAGCGCGGAAGGAGAGTCCTTGACGTGGTCGGCGCCGATGAGGAACGCCTGGGCGAGACCGTCGGGGCTGGGCTGCTCGGCGTACGAGAGCTTGAGCCCGAGATTGGAGCCGTCGCCCAGCAGGCGGCGGAACAGCGGGAGGTCCTGCGGGGTGGAGATGACGAGGATCTCCCGGATGCCGGCGAGCATCAGCACCGACAGCGGATAGTAGATCATCGGCTTGTCGTAGACCGGCATGAGCTGCTTGCTCACGGCGATCGTCAGCGGATAGAGCCGCGTGCCGGAACCGCCGGCGAGGATGATGCCCTTGCGGGTTTTCGCGCCTTGGGAGGCCGCGTGCGGGTAGGTGAGGCTCACGGGGATGGGGAGGAAAGGTGGCGCGGTCCGCTCAGGCCTTGGTGCCGAGGCGCTCGCGGGCGTATTTCTTGGAGGTGATGTCGGCGCACCAGGTGCGGTGGGCCAGGTACCAGTCGACGGTCTTGGCGATGCCGGACGCGAAATCCTCGCGCGGCTTCCAACCCAGCTCGGCCTGGAGCTTGTCGCAGTTGATCGCGTAGCGGCGGTCGTGGCCGGGCCGGTCGGCGACGTAGGTGACCTGTGTGGCGTAGGACTTCCCGTCGGCGCGCGGCGACTTCCGGTCCAGCAGCGCGCAGATCGTCCGGACGATCTCGATGTTCGGCTTTTCGTTCAGCCCGCCCACGTTGTAGGTCTCGCCGACGCGGCCGCGCTGGAGGACGAGCCAGATGGCTGCGGCGTGGTCCTCGACATAAAGCCAGTCGCGCACCTGGAGGCCGTCGCCGTAGACCGGGAGCGGCTTCCCCTCGAGCGCGTTGAGGATCATCAGCGGGATGAGCTTCTCGGGGAAGTGGTACGGCCCGTAGTTGTTCGAGCAGTTGGTGGTGAGGGTCGGCAGGTGGTACGTGTGCTGGTAGGCGCGGACCAGGTGGTCGCTGGCGGCCTTGGAGGCGGCGTACGGGCTGTTGGGGGCGAAGGGCGTGTCCTCGGTGAACGCCGGGTCGGTCGGGCTGAGGGTGCCGTACACCTCGTCGGTCGAGACATGCAGGAAGCGGAAGGCGGCCTTCCGGGCCTCGGGCAGCTTGGACCAGTGCTGGCGCACCGCATTGAGCAGGCGGAGGGTGCCGACGACGTTGGTCTGGATGAACGGCTCGGGGGAGTCGATCGAGCGGTCCACGTGGGACTCCGCCGCGAAGTTCACCACCGCGTCGATCGCGTGCTCAGCCAGCAGGCGGGCGACGAGGGCCGAGTCGCCGATGTCGCCGTGTGCAAAAACGTACCGCGGGTCGCCCGCGAGGTCGGCGAGGTTCGCCGGGTTGCCGGCGTAGGTGAGCGCGTCAAGGTTGACCAGCTTGACCAGCGCCGAGCCCTTTTCGGTGAGCCGCTGACGGATGAAGTTCGAGCCAATGAAGCCGCAACCGCCGGTAACAAGGAGATTCACGAGGGGTAGGCTTTAGGGTTTAAGCGACCGGAGCAAGGCATTGGTCATCTTGGACACTTCGGTGTAGCGATGTTCAAGGTCCGTGTACGTCTCCACGGTCATAAAGCCAAGGTCTCGACTCAGCAGGAGCAAGTATCGAGTTTCCTCGATCGATCCCCGGGCAATCACCAGAAACTGCCGGAACTCCGCCCGCGATCCCCGTCCCTTGCCCTCGGCGATGTTCGTGGGCACGGAGGCAGCCGAGCGACAGAGTTGGTCCGAGAGGCGGAAACGCTCGTCGGACGGAAAACTG
>DAOQKI010000084.1:0-16812 GCA_035334485.1 Opitutaceae bacterium
GGGCATGACCAGGTTGAAGCCCACCTCGGCGGCGCGGACGACCCAGGCGTCGTTGGGGCATTCGTTGAAGATCAGGCCGCACGGGACCCGGGCGGACTCCGCGGCGGCGCGGCCGAGCGCGCCGTACCACTCGAGCCGCTCGGCGGCGAGACGGCCGGACCGCGAGAGGAACTCGCCGTTGAAGCCGAGGATGACCGGCGAGCGGGTCGACTCGGCGGCGTCGATCACGCCCTGCAGCGAGTCGAGGCTCCAGCTTTCGAAATAGCCGACGGCATAGCGGCCGGCGCGTGCGCGGCCCAGCAGCGAGGCGATGGGTTCAAGCGGCATGGATTTCCTTCCCTTTGGCGGTCGCGGCGGTCGCGACCAGGACCTTGCATCCGGCCTTCTCAAGCGCGGCCTGGTCGGCGCGGCGTGGCGCGCGGTCGGTGACGACCCGGTGGATCTGGGAGATGTCGAGCACCTTGCTGAGCGCGCGCTGGCCGAACTTGGTGTGATCGACCAGCAGCACGAGCTCGACGCACTGCCGGGCGATGATTTGCTTCACGCGGAAATTCGGGAGCGAGGACTCGAACGTGCCGCGGCCCGGGACGAAACCCTTGGTGCTCACGAACGCGAGGTCCACGAAGAGCGTCTTCGCCCAGTCCTCGGCCTGCGGGCCCACGTAGCACAGGCTCGGGGGATCGTAATGGCCGCCCAGGCCGGCGATGGAGTGGTCCCCGCCCTGCCCCAGCTCGAGGCAGGCCAGCACGGAATTCGTGACGATCGTCAGGCCGCGCCGCTCCTTCGCGAGCAGCCGGGCCAGCTCGAGGCACGTCGTGCTGCCGTCGAGGAACACCGTCGGATGCCCTTGGATCAGGTCGAGGGCGGCGCGGGCGATCGCGCGCTTGGCCTCGCGCTGGACGCCGAGCCGCGCGTGGAGCTCGGTCTCGTAGAGGTACGACGGCGCGTGGGCGCGCTGGACGCCGCCGACGGTGCGGATCGCGCGCCCCTGGGCCACCAGGCCCTCCAGGTCGCGGCGGACCGTCATGGTGGACACCCCGAGCGCGGCCGCCAGCTCCTCGTACGTGCAGGCCCCGGCCTGCTCGAGGCGGTCCTGGACGAATTGCCGGCGGTCGGAAGGCGTCACGGAGGTGGTGGCGATTTCTCACAGCGTGGTGTTAAATTTTCACAAGACCAGCCCAAAACCGCGCCGACGACCCCCGCGGTGCACCGTCGGGACTGATTTTTCGCTGGGGCGAACGAGCCGAGGGTTGACGTGCCTTTTGCCGGCCGGTTTGTTGATGGCCATGCATGCCTCCAAGCCGGCTTCATCCCGCGTGAAATACCAGCGCATCGTGCTCAAGCTCAGCGGCGAGGTCCTGCGCAGCGGCACCAACGGCGACCCGATTGACGCCGAGACGCTCGAAAAGATCGGCCAGCAGGTGAAGGAAATCCACGAGCTGGGCGTGCAGGTCTGCGTGGTGATCGGCGGCGGCAACATCTTCCGGGGCCTCAACGGCGAGAAGCGCGGCGTCGACCGCACGACCGGCGACTACATGGGCATGCTGGCGACCGTGATCAACGGCCTGGCACTGATGGACTGCCTGGAGAAGATGGGCGTCACGACCCGCGTCCAGAGCGCGATCCCGATGAACCAGATCGCCGAGCCGTTCATCCTCCGCCGCGCCGTCCGCCACCTGGAGAAGAATCGCGTGGTGATCTTCGTCGCCGGCACCGGCAACCCGTATTTCTCGACCGACACGACCGCCGCCCTCCGGGCCTCGGAGATGCGCGCCGACGTGATCATGAAGGCGACCAAGGTCGACGGCATCTACAACAAGGACCCGAAGAAGCACGCCGACGCGGTGAAGTACGAGGAACTGACGTTCATCGACGCGCTCAAGCAGCGGCTCAACGTGATGGACTCGACCGCCTTCTCGCTCTGTCTCGACAACAACGTCCCGATTCTCGTCTTCAACCTGAACGACGAGCACGCCATCCGCCGCGCGGTCCTCGGCGAGAAGATCGGCACGCTGGTGAAGAACTGAGCTTCGCGGGCCGACGCGCCCGATCCGCAATCCGCAATCCCCAATCCGCAACGCCATGAGCCACCCGATCCTGAACGAAGCTGTCGCCAAGATGAAGAAGTCCGTGGATTACACGCTGCACGAGTTCAGCGCCATCCACACCGGCAAGGCCACCCCGACGATGGTCGAGAGCGTGATGGTCGAGGCCTACGGTTCGAGCATGCGCCTAAAGGAATGCGCCGCGATCAGCACGCCGGACGCCCGCCTGATCCAGATCCAGCCCTGGGACGCCGGCCTCAGCAAAGCCATCGTGAAGGGCATCCAGGAGGCCAACCTTGGCTTCAACCCGATCGTCGACGGCAAGATCATCCGCATCCCGCTCCCGGAGATGAGCCGCGAGCGCCGCCTCGAGTTCGTCAAGACCGCCCACAAGCTCGCCGAGGAGGGCCGCGTCCACGTGCGCAACGTCCGCCGCGACGCGCTGGAGACCCTCAAGAAGGCCAAGCTGCCCGAGGACGAGGCCAAGCGCCTGGAGAAGGAAATCCAGGTCGCCACGGACAAGTCGATCAAGGAGATCGGCGACCACCTCGCCCACAAGGAGAAGGACCTGCTGACGGTGTAGTTTGGCAGTAGCGGGTAGCGAGTAGCGCGTAGCGAGCATGCCGATCCACCCAGGCGGCCACTCCTCCACGCGTCCTCGCCGGCCCAGCTGCTGAACGCATCCCCCTACTCGCTACCCGCTACCCGCTACTCGCTACTGCCTCCCCCGCCCCCATGCCCAGCCACCTGCCTTCCGCCACCGCGCCGCGCCCGAAACGGGTCGTCGTGAAGCTTGGCACCGGCGTGCTGACGTCCGGCATCGGCGAGCTGAACACCGCCCGCATCGCCGCCGTGTGCGCCGACATCGCCGCGCTCCGCGCGCAGGGGACCGAGGTCATCGTCGTCTCCTCCGGCGCCGTCGGCCTCGGCATGGGCCGGCTCGGGCTCGCCAAGCGCCCCAAGGTCATTTCCCAAAAGCAGGCCTGCGCCGCAATCGGCCAGTCCCTGCTCATGCAGACGTGGCAGGCCGCGTTCAACCCGCATGGCATCGCCGTCGCCCAGGTCCTCCTGACGCACGACGATCTCCGGCTCCGCTCGCGCTACCTCGGCGTCCGCGAGACGCTCCGCCAGCTCATCCGCTACGGCACGATCCCGGTCATCAACGAGAACGACACGGTGAGCGCCGCCGAGATCAAATTCGGCGACAACGACACCCTCTCCGCGCTCGTCGCCAGCCTCACCGGGGCCGAGCACCTGGTGATCCTCTCCACCGCCCCGGGCCTGGTCGACCTGCGCGGCACCCGCCAAGTCGTGCCGGTCGTCGAGCGCATCACGCCCGAGATCGAGGCCATGGCCGGCGGCACGACCAGCGAGACGGCCACCGGCGGCATGATCAGCAAGATCTCCGCGGCCAAGCTCGCGACCAAGTCCGGCTGCGGCGTGTTCATCGCCAGCGGCGCCGAGCCCGGCATCCTCGGCCGACTGCTCGCCGGCCGCGGTCCCGGCACCTTCTTCGTGCCCAGCGGCCTCCGGCTCGAGGCCAAGAAGCACTGGCTCGCGTATTTCCAGCGTCCCGCCGGCACCATCCACGTCAATGTCTGCGCCGTGCCGGTCCTGCGCGAGCAGGGCCGCAGCCTCCTCGCCGTGGGCGTCACGGGTGCCACCGGCGAGTTCGCCGCCGGCGACATCGTGAACCTCGCGGGTCCCGACGGCGCCGTCTTCGCCCGCGGCAAGGCCGCGTTTGCCAGCGAGGAAATCCCCGCGATCGCCGGGAAGAAGACCGAGGGCGTCGCCGCCCTTTATCCGAACCGCAAGCGCCTCGAAGTCATCCACCGCAACGACCTCGTGCTGTTGTAGCCGGGCGGTGGTGGTGGGTTTGCCACGAAGGACACGAAGAGCACGAAGACTCGGCTCGGGTTAGCTTCGCGTTCTCCGCGGTCCTGGCGGTGAACTGGATCGGAATCCGATGGGTGGACCGCTAAGACCGCTACGGCCGCGAAGACGAGCCGGGGCTTCGTGGGCTTCGTGCCCTTCGTGGCAAAAACCAAACCGAGACCGTTTCGCGGTTGCCTGATTTTCGCTTTGCGCCGGGGCGGGTTTGCGTGAGCGTGGGGCCCGCTTCATGGAACTCTCGCTCGACAGCACGCGCCCGCCCGATGGCATCCCGCCCATCGACTTCCGCGCGCAGCTCAATGACGAGCAGTATGCCGCCGTCACGGCCGAGCCCGGCCCGCTGCTCGTGCTGGCGGGCGCCGGCTCCGGCAAGACCCGCACGCTCACCTACCGCGTCGCCTACCTGCTGTCGCAGGGCGTGAAGCCGGGCGAGATTCTCCTCCTCACGTTCACGAACAAGGCCGCGAAGGAGATGCTGCACCGCGTGCAGGACCTCACCGGCATCGAGCCGCCGCGCTTCTGGGGCGGCACGTTTCACTCGCTCGGCCACCGCGCGCTGCGCATGTACGGCGAGGCGGTCGGGCTGCCGCGGAATTTCACGATCCTCGACGCCGACGAGTCCGAGTCGCTCCTCAAGCAGGTGGTCGAGCACGAGGACAAGATGTTCTTCAAGGACAAGACCAACCCCCGGCCCGGGCCGCTGTTCAGCGTCCTGTCCCTCGCGCGCAACACCCAGCTCTCGCTCGCCGACACCGTCACCCGGAACTTCCCGCAGTACGCCGAGATCAGCCACCGCTTCCCCGGCTTCGCCACCGCCTACCAGAAGAAGAAACGTGAGCAGAACGTGGTCGACTACGACGACCTGCTCGAGCTCTGGCTCGAGGTGCTGCAGAAGGCGCCGGATGTCGCGGAGTATTTCGCCCATCGCTTCCGGCACGTGCTGGTCGACGAGTACCAGGACACGAACACGCTGCAGGCCCAGATCGTGGACTGCGTCGCGCGGCACCACCGCGTGATGGCGGTCGGCGACGACGCCCAGTGCATCTACTCGTGGCGCGGTGCCGACTTCGAGAACATCATGACGTTCCCGAACCGGCATCCCGGGACGGTCATCCACCGGATCGAGACCAACTACCGGTCGACGCCCGAGATTCTGAACCTCGCCAACGGCGTGCTGCTCGCCCAGCCGAAGGGCCGGCACTTCGACAAGGAGCTCCGCGCCGCGCGCGGCCATTCGCAGAAACCGTATCTCGTCGCGACGATGGATGACCGCGAGCAGGCGGAGTTCATCGTGAAGCGGATCCGGGCGCTGGTGGAGGACGAGGGCGCGTCGCTCAGCGAGATCGCCGTGCTCTACCGGTCGCATTTCCTCGCGCTCGAGGTGCAGCTCGCGCTGTCCCGCGCCGGCCTGCCCTACCACATCACCAGCGGCGTGAAGTTCTTCGAGCGGCAGCACATCCGCGACGCCGTCGCCCTGCTCCGCTTCGTCTACAACCCCGGCGACGCCCTCGCCTGGGGCCGCATCGCCGTGCTGCTCCCGAAGATCGGCGAGAAGGGCGCGCAGAAGATCTACGCCGCCGCTCACGACCACGCGCGGCTCCTCCAGAAGAACTTCCTCGACGTGCTCGCGACCGACGACGTGAAGAGCAAGGTGGCGAAGGACGCCCGCGACGAGTGGGCAGGCTTCTGCGCGTCGCTCCAGCAGGTCGCCGAGGCCATGCGCACGAGCGCACCGAGCGAGGCGGTCGAGGTCGCGATCGATGGCTGGTACGGCGACTATCTCAAGGGCGCGTTCGCCGACTACGTCGACCGGCTGGAGGAACTCAAGGCGCTGGTCGGCTTCGCCGCGCGCTTCGAGGAGATGCAGGATTTCCTCGCGCAGATCATGCTGCTCAACTCGGAGACCAGCGACCGCCAGGTCGACCCGGAGGCTGACGCGATCAAGCTCACCACGGTGCACCAGGCCAAGGGGCTCGAGTACGACGTCGTGTTCCTGATCGGCCTCGCCGACGGCCAATTCCCCGGGCGCCGTTCAATCGAGGCCGGGGATGTCGAGGAGGAGCGCCGGCTGTTCTACGTCGGCGTCACCCGCGCCCGGAACGAGCTCTACCTCAGTTACCCCAAGATCGCGTCCCGCGCCGGCCCGGGCGGGATGATGCTGACCCCCAGCCGCTTCATCCAGGAGCTGCCACCCGAGCTCTACGAGCCGCTAAAGATCAAGCGCAGCTACTCCTGGTAGCCACGCCGGGCCCGGAGTCAGGGCCCCGCCTCGGCGCGCTTAGGCCCAGGCGCCGGCGCCGGTTCCGCCCTGCACCTCGCACAGCACCCGCAGCGTGTTGCCGCCCCAGAGCTTCGCGAGCGACGCCTCGTCCCAGCCGCGGTCGAGCAGCGCCCGCGTCAGGTTCGGATATTCCCCGACGTCGTTGAGCCCGGTCACGCCACCGCCGCCGTCAAAGTCGCACCCGATGCCCACGTGGTCGATGCCGGCCACCGCGACCGCGTGCTCCACGTGCGCGATGTAGTCGTCGAGCGACGCGACCGGATTCGGATACTCGGCCTCGATCCGGTGCCAGTCCTTTTCCGCCTGCGCCAGCACGTCGGGCGTCAGGATGGAGTTGCCGAGGGTCAGCAGCATGTCCGAGAGCGCCGCCGTGCGCCCGTCCTCGACGGTCGGCACGACCGCGATGGGCAGCGCGTTGATCTGGATCACCCCGCCGCGCGCGGCGAGGCCCCGCAGCAGGTCGTCGCCGATGTTGCGGGGATGGTCGCACACCGCGCGGCAGCCGCTGTGGGTCAGCATGACGGGCGCCCGCGAGAGCTCGAGCAGATCGCGCAGCGCGTCGTCGGACGCATGCGAGGCATCGACCACGATCCCGAGCCGGTTGCACTCCGCGAGGACCTCGCGGCCGAGCGGGCTGAGGCCGCCCCACTCGGTGCCGCGCGGGTCGGTGGACGAGTCCGCGAGATCGTTGTTCAGCATGTGATTCAGGCCGAGCAGGCGGACGCCGAGGTCGTGAAACCGCTGCACGTTGCCCGGATCGAGCCCGACCGAGTAGCTGTTCTCGATGCTGAGATAGATCGCGCGGCGGCCCTCGGCCTTGAGCCGGGGACCGTCCGCGGCCGTCAGCGCCAGGCCGCATTGCAGGGCGTTCCGCTCGATGATGTCGCGGGTGCGGCGCAGGACTTGGCACGCCCGCTCGTAGGCCATCGCGTAGCCCTCGGGCCGGCGGGCGGCCTGGGTGCTGTAGACGGCGAAGACCATCGCGTCGATCCCGGCCGCCATGCGCGGCAGGTCGCACTGCGAGCGGTCCGCGGCAAACGTGTGCTCCGCCGCGAAGTCCCAGCCCGGCCGCGACAGGCTCGCGGTCGGCGTGTCGGTGTGGGTGTCGATCGTGAAGAGCCGCCGGTGCAGCGCGGCGGGATCGGAGGGGCGGGACGGTTCCATGGCGGCGGCGAGCGGGGACCATGATCCGAAAGGCCCAATCTGTAAAAACAATCCTCACCTGCGGCGGACGCGGATTTGCGCTTGGCGCAATTCGGGTCTGCCTATTGAACCAATTCTTCCATGACCTCCCCCGCGATTGAAAACGTCGTCATCATTGGCACCGGCTGCGCCGGGCTCACCGCCGCGATCTACACCGCCCGCGCGAGCCTCAATCCCCTCGTGCTCGAGGGGCCGCTGCCCGGCGGCCAGCTGACGACCACCAGCGAGGTCGAGAATTTCCCGGGGTTCCCGCACGGCGTCGACGGCTTCCAGCTCACGCAGAACATGCGCGAGCAGGCCACGCGCTTCGGCACGCGGTTCGAGCAGGCGCTGGTCAAGTCGGTCGATTTCTCCTCGATGCCGCGCAAGCTGGACCTCGGCGACCGGACGATTCTCGCCAAGGCCGTGATCATCGCCACCGGCGCGTCGCCGCGCATGACCGGCATCCCGGGTGAGAAGGAACTTTACGGCGGCAAGGGCGTGACAACCTGCGCGACGTGCGACGGCGCATTCTACCGCAAGATGGAGGTCGCGGTGATCGGCGGCGGCGACAGCGCGGCCGAAGAGGCGCTGTTCCTCACCCGCTTCGCCAGCAAGGTCTACCTGGTCCACCGCCGCGACTCGCTCCGGGCGTCGAAGATCATGGCCGACCGCGCAACCACGCACGAGAAGATCGAGATGGTCTGGAACGCCGTGCCGCTCGAGGTGCAGGGCGTGAAGGAAGGCGCGGTCAGCGGCCTCAAGGTCCGCGACGTGAAGACCAACGCCGAGCGCGTGCTCCCCGTGAAGGGCATCTTCGTCGCGATCGGCCACATCCCGAACACGGGCCCGTTCGCCCCGCCGCTGGAGGTGGACGAGGGCGGCTATTTCAAGCCGCAGGCCGGTTCGCAGGTTCGCACCAATATCCCCGGCGTCTACGTCGCGGGTGACTGCTCGGACCACGTGTACCGCCAGGCGATCACCGCCGCCGGCATGGGCTGCGCCGCCGCCATCGAGGCCGAGCGCTGGCTCGCCGAGCATTCCGGCTAGGTCGTTTTCGATTAGGATTGTCCTGTCGGGGACACCGAGATCACCGAGGACGCACCGAGGTCACCGAGACCATACCCTCCAACCAGGCTGGAGCACCAATCCACCTGGCCGACTCCGTGTCCTCCGGATCGGCTCCGTGCTCTCGGTGGCATCAAACGCCACGATTACTCTGGATTGAATGCAAACAAAACGCCGCCCGGCGAACCGGGCGGCGTGGAAAGCGAAACGTGCGGACGGACCTTACTTCAGCACGTCGGCGTGGAATTCCTGCCAGCTGTCGAGGTCGTTGAGACGCACGGCGTCCTTCACTGAGCCGTCATCCGGCAGGGCGTTGTTCTTGAGGATGCCCTGGCGGGTGGCGTCGTCGTGGTTGTAGCCGCGGACGGCCGCGTTGTGCTTCTCGATGGTGGCCTTGTCGAGCTTCACGCCCGGCTGCTGCTTGATCCAGGCCTCGAACTGCGGATAGGTCGGGCGCGAGGTTTTGATGTAGCTCAGCACGGCGTCCTTTTTCAGGCCGAGCGCGTCGAGCGTCATCTGATCGTAGCCCTTGCCGCAGCCCGGATAGCGGGAGTCGAGCTTGCCGCGGGCCTCGAGCGAGGCCTTCAGCCAGAAACGCGGCAGATGCAGCACGCCGAGGGGACCGGCGGTGCCGGAGCTGATCAGGGGAACAAACGTGGTACTCATGGATAACGCTTTCAGGTTAGGGGTTCAGTGTTGCGGCGCGACCGACTCGGCCGACGCCGACCGGAGCCTAGGGAGGGAATCCCGAATGTCTAGGGTCGCGGAAAAAAATCTGCGCCCCGTCGCAAATGCAGCGAAGGACTCGACCCGCGGCCTTCCCTCGGGTCTGCTCGCCCCATGCCGTCGATGTCCCGCCGCCAGCTCCGCGCCCTGCACCGCCGACTCGGGATCGCCGCCGACTATCCGACGCGCCGGCTGCCCTGGCAGCGCGAGGCGCGAACGCTCGTCAGCATCGGACCCGCCGCGGACGACGGCCGGCCGGTGCGACTGGCACCGCGCGCGGCGCGCGCCTGGCGGACAATGTGCCGCGCCGCCGCGAACGACGAAGTGCGGTTGTTGCCGCTTTCCGGGTACCGCAGCGTCCGGCGCCAGGCCCGAATTATCCGGTCAAAACTCGCCGCCGGGGAGTCGATTCGGCAGATCCTCCGGCTGGTCGCCGCACCCGGATGCAGCGAGCACCATACCGGTCGGGCCCTCGATATCGGCTCGCCCACCAACCTCCACCTCGATGCTGGCTTCGGTCGAACCCGCGAGTTCCGATGGTTGGCCCGGCACGGCCGGAAATTCGGGTTCCACCTCTCCTACGTCAGAAACAATTCCCATGGAATTGGTTACGAACCGTGGCATTGGTGCTGGCGTGCCCATTAGGACCGCAGCGTCCTAAGATCAGTCTGTAGCAATAATTGGAATTGTTCTAAATCTCACTTGCTACTTAGAACCATTCCAATTGCTTGAGACTCCTTCTCATGGAGTCCAACGTTGCCACCACCCCGGAGATTCTCGCCCAGCGTCTGGCCAACAGCGGCCTGCGGGCGACTCCGCAGCGCGAGATCATCTATGGCGTGCTGCTGAACAAGCGCGACCATCCTACGGCCGACGAAGTTTATGCCCGGGTACGCGCCGACATGCCGGGCATCTCGCTCGCGACGGTCTACAACTGTCTCGAGACGCTGGTGCAGTGCGACCTGGTGCGGGCGGTGAATTTTGAGCGTGGTCCGACGCGTTATTGCCCGAATCTCCGGCCGCACGCGCATTTTCACGACGAGCAGAGCGGCTCGACGCACGACATCGACCTGCCGGCCGAGATTCTTGAGAAGGTCCGCTCGGTCTTGCCGGCCGGCTACAACGCCAAGTCGATCGAGATCACCTTCCGCGGCAAAGCCACTGACAGTAGCGAGCAGCGAGTAGCGCGTAGCGAGTAGACCAGCCACCAAACCGCCCGCACCACCCTCTCCGTCAGCCACCCGCTCTCTCCGTTTCCCACTTTCAGACTTTCCCAATTTCCAAACCACCTGTCATGTCCCAGCTCGAAATCAAAGATCTCCACGTCTCCATCGGCGAAAAGGCCATCGTCAAGGGCCTGACCCTCACCATCCGCAGCGGTGAGGTGCACGCCATCATGGGACCGAACGGCACGGGCAAGTCGACGCTCGCGAAGGCCGTGGCCGGCCACCCGAGCTACACCATCACGTCCGGCGACGTCCTCCTCGACGGCAAGTCGATCCTGGCGACGCAGCCGGATGAGCGCGCCCGCGCCGGCCTGTTCCTCGCCTTCCAGTACCCGAGCGAAATTCCCGGCGTCTCGATCGCCAACTTCCTCCGCGCCGCCGTCCAGGCCCGCATGGGCGAGGGCGAGGAGCTCGACGCCACGGCCTACTACAAGCGCCTCTACTCGAAGATGGACATGCTGAAGATGGACCGGAAGTTCACCTCCCGCGCCATCAACGACGGCTTCTCCGGCGGCGAGAAGAAGCGCTGCGAGATCCTGCAGATGGCCATGCTCGAGCCGAAGTTCGCGCTGATGGACGAGACCGACTCCGGCCTCGACATCGACGCGCTCCGCATCGTCGCCGACGGCGTCAATGCCCTCCGCGGCACCAACCTCGGCGTGCTCATGATCACCCACTACCAGCGCCTCCTGGGCTACATCGTGCCGGACTTCGTGCACGTCATGTGGGACGGACGCATCGTGAAGAGCGGCGACAAGTCGCTCGCCCTCGAGCTCGAGGCGAAGGGCTACGACTGGGTGAAGAAGGAACTCGCCCACGCCTAACCCGCACCCCTTTCCGGCCATGTCCGACATCACCGCCACCGATCCGGCCGCCGCGACCGCGGACAATCCCGTCCAGGGAATTGACCAGAACGCCGGCAACTTCAGCTACAAGATCGACTACGAGTTCGACGCGGGCACGGGCCTGTCCGAGCAGACGATCCGCTACATCAGCGCGGTCAAGAAGGAGGCCCCGTGGATCCTCGACTTCCGCCTCAACGCGCTGAAGCAGTTCCAGGCCAAGCCGCTCCCGACCCACTGGGCCACGAAGGACCTCGAGAACATCCACTTTGACAAGATCCGGTACTATCTCGCGCAGGGCCAGAAGCCGAAGCGCACCTGGGAGGAGGTCCCGGACGACATCAAGAAGACCTTCGAGCGGCTCGGCATCCCGGAGCAGGAGCGCAAGTTCCTCGCCGGCGTCGAGGCGCAGTTCGACTCGGAGGCCGCCTACTCGAACGTGAAGGACATCGTCGCCAAGCAGGGCGTCATCTTCATGAACTCGACCGAGGCGCTCCGCGAGCACCCGGACCTGTTCCGTAAGTGGTTCGGCAAGGTCATCCCGACCGGCGACAACAAGTTCTCCGCGCTCAACAGCGCCGTGTTCTCCGGTGGCTCGTTCATCTACGTGCCCAAGGGCGTCAAGGTCTCCCACCCGCTCCAAGCCTACTTCCGCATCAACGCGGAGAGCTTCGGCCAGTTCGAGCGCACGCTCATCATCGCCGACGAGGGCGCCGAGCTCACCTACATGGAGGGCTGCACCGCGCCGAAGTTCTCCACCTCGACGCTGCATTCCGCCGTCGTCGAACTCGTCGCGCTCAAGGGCGCGAAGATCCAGTACATCACGGTCCAGAACTGGGCCAACAACGTCTTCAATCTCGTCACCAAGCGCGGCGTCGCCCACGAGGAGGCCGAGATCAAGTGGATCGACTGCAACATCGGCAGCCGCCTCACCATGAAGTACCCGGGCGTCGTCCTGAAGGGTCGCAAGGCCCGCGGCGAGGTCATCTCGATCGCGCTCGCCAACGACGGCCAGCACCAGGACACGGGCGCCAAGATGATCCACGCCGCCGACGAGACCACGTCCAACATCGTCGCGAAGTCCATCTCGGTCGGCCAGGGCCGCAGCACCTACCGCGGCGTCGTCCACATCCCGAAGCACCTCAAGGGCTGCAAGAACAACACCGAGTGCGACGCGCTGCTCATCAACACGAACAGCCGCACCGACACCTACCCGGCCATCACGGTCCGCGGCAACGCCAACTCCACCCAGCACGAGGCGAGCGTCTCCAAAGTCAGCGAGGAACAGATTTTCTACATGCAGCAGCGCGGCCTCACCGAGGGTCAGGCCATGAGTCTCTCGGTGAACGGCTTCGTCAACGACCTCGCGAGCCAGTTCCCGATGGAGTACTCCGTCGAGCTGAAGCGCCTCATCGACCTCGAAATGGAGGGCAGTGTCGGCTGACCCCAGGCCATCGCGGATCGCGGATTTCGGATTGCGGATTGACCGCCCACGCCGAGCCACCGCCACCGCATAACCGCCGCCCAATCCGCAATCCGCGATCCGCAATTCGCAATTTCCATGTCCGCTCCCGTCCTGACTCCCGCCTCCCTCACCGGCGCCTTCACGCCCGAGGCCTTCGCCGCCCATCTGGCCACCGTCGCCCACCTCCCCGCGTGGTGGCTCGACCGCAAGCGGGCCGCCTACGAGCGCTTCACCGCGGCCCCGATGCCGAAGCGCACCGATGAGTCGTGGCGCTTCGCCACCCTGACCGGGCTCCAGCTCGACGGCTACGTCCGCGGCGGGGCCGCGCCGCTGGCCCAGCTCGGCCACGCTCCCGTCGGCATCGCCAAGGCCGGCCGCATCGTCCTCGCCAACAACCGGCTTGTCTCGGTCGACGCCGTTGCCGCCGACCTCGCCGCGCGCGGCGTGATCTTCGACACCCTGCAGAACGCCCTGCTGCGGCACGGCGACCTGGTGAAGTCCCATCTGCTCGCGCAGCCCGCCCCGCAGGGTTCCGAGAAGCTAGCCGCCCTGCACACCGCCTTTCTCGAGGATGGCGCTTTCCTCTACGTCCCGCGCAACGTCGAGGTCGCCGGTCCGCTGGCGGTGTTCCATTACGCCCACGGCGCCAACAGCGCGGTCTTCCCACACACGCTCGTCGTCGCCGAGGCCGGCGCCCGCGTCACCCTCGTCGACCTTTTCCGCTCGACCGACGGATCCCGGCAGTTCGCCTGCGGCCAGAACGACCTCTTCGCCAGCCACGGCGCCGACGTGACCTACGTCGCGGCCCAGACGTGGTCCCGGGAGACGCTCTCGTTCCAGTTCAACTCGACGATCGCGCGCCGCGACGCCCGGGTACTCTCGCTGAACCTCCATCTCGGCGGCCGCCAGGCGCGCCACGAGAGCCACAGCCAGCTCCAGGCCCCCGGCGCCCACACCGAGATGCTTGCGCTCACCGTCGCACGCGGCACCCAGGAGTTCGACCAGCGCACGCTGCAGATCCACCAGGCGCCCCACACCAGCTCGAATCTCCTCTACAAGAACGCACTGCTCGAGCGGTCGAAGACCATCTTCTCCGGCCTGATCGTCGTCGACGCCGACGCCCAGAAGACCGACGCCTATCAGAGCAACCGCAACCTCCTCCTCAGCGACGAGGCCGAGGCCAACTCGCTTCCCGGCCTTGAGATTCAGGCCAATGACGTCCGCTGCACCCACGGTGCGACCTCGAGCCCGATCGATCCCGAGCAGGAGTTCTACCTCCAAGCCCGCGGCATCCGGAAGTCCGAGGCGGACGAACTGCTCACCTTCGGTTTCTTCGAGGAGGTCCTGAACAAGCTCACGAACGACCAGCTCCACGACGCGCTCCGCGAGCTCATCAAGTCCAGCTTCGCGAAGTGACCCGCGCGACCGGCGGGGTGCCTCGGCCCACTCAGCCCTCGCTCCTGACGCCTACCTCCTCTATCCTATTTCAGTCATGAACACCGCCCGCACCCTTGCCCGCGAGGTCACCGCCACGCAGATCCCGTCCGGCGAGAAGACCACGCTCCCGGCCGGCACGCGCCTTGCGGTCACGCAGCGCCTCGGGGGCACCTACACGGTCTCCACCGACTTCGGGCTGTACCGCATCGAGGGCCGCGATGGCGACGCGATCGGCGAGACCGTCGTGGACACGACCGTGAAGGCCGCGCCGCTCGCCAACGGCGCCCCCGATCCCGAGGCCATCTGGAACCAGCTGCGCCAGGTCTACGATCCCGAGATTCCCGTCAACATCGTCGACCTCGGCCTCGTCTATTCGATGGATGTCGCGGGCGACGCCCAGGCCGGCTACAGCGTGGACGTTGCCATGACGCTCACCGCGCCCGGTTGCGGCATGGGCCCGGCGATTGCCGAGGACGCCAAGTCGAAGATTCTCGTGGTGCCCGGCGTCACCGCCGCCGAGGTGCGCATCACCTGGGAACCACCCTGGAACCAGTCGATGATCAGCGAAGAGGGAAAGATGAAGCTCGGGCTGCTTTGAGCCGCGGCGGAAGTTGAAGGTTGAACGCTGAGGGTTGAAAGGCGCGGGAGCTTTGTCCGTCGCACGGGCCAAGATCCCCTCTCGAAGTTGATTCCGCACCGCCCCGTCCGCGGCCGCGCCCGACGCTGGCCTGCCCGGGTCCCTTCAACTTTCAACTGACCGCTTTCAACGACCCGCCCCGTCGGCGCTCTCGGGTCCCATCAACTTTCAACCGACCACCTTCAACCACCCGTTCCGGGCTGCTTCGGCGCCTTGGGCCGCCACGCCCAGATCGGACTGTGGCCGAAGTACGTGTAGTACTCGATCTGCTCGAATTTCTCGTAGCCTTCCTTGAGCTGCTGCGGGCTGCAGAAATAGGGGTCGTCGAACTCGGTGAACACGATCCCGTAGGTCCGGTCCGCCACCTTCTGGAGCACCTCGCCCTCGGTCCGCTCGTAGTTCTTGGCCAGGGCGGCAATCATCGGGTCGCGCTCGATGCCGCCGTCGCCGAAGGCAAAGCCCATGAACATCGTGTTGCCGTCGTGCAGCACCCGGCGCCCGTTGCGGTCGAAGATGTCCGTGAGCGACGCGATGCCGAGGATCTCCTGCTGCGAGTTGCCGATCATCTGGCGCAGGCGCCCGTACGCCGCCGACGAATCCGGCACGGGCGGCACCTCGACCCACGTCGTGACCATCCCGATCATCACGGCGGCGAACGCCACCCGCACCCACGGATGCGTCGCGGCGCGCGCGGCCAGCATGAACATGAGCGGGAACAGCAGGTGGAGATGGTAGGTGAAGAAGGCGCCGGCGTTCCGTCCCATGTAGGCCAGCACCAGCACGAGCATGAGGTAGAATGTGACGCCGAGGCCGAGGTACGCCCGCTCCTCCGCGCGTGCGGCCGGCTCCGTGGCCAGTTGCCGCCGCCGCCAGAACCGCCACAGCCAGCCACCCAGTCCGAGCAGCATCAGGGCGAGGTACGGCCAGCCGCGCTGCACAAGGAGCGCCGTGTGCATGAGCGAGATGTCGTCGCGGTCGTTCACCGCCGCCCCGCCCCGCTGCACGATGACCGTCTCGATGAAGAAATACGGGAAGTAGTGGCACGACAGGGCGAACGTCAGGCCCACCAGCGCAAAGAACCCGACGCCGAACCAGATCGCCTCGCGCCGGCTGCGGACGAGGAAATGGCAGAGCAGCGTGCCGCAGCCCGCGACGGCGAAGTACGACTTGCAGTTGAAGGCCACGACCGCGCACAGGAGCCCGAAGATCGTGGACCAGCGGGTATAGCCGCACGCCCAAGGCACGAAGAGGCCGAGCATGAAGAAGCACAGGCCCATCGTGTCCGGACGGGCCGTGATCTCGATGTTGCCGAGGCTCATCCAGTAGTAGAACACCGCCGACAGCAGCGCCACGCCGAGTCCGGCGCCCGCCTTCCGCATGGTGTACACGACGAGCGCCAGCGCCCCGGCCAGGAAGAACAGCACCACCATCCGGTGGGCCGGATAGTCGATCCCGAGCAGCGGCTCGAGCGCGAGCACGACATAGTTGTAGAGCGGACCGAAACAGTACGCGGAGCCCGGCAGCTCCTCGATCGTGTACGGGTTGCGCCCGTGGTGCAGGAGCCAGGTCGTGTGCCAGATGGCCGGCTCGTTGTACTCCTGCGGACCTGGCTGGGCCACGATCCGCACATGCGCCATGGCGAGCCCGGCGAGCCAGTACAGCGCGATCGCCACGGCCACCGCGTTCAGCACCCACTCGATCCGGCCGGGACCGGGCCAGCGCCACCGGCGATACCAGGCGCCGCGCGGCGCGATGGAGGGAGTCGGTTGCGTCATGGCGGCCGGGGGGAAGGTCGCGCCGAGTCTCGCCGGCGCGTCTCCCGTGGCAATGCGAATGGTTTCACCCGGGCGCCGGAAAAAACTGGCGTTCCCCGGGCGGCGTGCTTGCGCTTTGGTCCCATGCAACCCCTCGCGCCCCTGTTCCGCCGAGTTGTCACCTGCCTGCTCGCCTCCGCCGGCGTCTGGCTCGGTTCTTCGACCCGAGCCGCTGACAACCCGGCCGCCGCCCCGG
>DAOQKI010000085.1:0-16769 GCA_035334485.1 Opitutaceae bacterium
GCCGCCTCCAGCTGCGCCACCGCCCGGCTCAGCGCCGGCTGCGCGATGGCCAGCGCCTCGGCGGCTTTCCGGAAATGCAGCTGCCGCGCCACCTCGCGGAAGTACACCAGGTGACGCAGCTCGAAGGGGAGTTGATACTCGCGAGGCATCACAGGTACCCAACAAAGTATTTCCCGGCATGGCAACCCTCTGGTAGCATGCGCGGGTCACCATGGCCCAAACCCTTTTCCAGAAAGTCTGGAATGCCCACGCCGTGCGCACGCTGGCGAACGGGCAGACCCAGCTCCTCATCGGCACCCACCTGATCCACGAGGTCACCAGCCCGCAGGCGTTCGGCATGCTCCGCGACCTCGGCCTCCGGGTCGCGATGCCGCACCGCACCTTTGCGACCGTCGACCACATCGTGCCGACGGACCAGCGCACCGAGCCGTTCCGCGATCCGCTGGCTGACGCCATGATCAAGGAGCTGCGGCGGAACTGCCAGGAGCACGGCATCACCTATTTCGACCTCGCCTCGGGACGGCAGGGCATCGTCCACATGGTGGGACCCGAGCAGGGCATCACGCAGCCCGGCACGACCATTGCCTGCGGCGACTCCCACACGAGCACCCACGGCGCGTTCGGCGCGATCGCGCTCGGCATCGGCACGAGCCAGGTCCGCGATGTCCTCGCCACCCAGACGATTGCGCTGGGCCGGCTCAAGGTCCGCCGGATCAATGTCACCGGTCGCCTGCGCCCCGGCGTCTACGCCAAGGACGTGATCCTGCACCTCATCCGCACGCTCGGCGTGAACGGCGGCACCGGCTACGCCTACGAGTACGGCGGCGAGGTCTTCGACCGCTTCTCGATGGAGGAGCGCATGACCGTCTGCAACATGTCGATCGAGGGCGGCGCGCGCGTTGGCTATGTGAATCCCGACGAGACCACCTTCGGCTACCTCAAGGGCCGGCCCTACGCGCCCAAGGGCGCGGCGTGGGACGAGGCCGTGGCGCGCTGGCGCGCTGTCGCCAGCGACCCGGGCTGCAGCTACGACGATGTCGTCACGATCCGGGGCGAGGACATCGCCCCAACCGTGACCTGGGGCATCAATCCCGGCCAGGCCATCTCGGTCGTCGAGTCCGTGCCCGATCCCGCCGCCGCCACCGCCGATGAAAAGGCGAGCATCGAAGAGGCGCTGGCCTACATGAAGCTCAAGGCCGGCGCCCCGATCCGGGGCACGCGGATCGACGTCGCGTTTCTCGGCAGCTGCACCAATGCGCGGCTCTCCGACTTCAAGGAGGTGGCCAAATATCTCCCGGGACGGAAGGTTGCGCCGGGCGTGAAGGCGATCGCGGTGCCGGGCTCGCAGCTCGTGAGCCAGATCTGCGCCGAGCTCGGGATCGACCGCGTGTTCCGCGAGGCCGGCTTCGAGTGGCGCGAGGCCGGCTGCTCGATGTGTCTCGCGATGAACCCCGACAAGCTCGTGGGCGACCAGCTCTGCGCGAGTTCCTCGAACCGCAACTTCAAGGGCCGTCAGGGCAGTCCAACCGGCCGCACCCTGCTCATGAGCCCCCTCATGGTGGCCGCCGCCGCCGTCACTGGCTCCGTCGCCGACGCCCGCGAGGTCTTCGGCGTGAAGACCTGACGCCCCGCTCCACTTTCGAACTCCGAATCTCGAGTTTCGAATTTCCCTCCGCCTTCCCCTTTTACAGACCATGCCTCTCGCCAAAATCACCACGATCACCGGCCGCGCTGTGCCCGTGCTGGGTAACGACATCGACACCGACCGGATCATTCCCGCCCGCTTTCTGAAGGCGGTGACCTTCGACGGTCTCGGCGCGGGCCTGTTTGCCGACGCCCGCAAGGCCGAGGCTGACGCGGGCCGGACGCATCCGCTGGACGATCCCCGGTTCAAGGGTGCGGCGGTGCTCCTGAGCGGCGCCAACTTTGGCTGCGGGAGCTCGCGCGAGCACGCGCCGCAGGCCATCCAGAAGTTCGGCCTCAAGGCGGTGATTGCGGAAGGCTATGCCGAGATCTTCTTCGGCAACTCCACGACCATCGGCCTGGCCTGCGTGAGCGCGAAGCGGGAGGACATCGCCCGCATCGCCGCCGCGGTGCAGGCCAATCCCGCCGTGGAGATCACAGTCGATCTCGCGGGCGGACGGATCCGGTTTGGCGGGCAGGAGGTGCCGATGACGATGCGGGAGTCGGCCCGGGACGCGCTGGTGCATGGGCGGTGGGACCCGATCGGGGAGTTGCTGGACGGCCGGGAGGCGGTGGCGGCCACGGCGGGCCGGCTGCCTTATCTGGCGGTCCCCCAAAAATAAGTTGAACTTTTTGGAGGGTTCCGGCGTCTCAATGGGGACTTTACCCATGTTTATCGCGATGATCGAGGTGTTCAAGGGCGCGGGCCTGCTGATTTACCCGCTCGGCCTTTGCTCCGCTGCGGCGGTGTTCATCATCTGTGAGCGCGCCTTCGCGCTGCGCCAGGCGGCCGTGATGCCGCACGACCTCGTGGACGCGGTCGTCGCTGGTAAGCCCCTAGTCGGCGGCAAGCACAGCGTGCTCGCCCGCATCGTCGACTTCGCCGAGGAGCACAAGCACGACGAGGACGCCGTGAAGGCGTTCACGCGCCTCGAGATCAATCGCATGGAGCGCGGCATCCCGTACCTCGACATCATCTACGCCGCCGCGCCGCTCATCGGCCTAACCGGCACCGTCACCGGTCTGCTCCAGGTGTTCTCGCAGATCGCGCCCGACACCGGCCTCCCGGATCCGGTCAACTTCACCAAGGGCGTGGCCCTCGCGCTGTCCGCGACCGTCATCGGCCTCTCCATCGCCATCCCGTCCCTCGTCGGCAGCGGCTACCTCCAGCGCAAGATCGAGAACTACGCCGCCCAGCTCGACGTGCTCCTCGAGCGCATCATCCAGCGCGGGCGGCAATGAGCGTTCTCTACCAGAAGCGGCGCAAGCGGCCCGAGATGAATCTCGTGCCGTTGATCGACGTGCTCGTGATGCTGATCTTCTTTGCGTTCGTCACGATGCAGTTCAAGTCGGCCGCGACCCTCAACATCACGCTCCCGAAGGTCGAGACCGCCGGCAAGAACGAGTTCAAGGGCACCGTCACTATCGGCATCGACAAGGACGGCGTCGTCTCCTTCAACGGCAAGAACGTCTCCGACGAGGCGCTCCTGCGCCTCCTCGAGGAGGTCCGCAACGTCGACAAGGACATCCCGGTCCTCATCAAGGCCGACGAGACCACGCAGCTGAAGAAGCTCACGTTCGTCATGGACGCCTGCCGCAAGACCGGCCTGAACAAGTTCAGCCTGCAGAGCCGGTGACGCGCTTTGCGCGTCAAGTGGCAGGGCTCAGGATCCAAGTATCAGGGTAGGGTGCGGTGGTGGCGCGTCTAAATCGCGGCGAGTCCCGGTTGCGACCTTCAGGGCGCCGCTACCTTCCTGATACCTGCCCCCTGCTCCCTGTTACCTGCGCGGAGGCCGGCCTGCCGGTCTCCGCGCTTCGATTCTCCTCGCCCCGCGCTGCCCGCTGCTCGCTACTATGGCGCCATGAAGATCGTCATCACCGGCGCGACGCGCGGGCTCGGACGCGCTCTGGCGGAGGAGTTCATTCGGCTTGGTCACACGGTCCTCGGCTGCGGCCGGGGCGGCGAGGCCATCTTCGACCTGCGGATGAAATACGAGGCACCGCACGATTTCTCAGTCGTGGACGTCGCACAGGACAGCAAGGTCGCGCTGTGGGCCGCCAAGGTCCTCGAGGCCGGCAGCCCGCCCGATCTGCTGATCAACAATGCCGGACTCATGAACCGCCTTTCACCGCTCTGGGAACAGGAGGACCGCGAGTTCACCAAGGTCGTCGATGTCAACGTGCGCGGCGTGGCCAACGTCATCCGCCACTTTGTGCCCGCCATGGTGCAGGCCGGCCGCGGGGTCATCGTCAACCTCAGCTCGGGCTGGGGCCGCAGCGTGGCGCGCGATGTCGCCCCGTACTGCGCGACCAAGTATGCGGTCGAGGGCCTCACCAAGGCGCTGGCCGAGGAATTGCCCGAGGGCATGGCCGCGATTCCCCTCAACCCGGGAGTCATCGACACCGACATGCTCCGCCAGGCCTGGGCCGACGGTGCCGCCGCGTATCCCAAGGCCGAGGCCTGGGCCAAGAAGGCCGCGCCCTTCATCCTCGGGCTCGGGCCCAAGCAGAACGGGCAGTCGCTCTCCGTGCGGGACTAGGCTGGGTGGCGGCGTTGGCGGCCCGGCCTGATCCCGAATTCCGACTCCCGGGCTCCGCTGCGGCCCCCTGACACCGGGATTGATCCCGCGCCGGTCCTTTGTTCATGCTCCCCGGGATGCAGGGCCCCGCCAGTCAGTCTGATGCGAACAGCGCCGCGGATCCGCTGCGCCGTTTGACGGAGCTCAATGACATCGGCATCGCGCTGTCACAGGAGCGCGACCTCGACCGCCTGCTTGAGAAGATCCTGGTGGCGGCGATGAAGATCACGCACGCCGACGGCGGCACGCTCTACCGGCGGCACGCCGACAGCCGCGACCGGCTCACCTTTGAGATCGTCCGCACCGATTCCCTGCAGCTCGCGCTGGGCGGCACCACCGGGCTGAAGCCAGGTTTTGCGCCGATCGAGCTCTATGGGCTGGGCGGACGGGAAAACGTCTCCACCGTCGTCGCGTACGCGGTGCTGCGCGACCGCACGGTCGCCATCGAGGATGCCTACCGCGACGCCTCGGACTTTGACTTCAGCGGCACCAAGGCCTTTGACCAGCGCACCGGGTACCGGTCCACCTCGCTGCTCGCCGTGCCCATGAAGGACCACCAGGGCGAGATCATCGGCGTCCTGCAGCTGATCAATGCGCGGGACCGCACGACCGGCCGCGTGGTGCCGTTCCATCCCACCGACCAGAAGCTGGTCGAGTCGCTTGCCTCCCAGGCCGCGGTCGCCATCACCAACCGCCTCCTGATCCTGCAGCTCGAGCGCCTGTTCGAGTCGCTGATCAAGCTCATCAACCAGGCGATCGACGAAAAGTCGCCCTACACGGGCGGCCACTGCGCCCGCGTCCCGATCATCACGATGATGATCGCCGAGGCGGCGAACCGCACGGAGCGGGGCCCGCTCGCGGGCTGGCACATGTCCGAGCAGGACCGGTACGAGCTGGAGATCGCCGCGCTGCTCCACGACTGCGGCAAGATCGCGACCCCGGTGCACGTCGTCGACAAGGCGACCAAGCTCCAGACCATCTTCGACCGGATCGAGCTGATCGAGACCCGCTTCGAGATCGTGAAGCGCGACGCCGAGATCCGCGCCCTCCGCGCCCGAGCCAAGGCCCAGTCGGAGGAGGAGCGGGTCGCGATCGACGAGGAATTCCACCACTTCATCACCCACGCCGAGGACGACCGGCGGTTCCTGCGCGCCTGCAACGTCGGCGGCGAGACCATGAAGACCGCCGACCGCGACCGCGTGCATGCGATCGCGCACCGCTACCAGTGGCGCAACGCCCACGGGGACAAGATGGAGATTCTCACGCCGGACGAGGTCGAGAATCTCACGATCTACTCCGGCACGCTCAACTCGGCCGAGCGCCGGATCATCAATCACCATGTCGAGGTCTCGATCAAGATGCTCGAGGCGCTCCCGTGGCCCCGCCACCTCCGCCGGGTCCCGGAGTACGCCGGCGGGCATCACGAGCGCATGGACGGCAAGGGCTATCCGCGCGGCCTGACGCGGGACCAGATGTCGGTGCAGGCGCGGATCATGGGCATTGCGGACATCTTCGAGGCCCTGACCGCCCCGGACCGGCCGTACAAGCGGGGCAAGACGCTGGCCGAGGCCCTGATGATCCTGGGCCAGATGAAGGTGAACGGGCACATCGATCCCGACCTCTTCGATCTCTTCATCCGCGAGCGCGTCTTCGAGCAGTACGCCAAGGCCCACATGGCCCCCGACCTGATCGACCACGTGGACGTTTCCCTGATCCCGGGCTACGCCGGCGACTAGGCGCGGCTGCGAGACTCCCCCCATGGCCCACGATCCGAACGAGCAGTTTGACCACACCGTCCTCGACCTCATCGAGCACAGCCCGGTGGGAGCTGTGCCGCACACACCGGCCTACCAGGACGCCGTGAAGCGCCTGTACGCCTCGCACCAGGTCTATGCGAGCGCCGACCACAAGGACGGCCATGTGACCGTCCGCTCGCTCGCCGCGGCGCCGCAGTTCCATGCGGCCAATCTCGACGAGCTCGTGGCGGGCCGGATTTCGTCCGATGCGCTCGAGTCCAACGCCGCCATCTTCGACCGCTATGTGCGCTCGCTGCCGGCTGCCCGGCAGGCGCGGGCCGAGGGCTTTCGCGTGGCGGTGATCGGCAAGGCGATCCACCACCGGGCCCGGCACGGGCAGGTGATCCGCGACCCGGTCCACTCGATCTTCCTCGTCCCGGGCGCCGGCCCGCATCCGGGCCTGCCGGGCAACTACCTCCACGGCTCACTGTTCCAGGCGAGCGCCGACGCCGCGACCTGGACCGTGCACGTCCATGACAGCGACGACGGCGACGCCTGGTGCGAGGCGCCGGATCTCGCGGCGGCGCTGGCGTGCCTGAAGGACGTGCTGGCCAGCGCGCCGTTCCACCTCACGGAACTCGAGGCGCTCGGCTTTCACCTGAACTGAGCGCCCGTTGGGCGCGTTGAAAGTCGGCAGTTGAAAGTTGAAGGGCGAGAGCGGACCGCTCCACGCCGTTCGTGCCTCGTTGCGATTACAAGATCCGCAGGTCCGCAGCGCACCGCGAATCCCTTTCAACCTTCAACTGATCCCTTTCAACCCCGCCGCTGCGCGGCGCTCAGCAGATCATGCCGCGCTTCGCCGCGGCGCCATGGCCGATGGGATTCTCGCCGATCCAGCGCTCGTCGATCGGCTCGGAGGCCGGCTGGTAGCGCGTGTCGGTCGAGAACCGGAAGTAGCGGGTCTGGTTGTCGAGGCTCGCATGCACGGTGGTCATGCCGAAGATGAGGAGGTCGCCCATGCGGTACTCGGCCGAGAGCCAGCGGCCGCCGAGGTGCTGGCGCAGGCTGTACGGGTTGTTCGAGAGGACGCCGCCCCATTTCCACGGGATCTCGCCGGACTTGATCTTCGCCGCCTCGGGCCGGTTCTCGCAGTAGTGGTCGACGTCGCGGTTCAGGTAGTTGCGCAGGCGCTCGGCCTGCCGGTGGGAGCCCTCGAGGATCATCAGCCCGCCGATTTCGTAGCTGATGTCCCCGTACGGCACCCAGGCCGTGCAGAGCCGGGGACTGCCACGGCTCATATAGACATTGTCGCAGTGCGGGTCGGTGCCGAAGCCCGGGCCCATCGTGCGCACCCAGGTGAAGTCGAAGTGGCGGACGGACTCGCCGAAGAATCCCTCGAACAGGGAGATGATCTTGCCGCTGTAGAGCAGTCGCCGCATCGCCGGGTTCGCGCGCGACAGGTTGTTCATATGATCCACCGCCGGGCGTGGATCCGAAAGGAACGTGAGGCTCGCGCCTTCGCGCTTCACGGCGTCCTCCACCGGGTGAGCGGGGTCGAGCAGGCCGCGCTCCGCCATGCCCTGCGCGATGCCGCGGCGCACCTCGACCACGTCCTCGCGCGCGAAGAAGCCGGGGAGGAAGAGGTAGCCGTCCTCGGCGAAGCGCTGCCGGAGCGCCGCCGGGTCGCCGCTCACATCGGCGGAGCGGCGCAGTTCGCCAAACGAGTTTTCAGCGAGGTCCAGGGCATGGCCCTTGGCCAGGATCTTGGGCAGAGTCGCGTTCATGGTGGGGTAAGGCCCGACGCGGGGGTTTTCCGGGCCGCGCACCATGTAGGCGGCGCCACCCGCCGCGGCAATGCTAATTCCCGGGACGGTTACTCCCGGTACTTGGGCCGCGGCCGGACGTCGGCGGGGTTGAGGTCCCGGGTCACGCTCGCCTCGGCCGGCGGCGCCGCGTGCACCACCCGCAGGTCGTCGCCGGCGTGAATCGACACCTCGCGGAGGACCACCCCGGTGATCGGGCTGTCCGGCAGGCCGACGATCCGCCCCGCATGCTCGGCGCCGTGGATCGCGACGCGCTCGAAGACCACGCCGTCGATCGACGGGACCTTGCGCGGGTCGCCGCGGAAGTCCGGGCGGTTGTTGTCCACGTAGTTCAGGTCCAGGAGGATCGCGTGACCGACGCCCTCCATAGCGATGTCCTCGTAGCGGATGTCGCGCACCGGGCCGCCGGCGCCCCGCATCGACTTGATCCGGAGTCCGTTGTCCGTGCCGTCCAGCCGGCACCGGCGCACCAGCATCCGGCTCACGCCGCCCGTGGTGCCCGAGCCGATGGAGATGCCGTGGCCGTGGGCAATGACGCAGTCCTCGATCAGGATGTTCGTGCCGCCGGTCTTGATCACGATGTCGTCGTCGCCGGTGTCGATGTCGCAGTGGCGAATCACGGCGTTGGTCACGGGGCCCGGGTCGATCGCGTCGGTGTTCGGCGCGTCAAACGGGGCCCGCACCTTCACGCTCTCGATCGTGAGGTCGGTAATGTCGGTCGGCACTAGGTGGAACTTCGACGAGTTGCGAAAGGTGAGGTCCGCGACGAGGAGGCGCGCGCAACCCTTGATCACCACGAGATGCGGCCGGGGGATCACGAGGCGCCCGGGCTGCGGGGCGTTGCGCGCTGCTCGCTCCGACCACGCCCACCAGTGGGCGCCGCTGCCGTCGATGACGCCGCGGCCGGTAAGGGCCACGTCGTGCAAGTTCCGGCCCGAGATCAGCGGGTCGGGCACAGCAAAGCCGGCGTCGAGCTCGCGCTGCGACTTGAACGTCGCCGGGTCGGGCAGGCCAAGTTCCGCGAACGTCGCCGGTGCCTGGATCACGGCGCCGTCCTCCAGGTGCAGTTCGAGCGCCGAGCAGAGCTGGAACGGGCCGGTGACAAACGTTCCCTTGGGCACCACGAGCCGGCCGCCGCCGGCGTGGTCGACCGCGGCAATCGCGCGGCGGAACGCCTGGGTGTTCAATGTGCGGCCATCACCCTTGGCGCCAAAATCGGCGAGGTTGAAGGTGCGGGCCGGGATCACCGGCTGGGCCACCGTGAAGCCCACGGCGAGGTCGGCCGCCGTCTTGATCTCGGCGGCACCGGCGATGGTGACCAACGGGAGTCCTAGCCAACGGAGAAGGGCGAACGAGCGCGTCATTACACCGCGAGGCTGGCCGGCGGGCCGGCCGCTGGCGAGAGGAGACCGTGACGAAACTCGAAAGACGAAATTCGAAATCCGAACGGGCGGACGCGACTGGTTATCGCGCGGGATCGGAGCGGAGCAGGGCGGCCAGGCCGAGCCGGGTGAACCGCGCGAGGAAGACCAGCAGGCAGGCGAAGAAGGCCCAGGTCACGGGTTGCTCGGCGACAAAGGACCATTTCACCCAGTCGCGCAGGATCTCCTGCGGAAGACTGTTCCGGGCTGCGATGATGATCCACGAATATACCGTATCGAGCCAGAGGACGCCGAGTAGAAGCCAGCGAGTCACCCCCGCCAGCCTCCGGGCCGGGGCAGGCGCCGTCGCGTCGTCGCTGAGCGACCAGAGCAAGGGCGGAAGCCACAGTGCGAAGACCCAGCGGTAGGAGAAATTGGCGCTCGTCAGGAAACAGCCGGTCAGCAGCACGGCGCCGAGCACGAAGCGGAGCCACGCTCCCTGGTTCGCCGGCGACGGGGTCCAGTCAGCCAGCAGGCGAGAACGCCACGCCCAAATCACCAACGCGACGGACAGCGCGAGCAGGACGGCCTTGGACAGCGGGCTGCTCCACTGCAGTTCGTTCCAGAGACTGACGGCGCCGAAGCTCATCCAGCCGGTAGGTTTGGGCGCCAGCGGGCCGAAGATCGCTAAGTCGGGCGCCACGCTCCAGGCGGTCAGCGCGAGCAGAGCCACGCCGGCAAGCAACCGCCACCGCCGCTCCTGCACCGAGCCGAACGGTGCCAGCAGCACCAGACCAGCGGCGGCCGGATAGTACTTCAATCCGGCCGCGAGGGCGACGATCACCGGCGCGAGCCAGCGCAGCCAAGGCCGCTCGGCGGTCAGGCACGGCACGAGTGGCGTGAGGACGAGAAACACGATCAGGTCGTTGTTGGCTCGGTCGCACGCGAGCAGGATCGGCGACGCAACCATCACCAGCAGCGCATACGCGAGCTGGCGCGGGTCCCGCGGCCGCAGCCAGGCTAGGGCGGCGGTCACGAACAGGATCACTACCAGCGGCCCGAGCCACGCCTGGTCGGCGCGCGTGAGGCCGAGGTGGCGCAGTTCGAGCCACCAGTGCGAGTACACGTGCGGGCGGCCGAAGATATCCAGCGGATTGACCGCGTAGGGATTCAGTCCGCGGACGACCGCGTCGTTGGACGCGAGCAGCGCGAAGACGTCGGCAAACCAGAAGTCGTAGTGCTGGACCCCGAGGTACCAAAGCATGCCCGGGTTGAGGAAGATCCCGAGGTACGCCGCCGCGACCGCGACGATCAGCACGGCCCAGGGCGTGGCCCGTGGGCCGGTCGCCGACGGAGACGCGGCCGCGGACGAACGAGAGCGACGCTGCTTCACGGGCAAGGTCCGGCCGGGCCGCCAGCGCCTAGTAGACGTCGGCCAACGTCGGCCGGCCGTGATCCCGGTACACCTTGCCGCCCTTCATGACGAATTCGACCTTGGCGAACTGGAGCGGGTCATCGAGCGGGTTGCCGGGTGTGGCCACGAGGTCGGCCAGCAGTCCGGGGCGCACCGCGCCGACACGGTCGCCAGCGCCGAGCAGGTCGGCCGCGTGGCTCGAGGCGGCCGCGAGTGCCTCGGCCGGCTTCATTCCGCCGGCGAGCATCAGGCCGAATTCCATCGTGTGGTCGCCCTCGCCAAGGTCGGTGCCGAACGCGATCTTTACGCCGGCCTTCACGGCCTGCGGAAAGTTCTGCTTGGGCAGGAGATCGTTGGCGAGTTCCTTGGCCGCCGTGCCCGGGGCGAGCAGCTCGGGATGGTCGCGTGCCACGGCGTAATAGACATCGAACACGCTGAGCGTCGGCACGAGGTAGGTGCCCTGCGCCTTCATCGCCGCCAGCGCCTCGGGCGAGGCGAACGAGCCGTGCTCGATGGAGTCCACGCCTGCCTTCACCGCGGCCAGGATCGCGCCAGCCGGATAGACGTGGGCGGCGACGCGCATGCCGAGCGAATGTGCGGTCTCGACCGCGACCCGCATCTCGTCGTCGGTCATCAGCTGCTGGCGCGGATCGTCGCCGGTCGACGCGATCCCGCCAGACGGCATGAGCTTGATCAGATCCGCGCCACGGCGGCGATGCTCCCGCACGCGGACGCGGGCCGCATTCGGGCTGTCGACGATGCCGTTGTCCCAGTCGCGGTGATTCAGCGCGGGATCCATCCCGCTGCGCGCGTCGCCGTGGCCGGCCGTGGGGCCGAGCGGCTCGAGCGAAACCCAGAGGCGCGGGCCGGGCACCTGACCGGAGTTGATGGCGCGGCGGAGCGCGATCGTGTCGTCGCCGCCCCCGACGTCGCGCGCGCTCGTGAAGCCCTGTTGAAGCAGGGCGCGGGCGAACACCGCGCCGCCAAACGCGCGGTCGAGGTCGGAGTGGGTGAGGCGGTCCTCGAGGTCGTTCACCTGGCCGGGGAGGCGGGCGCCGATGTGCACGTGGCAATCGATGAAGCCCGGCATCACGGTCTGGTGCGTCAGGTCGATGACCTCGGCGCCGGCCGGATGCTGATAGCCGTCGACCACGGCGGTGATGCGGTTGTCGTGGACGAGGATCGTCACCTGGTGACGGGCGACCGGATCGACGCCGTCGAGCAGGGTGCCGGCATGGAGGGCAAGATCACGGGCGGCGGCGGGGGCCAGAACGGCGAGCGCCAGCAGGGCAGCGGACAGCGGGCGGGGCATGGGCCGAGCGCAAGGTCCCGCGCGGCGGGGGTCAACGAGATTGCGCCGCCGGCCGGAAAGCGCCGTAGCCCTTGGTCCCGGGCAGTTTGAAAGAGAGTAGGGCGTTTAATACGCGCCATCGTCGTCGCGAACGGGCGCGTCGCGTCGCGTGTTTGTGCCGTTTTCCCCTCGGGGAGCGCAGCTTGCGCGGCGACGGGCGGTGGCGCGGCGGCGGGACAACGGATGCGCAGCGCTCACCGAACTGTCGTGACTGGACGACGTTGGGTTGACCAAGACGGGGCGCGATGGCATTCAGACTTCAGCGATTTACCGCTGCTTTCGTTACCCGTATAACCCGCTTCACCTCACCATGAAAGACACCGAAGTCGACATTCCGAAGAAGACGCCGAAGGCGATCATCGCCATCATCACGCTCGTCCTGGTGGTATTCGCCCTCCTGGTCGCCTGCTACAGCATGAACAAGGACCGGCTGCGGGCCATCTCCGAGTCGCAGGCCGCCATCGACCGCGCCAAGGCCGACGTGAGCGCCGCCAACCAGGAGCTCGACGTCCAGAAGGCCGAGAACCTCACGCTGCGCAAGCAGGTGGGCGAGTCCAAGATCGCCTACGCCAAGCTCCAGCGCGATCTCGAGGACGCGAAGACGTCCGTGCCGATTCTCCAGGGCCAGATCGCCGATGCGCGCAGCGCGACCGCGGCGGTTGAGTCCAAGCTCTCCGAGGCCAACGCCCGCTACGGCGAGATCCTCGTCCAGAACGAGGAGGCCAAGGCCGCCGTCGAAGCGTCGAAGTCCCAGCTGGAGGAGGCCCGGGCCAACATCCAGTCCCTCCAGAAGGACATCGAGAACCTGAACAAGTACGCCGCCAAGCTCGAGCAGCGCGCCACGCGTGCCGAGTCGGAGGTGGCCACGCTGAAGCGCAACAAGTAGGGCGATTCCTCCTAAGGTCCGCCCCCGGGCGGACCGATAGGAGGGAGTGCGCTCTTCCCTTTGGCTTTCCCTCGTCCTCGTCTGGCTGCCCGCTGGCAGCCAGGCGGCGGTTGACGGCTGGACCCGGCTGAAGATCGGGATGACGACCGACGAGGCCGTGACCGCGCTGGGCGCGCCGCTCCAGCGGAACATCGGGCGCGGCTTCGAGCTGTGGACCTATGACCACCAGGCCGAGGTCCTGTTCTACGGCGATGTGATCGGCTGGACCACGCCCGGCGAGGGTGGTGGGGCGCGCCGTTCAACCGATGTCTGGCAGCTCAACCAGGGCCGGGAAGACTTCCTCGCCGTGCTCCGCCGCCTGCCTCCGCCGCGCAGCCTGCCGGCCAAGCCGCGCCCGGCCGCGCCGGCCCCCGCCAACCCCAATTGGCGCCCGACGCTCCGCTTCCGCGTTTGACGGTTCGTCATTTACGCGGCCGGGGCGAGGGACTTTGCTGGGCGGACCTGTTCCGCCATGGCCGAGAACATCCCCTTCTTCCAAGTCGCGCTTAACCTGCCGCATGCGGGCCGGATCGCCCGCCGCATTCTCCTGCTGCTGCCGCACCAGGACTCCTCGGCCGACCCGCTGCGCAACACCGCGCTGAGTCTCGAGACGCTGCTCGCGCCCTACCTGGACCTCGACGACAACCCGGGCGGTAACATGGCGGTGAAGGTGCGCGACCAGGCCGCGGTGCTCGGTCGAAAGCTCGTCGACCAGATCGAGCGCCAGAAGGCCGGCCACGATCGCCTGGGCCAGTGCGTGCGCAATCTCTTCGAATGTCTCGAGCTTGGGAAAGAGGGCGCGATCATCTCGCTGCGCGCCGGCGAGGATCCGAAGTCCTTCCAACGTCCATGCTAGCCCGCGGACGGAGACGCGGCGACTCAGGGCCGGGCGGCGTGGCGTCGCCTCGCTCCGCCCAAGCTCCCGCGCCGTCGTCGTCCGTCTCCCGCTGACCATGCAGATCCTGAACATCCTCGCGCCGGTCTTCCTCATGATCGGACTCGGGGCGTGGCTGCAGCGCAGCCGGTTCGTCTCGCCTGATTTCCTGAAGGAAGCCAACCGGGTCACGTACTGGCTCGGCCTGCCCGCGCTCGTGTTCTCCCAGCTGGCGTCGTCGGTGCACGAATTGGGCGGCGCGCAGCGGGTGCTCGGCCTGATGTTCGTCGCGACCGGCATCCTGATCGTGGCCGGCTATCTCGGCGCGCTCCTGCTGCGCGTGCCCGGTGCCGCCGTCGGGACGTACGTGCAGGCGGCGTTCCGCGGCAATCTCGCGTTTGTCGGACTCCCCATCATCTACTCGTTTCCCGACCAGCCGCTCACCTCGGGCGTGTCGCTGCGCACGGCGGCCATCGTGACGGTCGCGCCCATGATGGTGTTCTACAACTGCGCGGGCGTGGCGGTCCTCCTGATGAGCCAGCACCGATTCGGCTGGGCCATGGTGAAGCCGCTGGTCTGGCAACTCGTGACGAATCCGCCGCTGCTGGCCACGGTGGCCGGGCTGACCTTCGCGTTCGCGGGCTGGACCCTGCCGGCGGCGCTGGACAAGACTTTCACCGCGCTGGGCGAGATGGCGCTGCCGCTGGGACTCCTGGGAGTCGGCGGCTCGGTCGCGCTGGTCACGGCCGGCACGAAGTGGCGTCTGCCGTTGTCGAGCGCCGTGATCAAGACCGTGCTCGGGCCGCTGGTCGGTTGGCTCGTGGGAACCCTCGGCGGCTTGGCCGGCTTCGAGTTGAAAGTCCTGCTGATCCTGCTCGCGTGCCCGACGGCCATCGTCTCGTACACGATGGCGCTCGAGTTGAAGGGCGACGGCGATCTCGCGGCCGGCGGCATCGTCGCGAGCGTGTTCACGTCGCTGGTCTCACTCGCGCTGATCGTCGCCCTTGCGTAGCGGGGGCGCGCCAGCGCGCCGTCGGAAGTCGAACGTCTCAGGAGGCAGGTCGTTCCGGCAACCCTCCGCCTCAACTTTCAACGCTCAGCTTTCAACTCCCGATAAGTCCCGCTCGTCGCCAGCACAAGAAATGCGTCATGCGCGGAGTGGACACCGCGGGGCGCCGCCAGCAGAGTGGGGCGCATGAAGACCCGCATCGGAATCCTGACGGGTGGCGGCGACTGCCCGGGTTTGAACGCGGTTATCCGCGCGGTGGTGAAGTCGGCCGCCAAGCGCGGCTGGGAAACGCTCGGCATCTTCGGCGGCTTTGAAGGGCTGATGCGTCCGACGCGGGCGAAGCCGCTCGACTACACCCAGATGGACGGCCTGCTCTACCTGGGCGGCACGATTCTCGGCACCTCCAAAAAGGGCCGGTTCTCCGCCAAGGCCGGCCACGGCGAGGGACGGCAGATCGATCCCGCCATTCTCGCGGAGGCGCGCGCCGGGTTCGAGGAACTCGGCTTACGTGCGCTCGTGGTGGTGGGCGGCGACGGCTCGCTGAGCATTGCGCAGCAGTGTCTCGAGGCCGGCATCCCGGTGGTCGGCGTGCCCAAGACGATCGACAACGACATCGGCGGCACGGTGGTGACCTTCGGCTTCGACAGCGCGGTGTCGTTCGCGACGGATGCGCTGGACCGGCTGCGCTCGACGGCCCAGAGCCACGACCGCGTGATGGTCGGCGAGGTGATGGGCCGCTACGCTGGCTGGATCGCCGCGCATGCGGGCATCGCCGGCGGTGCCGACGTCATCCTGATCCCGGAGATCCCCTTCAACTACGACTCGGTGTGCAAGGTGATCCGCGAACGCGAGGCGGTCGGGAAGCACTTCTCGCTGGTGGTGGTGGCGGAGGGCGCGCGGGAGAAGGGCCGCGATTTCGTGACGCTCGGCGAGGCCGGCGCCATCCGCGAGGCGCGCCTCGGCGGCATCGGCGCCGTGGTGGCCGACGAGATCGCCAAGCGCACCGGCAAGGAGACCCGCGTCTGCGTGATGGGCCACCTGCAGCGCGGCGGCTCGCCCACGACCTTCGACCGGCTGCTCTGCACGCGCTTCGGCGCGGGGGCCGTGCGGCTGATCGCCCAGGAGAGATACGGCTTCATGGTCGCGCACCGGCCGCCTGACACCGATGCGGTCCCGATCATGGAGGCGGTCGGCCACCTGCGCACGGTGCCGCTCGACGGCGACATCATCCGCACCGCCCGCGAACTCGGCATCGGCTTCGGCGACTAGCGCGCTCAGGCCTTCGGGCGTTTGGTCGCCGGCACGATCAGCACGGGGCATCTCGCGCGCAGCAGGACGCCGTGCGTGGTGCTGCCGACGAGCAGGTCGTAGAATGCCGTGTGCCCGTGGGAGCCGAGGACGATGTAGTCCGCCTGCAGGGCGTCCGCCTGCTTGAGGATCTCGATCACCGGCGTGCCGCTCAGCTGCACCGTGTCGGTGGGGACGCCGGCCTCCTGGAGCTTCATGGCGAGCCGGGACAGCTGTTTGGCGGAGGCCTTCTCGCTCACCGCGGCGATCTCGCTGATGTTCTCGAGGTACGGCGCGTATTCGCTCGTGATGATGGGAGGCTGGGAGACGTTGAGGAGCGCGACGCGCGCGCCCTGGGACTTTGCCAGCGTCGCGGCGGCGGCGATGACCGATTCGGTGACGGCGGAGAAGTCAACTGGGGTGAGGATCGTCTTCATGACTGAAGTGTATCACGGAAGCCGAGGGCTGGCCACCGCGCTTCTTGGCGTAGCCTGCGCGGAAATTGACCAGTCCAATCGGAGGGACGGGCCGGTTCACAGGAGGAAACGGAGGACACGGGGCCAGACCTAGCTTTCAGTCCAGCCGGGGAACGACCGACTCAGTCGCCTCCGTTCCCTCCGTTATCTCCTGTGAAAACCCGCCTCTCGGTCGTCTCGCCGGAGAATGCGGTTGCCCGAGAGGGTGCGTCGGCGTTCAGTTCGGGTCCGCCCATGCCGCCCCTTTCTCG
>DAOQKI010000086.1:0-16386 GCA_035334485.1 Opitutaceae bacterium
CCGGAACGCCGCGGCCCGCCGCGCGACAATCCCGCGCCGCGCCCGCCGCCCAGCAACTACAGCCCGCGTCCGCCAAGCAACTCGCCGCCGCAGAGCGTCTCGGCCCCGGCCGCCTCGCGCCAGCTGCCGAATCCCGCTCCGATCGCGCCCGCGCCGTCACGGAGTTTCTCACCGCCACCCCCGCCGCCTCCGCCTCCACCTTCCACCGTCCGGGCGCGTGATCCGGACCGCCAGGAGAAGCAGAACTAGCGCGGCGCTGCACCGACCTGGGACCTAGCTTCTGGGCAGGATCCCGGGCCGGTTTCGCCGCGAAGGTCACCAGGCGCACGAAGCCGGATACGGACTTCGGCAACCACGGAATTCACGGATCACGCGGATCAAGGCACCAAGCGAATCCCCGCGACCCGCGAGCTGAGACCAGCTCAGCTCGCGGGCCGCGGGGCCGGGTGGAGCTGAAGACCTGAAGGCGAAGCCATAGCTCCAGCGCGCTTTCAGGCTGTTAGCTCCATCAAGGGCGAGCGGACCGAGGCGATGCCGTCTGGCATCGTCTTGGTCCGCTCGCATTCGATTGCGGATTGATCCGTGCGATCCGTGAATTCCGTGGTTCAAAGAGCGCCTGCCTTTAAGCCGCACCACACGCAGCCCTGAGGCCGGACCAAGACCCCTTGTGCTGCGGCAGGGCGGAAGTGAGCTCGGATCACCGGGTTTCGGCCTCCGTTGCCTCCGTTATCTCCTGTGCAGCCGTGATCGCGCTGGCCGGGGCACAAAACCCCTTGCCCTCGCTCCGGCAGCGCTTTCACTCTGCTCGTTCCATGGCTTACGACTGGCTGAAAGGCGTCGCCGACGAGTACGATGTGATCGTGATCGGCAGCGGTCTGGGCGGGCTCACCGGCGCCAACGTGCTGGCCAAGGCCGGCCATCGCGTCCTGCTGCTCGAGCACCACTACCAGTTCGGCGGCCTGGCCACCTGGTTCACCCGGAAGGGCGGCCATATCTTCGACATTTCCCTCCACGGTTTTCCCGTCGGCATGGTCAAGTCCTGCCGGAAGTACTGGACCAAGGAGATCGCCGACTCGATCGTCCAGCTGAAGGACATCCGGTTCGTGAACCCCCAGATGGACGTCTGGACGACGTTCACCCGCGAGGATTACACCCGGGTCCTCGTCGACCAGTTCCGGCTCGAACGTGCCCACGTCGAGCGGTTCTACGACCACCTCCGGGCGATGAATTTCTACGACAACAATCCCGAGACGACCGGCGAGATGCTCGAGCGGTTCTTCCCGGGAAGAGATGACGTGAAGCGCCTGCTGATGGAGCCGATCGCTTATGCGAACGGCTCGACGCTGGACGACCCGGCCATCACCTACGGCATCGTCTTCTCGAACTTCATGGGCTCCGGCGTCTACACGTTCCGGGGTGGCTCGGACCTGCTGATCGAAAAGATGGTCGCGGAGCTCCGGAAGAACGGCGTGGAAGTCCGGAAGAAGGTCATGGTCGACCGGATCCTCGTCGAGGAGCGCGACGGCCGGAAGGTCGCCGCCGGCATCGTGGCGTCGAATGGACGCGTGATCCGCGCCAAGGCCATCCTCTCCAACGCCAACCTCAAGAACACGATCTTTCGCCTCGCCGGCGAGACCAACTTCCCGGCCGACTATGTCGCGGCGGCCCAGGCGGTCCGCATCAACTCGAGTTCCTGCCAGGTCTACCTTGGCATCCGCAAGGGCGAGACGATCCCGCACATCGGCGACCTGGTCTTCACCTCGGAGAACCCGCATTTCACGAGCGAGGAGCTGACCGATTTCCACACGACGAGCCGCACGTTTTCGGTGTATTACCCGGAAACCCGCCCCGGTTCGGACCGCTACACCGTGGTGGTCTCGCTCAACAGCCGCTACGCCGACTGGCAGAAGCTCGACGAGCCGACCTACGAACGCGAGAAGCAGCGGCTGGTCGAGGAGTCGATCACGGCCCTCGAGCGTTATATTCCCGGTGTCCGCGCCAAGATCGACTGGTCCGAAGCCGCCACGCCGCGGACGATCGAGCGCTACACCACCCACGTCGGCGGCACGTCGTTCGGCACCAAGTTCGAGGGTCTCAAGGTCTCGATGGACCTCTCCGAGAAGCTGCCCGGGCTGTACCACGCGGGCTCGGTCGGCATCATCATGTCCGGCTGGCTCGGCACCATCAACTACGGCGTGATCACCGCGAACAAGATCGACCAGTTCCTCTTCAACCAGCGCGCCCAGCCGGCCGCCACCACCGCATGAGTGCGAGCCCCGACATCCTGGCCCTGATCCCGCATCGTCCGCCGTTCCTGTTCGTGGACGAGATCGTTGGGGAGACGGCCGACACGCTCACCGCCCGGCGCACCTTCCGCGCGGACGAGGAGTTCTACCGCGGCCACTATCCCGGCGCACCGATCACGCCCGGCGTCCTCCTGTGCGAGGCCGTCTTCCAGACCGGCGCGCTCCTCATGGCCCGGACCATGGCCGGGCAGGGGAAGCCGGGCGGCGTTCCGCTGCTCGCCAAGATCAGCGACGTGCGCTTCCGGAATCCCGTGTTTCCTGGCGAGACCATCACGATCGAGGCCCGGAAGAAGGAATCGCTGGGCGGATTCACGATGATGAGCGGCAGCATCCGCAGCGGGGAAAAGCGGGTGCTCACGGTGGAGTTCGCGGTCGCGTGGAAGACCCCGGAAGGAGCGCCGTCCGCATGAGCGATTTTCTTCAGGTAACCGGGAAGACCTATCTCGTGTTCGGCGTGGCCAACCGGAAGAGCGTGGCCTGGTTCGTCGCCAAGTCGCTGGAAGAGCAGGGGGCCAAGGTCCTCTATAGCGTTCGCTCGGAGGCCCGTCGCAAGTCCCTCGAGGCCCAGCTGGCCGGACGGACCTCCTTCATCTGCGACGTCGAGCAGACAGGCGCCGTCGAGCGTCTCGCCGCCGAGGTCGCCGCGAGCGGGGCCGGGCCGCTGCATGGCATCGTGCACTCGATCGCCTTCGCGAATTACAGCGAGGGATTCCGGCCGTTCCACGAGACCAAGCGCGCCGACTTTCTCCAGGCCACCGCCGTCTCGGCCTTCTCGCTCGTCGAGATCGCGCGGGCGTTCAAGCCCCAGCTCGCGCCGGGGGCGTCGGTCGTGACGATCGGCATCTCGTCGCTGCAGGTGACCCCGGACAACTACGGCTACATGGGTCCCATCAAGGCCGCGCTGGAATCGTCCGTACGGTTTCTCGCGAAGTCGTTCAGCGCCGACACGACGGTGCGCTTCAACGCCGTCGGCGCCGGCCCGCTCAAGACCAGCGCCTCGGCCGGGATCCCGGGCTACCTGGAGAGCTACCTTTACGCCGAGAAACTCACTTTCCGGAAAAAGAACCTCGAGACGCAGGAGGTGGCGAACGTCGTCCTCTTCCTGCTCAGCGAGCGGAGCAGCGGCATCAACGGTGGCACGCTCGTCGTCGATGCCGGCCTGGGCTCGAACTACTTCGACCAGGAGATCATCCGCCTCGCGATGCGCCCGCCGACTCCGGGGGCGCGGACCTGAATGAAATTCGCGCACGCCTGCCTGGAATCCATCGCCGTCGCGCTGCCGGACGAGGTCTGGACCTCCGCCCAGATCGAGGAGCGGCTGCGCCCGCTCTATGAGCGCCTGAAGCTGCCCGCCGGGCGCCTGGAGCTGATGACCGGGATCCGCGAGCGCCGGGTCTGGGCCCCGGGCACCCGGGCCTCCGACGCCAGCGCCGCAGCGGGCAAGGCCGTGCTCGCCAAGTCGGGACTCAAGGCCGAGCAGGTCGAGCTCTTCATCCACGCCGCCGTCAGCCGCGACATGCTGGAGCCGGCGACCGCGTCGTTCGCGCACCGCAAGATCGGCCTGCCGGCGACGGCGCAGATCCTCGATGTCTCGAACGCCTGCCTTGGTTTTCTCAACGCCCTGACGCTGGCCGCCGGCCTGATCGAGTCGGGACAGATCCGCTGCGCGCTGGTGACAGCGGGGGAGAACGGGCGACCGCTCGTCGAGCAGACCCTGCGGACGCTCCTGGAAAAGCCCCTCAATCGAAACGAGATCAAGCCGTACTTCGCCAATCTCACCATCGGGTCCGGGGCCGTGGCGGCGATGGTCTGCCATTCTTCGCTGGTACCCGGACGTCCGCACCGCCTCCTCGGAGGCGTGGCCCGCGCTGCGACCCAGTTCAGCGACCTTTGCCAAGGTGACACGCACGGCGCCGACTCACTGGCCATGCAGACCGACTCGGAGCAGCTGCTCGTCGCCGGCGTGAGCCTGGCGCAGGAAACCTGGCGGGATTTCACCGGCCCGCAGGGCTGGGCGGCCGGACAATTCGACCGGTACATCTGCCACCAGGTCGGCAGCACGCACCGCCGCAAACTCTACGAGATGCTCGGCCTGGAACTCGCGAAGGACTTCTCGACCTTCGAGACGCTCGGCAACACCGGATCGGTGGCGCTGCCCGCGACGCTGTGCGCCGCGATCGAGGCCGGAGCGGTGCGCGAGGGAAGTCGCGTGGGATTGCTTGGCATCGGCAGCGGGCTAAACTGCCTGATGCTCGCCCTCGAATGGTAACGCCCGCGATAGTTCCCAGCTGGCTCACGCCGGAATATCCGTTCCAGCCGCACGCCCTGCGCCTGCCGCGCCGCGCGCGGATGAGTTTTCTCGACGAGGGCCCGCGCAGCGACGAGGCGGTGCTCATGCTGCACGGCAATCCGACCTGGTCGTTCTATTACCGGCGCCTGATCCGTGAGCTCTCGCCGAAGATTCGCTGCGTCGCACCGGACCATGTCGGGATGGGCCTGTCCGACCAGCCGTCCCACTACGATTACTCGCTCGCCACGCGCATCGCCGACCTCGAGCTCCTCGTTGAGCACCTCGGCCTGAAACGCATCCACCTCGTCGTCCACGACTGGGGTGGGGCGATTGGCTTCGGGTATGCGGCGCGCCATCCCGACAAGATCGCCCGGCTCGTGGTCATGAACTCGGCGGCGTTTCCGTCGCCGCGGATCCCGGCCCGCATCGCGCTGTGCCGCACGCCCGTCCTGGGGGAGATCCTGGTCCGGGGCTTCAACGGCTTTGCCTGGCCCGCGACCTGGATGGCGATGCACCGGCGGAAGCTCGGGCTCCTCGAGAAGCGCGGCTATCTGCTGCCGTACGCCTCGTGGGCCTCGCGCGTCGCGGTTCATGCCTTCGTGCGCGACATCCCAATGACGCCGGAGCATCGGAGCTGGCCGGCGCTGGCCGAGGCGGAGGCGGGCCTGGCCCAGTTCCGCGACCGGCCCCTGCTGCTAGTCTGGGGCGCCCAGGATTTCTGCTTCGACGAGACCTTCCTGCTGCGGTGGCGCGAGCTGTTCCCGAACGCCCGGTGCGTGCGGTTGTCCGATGCCGGGCACTACGTGCTCGAGGACGCGGCCGAGGATGTTGTGCCGCTCATCCGCGACCATCTGCGGGCGGGGACGTAGGTACTGCGTTGGCAGGAACGCCTCGCTATTTGGCCGCAAGGAGGCGCAAAAGGCGCAAATCAGGCCCGGATCGATCTGCGCCTCTTGAGCTTTTTTTGCGGCCAATCCTTCGGAGCGTAGCTGTCCGAGAGGTTGATTTTACCGACGATAAAGCCCAGCCAGCTCGAGGAGATATTTTCCGCCGCTGCGCTGGAGCGTCGCGAGATCGTCGGCGCGGTAGCGCCACGACCAGTTGCCCTCGGGCTTGCCCGGACTGTTGAACCGAGCCTCGGAGCCGAGCCCCAGGAGATCCGGCAGGGGAATCACCGCGAGCGCGCAGACCGAGGCGTAGGCGGCGCGGAGCAGGTCCCAGTTGATGTCCTGGCCGCTGACCCGGAAATAGCGCCGCACATGATCGCACGTCTTTTCGTCGGCCGTCGCGTACCAGCCCCGCGTGGTGTCGTTGTCGTGCGTGCCGGGATAAACTACGCAGTTCGCGCGGTGATTGTGCGGGAGGTAGAAATTGTCGTTGTCGCCGCCGAACGCGAATTGCAGCACCGCCATGCCCGGCAGGCCGGTCGCATCCCGCAGCGCCAAGACCTCCGGCGTGAGGGTGCCCAGATCCTCGGCGATCAGCTTGACGTCCGGCAGGGCGGCCTGGACCGCGCGGAAGAACCCGAGGCCGGGGCCGGGGACCCATTTGCCGGGGCGTGCATTCGGCGAGCCGGCCGGGATGGACCAGTACGACTCGAAACCCCGGAAATGGTCGATCCGCACGATGTCGCAGAGGGCGAAATTGGTCCGCAGGCGATCCAGCCACCAGGCGTAACCGGACTTCGCGTGGACGGGCCAGTCATACAGCGGATTGCCCCAAAGCTGGCCGTCCGCCGAGAAATAGTCCGGCGGGCAGCCGGCGACGGCGGTCGGCTGCGAAGTCTTGGGGTCGAGTTGGAACAGCTGGGGATTGGCCCAGACATCGGCGCTGTCGAGGGCGGCGAAAATTGGCGTGTCGCCGATGATCGAGATCCCGAGCTTCCGGGCGGCGGCGCGGACGGCCTGCCACTGGCCGAAGAAGAGGTATTGAATGAACTCGTAGGCCTCGACGCGTTCGGCCAGTTGACGCGGCAGAGTGGATTTCCGGGCCGCTGCCGGGGTCCGGGCCGTGGTCGGCCATTGCCACCAAGGCTGGCCGCCGAAATGACCCTTGAGGGCGGAGAACAGCGCGTAATCCGGCAGCCAGGACCGTTGGGCCTGACGGAAGGCGTCAAAGTCGCCGTAGGGCGCCGCACGCCGGCCGCCGGCCACGAACCGGGCGTGAGCCTGGAAGAGCGCGGGCCACTTGGTTTGGTAGAGCCAGCCGAAGTCGACGCGATCGGCGGGCAGGGCCCGCAGCGGCGTGAGATCGGTTTCCTTCAGCAGTCCCGGCTTGATGAGCGCCTCGAGGTCGATGAGGTACGGATTTCCGGCGAAGGCCGAGAAACACTGGTAGGGAGAATCACCGTAGCCGGTCGGCCCGAGCGGGCAGAGTTGCCACGATTTGAAACCGGCCGCGGCGAGGAATTCGAGGAAGGTGACCGCCTGCTGGTCGAGAGTCCCGACACCTTGGCTGCCCGGCAACGAGGTCGGGTGCATCAGAACGCCAGCCTGACGTTCCTTCAGCCAGGAATAGAGGGGCTCAGCCATGCAGGTCTCTACTTAACATAATATACATTGTGCGTATACTTCCTATGAAACAGGTCAGCGGGAAGGGCCCCAACGCTTGGAGAACGGATAGTAGATGAAAAGCGGTCGTCCCATGACATCCTTGGACGGGACGAACCCCCAGTAGCGGCTGTCGTAGCTGTTCTCCGAATTGTCTCCCATGGCGAAATACCCGTTTTCGGGGACCTGAATCTGGTCGCCGGCCTTGAGCAGGTATTGGGCCCGAAATGCCGGGCCGAAGACATAACCACGATAGAAGCCCTGCCGTTTTCCATTCGCCTCAAAGGCGCTCGAGCCGGTGATCGGGCTCCCGTTGCGGTAGATCATCGGCGGCCGCACTTCGACGACGTCGCCGGGTGTGCCGACGAGCCGTTTGATGTAGTACATGTCGCCGAGTTCGGGAATCGAGCGCGTCGCGAACACGAATCCCTGCCCTACCTTTGGCCGGACGAAATTGTAGCTGATCCGGTCCACAAAGAGCTGGTCGCCGGTCATCTCGTCAAAGCTGAGCATCCGGTCGCCCCGTTTCACATACCGGCCCGTCCGGAAACAGAGAGTATCGACCCCCTCAATCCTGCGAACCTCGAACTGCTTGTTCTGGTACAGCTCGGCCACCCGCCGCTGGAATTTCGCGTGGTCCTTGACCGGTCCGGTCTCGAAAAACGCCTGGCCAATCAGCCAGTCGAAATCAAAATCCACCGGGAGCTTAACGCTCACGTACTGGCTATCCACAAAAAGCCGGTATTCGCGCACCTGGGTCGGGATCACGAGCCAGGTCCGTCCGGGAACCAGGCGGTTGTCCACCGACAGGACGCCTTGCTGGCGCTGGCTCACCGGAATCAGCACCTCGCCGTCCGTCGGCGCGTCCAGCCGATGCGGCCACGCGCCGTAGAACACGCCGCGCCCGGCCATCGCCAGCAAGCCGGGTTCGTCGGCCTTCGTGGCGTAGACCTCCGGCGTCATGCCGTTAAAGGTCGGCCACATTGAATTCGTGGGGATCTTGAAGGGCTGGATGAAGAACGTGCGGACCCCGATGATCACGATCGCCGCGACCAGCAGGAACTCGATGTTCTCCACCAGCGCGCTCTTCGGGTAGATCGCTCCGCCGGTGCGGCGCAGGACATCCTCCAGCGCCTCGATCGCGAGCTTCAGCTTGTTCGCGTCGGACTTCGCCTTGTACTCCTGCCGCAGCGCGTTGGTCTTCGACTGCAGTTCGGCCCCTTCCTTGGCGGTCAGGAGGTCGCGACGGAAATGCCAGACCTTGTCCGCCACCTCGAGCCAGTTGGCCGCGTTCTCACGCATCTTCGAGTCTTGGGATGAGAACCAGCCGAACATGGGGTCAGGTGGGGTCAGTTGTTCTGAAGGACCTTGATGAAGGCATCAGGTGGGATGGATACCTTGCCGATTTGTTTCATCTTCTTTTTGCCCTCCTTCTGCTTGTCGAGGAGCTTTCGCTTGCGGCTGATGTCGCCGCCATAGCACTTCGCGGTGACGTCCTTCCGCATCTCGCGGACATTGTCGCGGGCGATGATCTTGCCGCCGATCGCGGCCTGGATCGCCACCTTGAACATCTGCGGCGGGATGATCTCCGCGAGCTTCTCGCAAAGCTGACGTCCGCGGCCGTCGGCCTTCTCGCGGTGCACGATGCTGGCGAAGGCGTCGACCGGGTCGCCGTTGATCAGGATGTCCATCTTGACCAGGTCCGAAGGCCGGTAGTCGCCCAGCTCGTAGTCCATCGAGCCGTAGCCGTGCGTGATGCTCTTCAGGCGGTCGTTGAAATCGACGAGGATCTCGTTGAGCGGCAGGACGCAGGTCAGCATCACGCGGTTCAGGTCGAGCGTGTCGGTGTGGTCGCACACGCCGCGCTTTTCCATGATCAGCGTGAGGATGTCGCCCATCGAGTCGTTCGGGATGATGAGCGAGGCCTTGATCGTTGGCTCGCGGATTTCCTCGATCGTGCCCGGGTCCGGCATGTTCACCGGGTTGTCGACCTCGATGACCTCGCCGCCGTGCATCACGATCTTGTAGATGACGCTCGGGTACGTGGAGATGATCTCGACGTCGTGCTCGCGGCGGATGCGCTCCTGGATGATCTCCATGTGGAGCAGCCCGAGGAAGCCGCACCGGAAGCCGAAGCCCAGCGCCAGCGAGCTCTCCGACGCATACACGAACGCCGCGTCGTTCAGGCGCAGGCGGCCCAGCGCGGCTTTCAGCTTCTCGTAGTCGGCGCTGTCGAGCGGATAGAGTCCGCAGAACACCAGCGGCCGCACCTCCTTGTAGCCCGGGAGCATGTCGGCGGCGGGACGGGCCGACTGCGTGATCGTGTCGCCGGTCTTAACGTCGGAGGTGTTCTTGATCGTCGAGACCACGTAGCCAACGTCGCCCGCGCCGAGCGCGTCGGTCTTGGTCATCTTCGGCAGGAACACGCCGACTTCCTTCACCTCGGCCTTCTGGCCGTTGCTCATCAGCATCATCATCTCGTTCGCCTTGAGCGAGCCCGAGAAGACGCGGACGTAGGCAATGCAGCCGCGGTACGAGTCGTAGAGCGAGTCGAACACCAGCGCCCGGAGATTGGGATAATCGGCCCAGCGCGGCGGCGGCACGCGGCTCACGACGGCCTCGAGGATGTCGACAATGCCGATGCCGGCCTTGCCGCTGGCCAGGATCGCCTCCTCGGCCGGGATCGAGAGGATGTCCTCCAGCTGGCGCGTGCAGAGCTCGAGGTTCGCGCTCGGCAGGTCGATCTTGTTGATGACCGGGATCACCTTGAGCTTCTGGCTGAACGCGAGGTGCGCGTTCGCCACGGTCTGGGCCTCCACGCCCTGCGCGGCGTCGATGAGCAGCACCGCGCCCTCGCAGGCCGCCAGGCTGCGCGAGACTTCGTACGAGAAGTCCACGTGCCCCGGCGTGTCCATGAGGTTCAGCTTGTACTCCTGGCCGTCCTTCGCCCGGTACGTCATCGTGACCGGGTGCGACTTGATCGTGATCCCGCGCTCCTTCTCGAGGTCCATCGAGTCGAGGTGCTGGTCGGTCATGACCCGCTCCGCGACGGTGTTGGTGTACTCGAGCAGCCGGTCGGACAGCGTGGTCTTGCCGTGGTCGACGTGCGCGATGATGCAGAAATTCCTGGTGTGCAGCGGCAGCATCACGATCAGGCGGTCACATCCGCGTATTCGGCCAGGCTCTTCACGACCCAGCTCTTCTCCGTGCGCCGAGCCAGGCCCGCCAGCACTCCGCCCGGCCCAAGCTCCCAGAATTCCGTGGCACCCGCCGCGGCGGCGGCGCGCATGCAGTCCTCCCAGAGCACCGAGGACACGACCTGCTTCACCAGCGCGGCCTTCAGGTCGGCCGGGCTCGCGACGGTCTGCCCGGTGGTGTTCGTGAAGACCGTGAACTTCGGCGCCTGAAACGTCACCGTCTCGAGAAACGCCGCGAACGCCGCCCGCGCCGGCTCCATCAGGCGCGAGTGATAGGCACCCGCCACGTTGAGCGGGATGATCTTCTTGATGCCGCGTTCCTTGGCGGCGGCGACGGCCGCATCGACCTTGGTCTTCTCGCCGGACACGATGATCTGACCGGGCGCGTTGAAATTCGCGGCCTCGATGTCGAACTCGCGGCACAGCTCGTAAACCTTGGCGCGTTCCTCGCCCATGATGGCCGCCATGCCGCCGGTCGTCTGCTCACAGGCCTGCTGCATCAGGCGGCCGCGTTCCGCGACCACCCGGAGGCCGGTCGCAAAGTCGAACACCCCCGCGGCGCAATACGCCGTGACCTCACCGAGGCTGAGGCCCAGCGCCATCTTCGGCTCGCCGGCCGGCAGCTTGTTCTGCTCCCGGATGGCCGCCAGCAGCGCGAGGCCGTGGACGAACAGGGCCGGCTGGCAGACCTTGGTCTGGGTCAGCTCGGTCTCCGGGCCCTCGAAGCAGGTCTTCGCCAAGTCCCAGCCGAGGACGGAATTCGCCTCGCCATAGAGGGCCCGTGCCGCGGCCGACTGCTCAAAGAGCGTCTTGCCCATGCCGACTTTTTGGGCGCCCTGACCGGAGAAAATGAGTGCCAATGCCATGGTTAAACCGACGAGAAAATCGCCCGCCTCCGCAAAAACCAAGCCCTAAAAGCGCTTCAGCTGCCGGAAGTACTTCGTGTCGTTGTTGGGCTTGAGGACGTCGTTGATGGGCGGCTCGTTGCGCGTCGGCGGCGGAACCATCTCGGGTGGCGGCGCGGATGCCGGCGCCACGGGTGCCACCGCCGAGCTCACGGGCGGAGGAACGTTCGCGAACTCCCGGGCCGCCGCGGCCAGTCCCCCGCCGCTGTCTCCCAGGCCGCCGAGGTATGGGTTTGCCGTCGAATCGGACACCGCCGAGCGGCCCTGAACCTGGTAGGCCGGACCCGGGCCGCCGGTCCGGACCAGGTTGTCGACCGAACTCGTCGACCCGCCCGAGGGCACCGCCACCGCCGGAAGTCCGTCAGCCGACGGCTTCACGTTGAGCAGCTCGTAGTCCTTCGAAGTCATCCACCCTGACATGTAGGTGTTGAGCGGATTGTCGCGCGGGTCGGTGTGGCGCGGCTCGGGACGGTTGGATTCGCGGCTGGTCGTATCGGCGGCGGCGAGCGCGGTCGTGGCCGCGAGCGGAGTGTCGTTCGACTCAGTTTCGTTCCCGGCGAGCAACTTGTCGGCCGTCGTGGTACCGGCGTGATCCTTGCCATCCTTCGCGTCGGACTTCTGGGTCATCGCGTCGACGAGCCAGTTGGTCCCGCGCTGGCCCCTGTTCTTCTTGTTCGCGCCCTGCTTGCGCTGCTCGGCCTGGGCGTTGAGCAGCTGCGTCATCTCGTCGTTGCCCGCGTTGAGCACCGGCGGCGTGGTAATCGGCAGGTCGATCTTCTGCGACTCCGTGAGATTGCGCGGTCCCTTGAGCGTGTCGAATTCCCGCTTGGCGGCGGAGATGCCGTCGGGCGACGACGGAGCGACTGGCTTCGGCGGCGGATCGCTGGCGCGGACGGCAACCGCCCACACCGCCAAGCAAAGGAGGTGGCTGGGCCGCGGACCGGACATGGCAGGATCAGGATTTGATGAAGATGCCCTTGAGGTTCATCTCCAGCGCCTGCGGATTCGGCGAGAAGCGGAGCCCCTCGGCCTTGCTGATCTTGCCGGCCTTGATGAGCCGGTAGATGTCCTTGTTGAACGAAAAACTGTTCGAGTCCGTGTTGCCGTCGAGGATGCCCTGGATCTTCTCGAACTGGCCCTCGAGGATCAGGTTCTTCACCACGGCGTCGGCGTTCAGGATCTCATTCGTCGGCACGCGGCCGCCGCCCTCCAGCGCCGGGATGAGCTTCTGGCAGATGAAGCCGCGCAGCGAGCCGGCGATAGCGCGCCGGGCCTGGATCTGCTCCTCCGGCGGGAAGAACTCGAACAGGCGCGTGAGCGACTGCGCGACCGTCGCGGCGTGCATCGTCGAGAACACCAGGTGACCCGTCTCGGCCGCGGAGATCGCGGTCTCGAACGTCTCGCGGTCGCGCATTTCACCGATGAGGATGATGTCCGGGTTCTGGCGGAGCACCGCCTTGATGGCCTGCTCGAAGCTCGGCACGTCGAGGCCGATCTCGCGCTGCTGGAACAGCGACTTCTCGTCCTGGAAGGTGTACTCGATCGGGTCCTCGATCGTGACGATGTGCTTGTCCATGTTCTGGTTCACCCAGTTCAGCATCGCGGCCATCGTCGAGCTCTTGCCGGAGCCGGTGGCGCCGCAGACGAGCAGGATGCCGTCCTTGGCCTGCGTGAGCTTGATCAGCGGCTCGGACGGGACGCCGAGTTCCTCGAACGTCGGGACGCGGCTCTTGATGTGACGCATCACGATGCTCACGAGCCCGCGCTGGTGGAAGGCGTTCACGCGGAAGCGCCCCACGCCGTCGGCGGCGTAGGCAAAGTCGACCTGGCCGTCGTTGTCCCACTTCTGCCTAAAGATCTTCGGCACATGCTCATCCACGAAGGCCTGCGCCTCGGGACAGGTGATGGGATCCATCTCGACGGGTTTGAGCCGGCCGGACAGCCGCACATAGCCGGGTTTGTTGGACTTGACCACGATGTCGCTGGCGCCGCTGTCGACGGCCAGCTTCAGGAGGTCGTTCATCATATCCGTATGCGGGGTGCCCATAGGTAGAAAAGCGTTGCGGATTCTCTATTTCGCCATGCGCTGTTCCGCAAGGCAACTTTGCCTGAATCCATGAAACTCCGCCCGCTCACCGGCACCATCACGGCGCTTGTCACGCCCTTCAAGAATCACGAGGTCGCCTATCGCGATCTCGCGAAACTGGTGGAGCATCAGATCAAAGGCGGGATCAACGGCCTGGTGCCGGTCGGCACGACCGGCGAGTCGCCGACGCTGAGCCACGAGGAGCACATGGACGTCGTCCGCGCGGTCATCGCCGCGGCCCGCGGCCGCGTGCCGGTCATCGCCGGCACGGGGTCCAATTCGACCCATGAGGCGGTGGAACTCACCCAGCTCGCGCACGCGGCCGGCGCGACCGGCATGCTCGTCGTCGCCCCCTACTACAACAAGCCCAACCAGGAGGGCCTGTTTCAGCACTACTGCGCCGTCGCCGAGGCCACGGACCGCCCGATCATCCTCTACTCCATCCCGGGCCGCTGCGGCATCGAAATCAGCGTCGGCGTCGTCGAACGCCTGCGCGCGCAGTACCCGCACGTCCGCTGGATCAAGGAGGCCGGCGGCAGCGTCGACCGCGTCGACCAGCTGAAGCAGGCCATGGGCGACGACATCACCGTGCTGAGCGGCGACGACTCGCTCACCCTGCCCTTCATGGCCGTCGGCGCCGAGGGCGTCATCAGCGTCGCCTCCAACCTCGCCGTCCGCGAGGTTGGCCAGATGGTGCGGTACGCGCTCGAGAACGACTACGAGAAGGCCCGCCGGGTCCACCGGAAGCTCTACCCCTTCTTCAAGGCGATCTTCCTCGATCCGAACCCCGTGCCGATCAAGGTCGCCCTCGCCCGCGCCGGGATCATCGGCTCGCCGGCGGTCCGTCCGCCGCTGTGCGACCTCACGCCCGCCCACCTGCCCGCGCTCGTGAAGTCGATCGCGGCCTTCCGGAGATAACGCCATGTCCGTCCGCATTGTCATCAACGGCTCCAAGGGCCGCATGGGCCAGGCCGTCGCCGCGGCCGCCGGCGAGCTCGGTCTCACCGTCGCCGCCGCCGTCGACGTCGGCGACAATCTCGGCGCCGCCCTCGACCTGGGCGACGTCGTCATCGACTTCAGCTCCCACCACGCCACCAAGGCGCTGCTCGAGCTGGCCGCCGCCCGGAAGAAACCCGTCGTCATTGGCACCACCGGCCATAGCGCGACCGCCAAGGCCGAGTTGCTCCCGCTCGCGGCCCGCGTGCCGTGCGTGTGGGCCGGCAACTTCTCGGTCGGCGTGAACCTGCTTTTCGCCCTCACCCGTCGCGCCGCCGCCGTGCTCGGCGCGGATTACGACGCCGAGGTCGTGGAGATGCACCACCGGTTCAAGAAGGATGCGCCCAGCGGCACCGCCGCCCGGCTGCTCGAGATCATCCTCGAGGAGCGGAAACTCACCGCCGCCGCCCTGCGGCACGGCCGCCAGGGCATCACCGGCGAGCGCACCCCCACTGAGGTCGGCATCCACGCCCTCCGGGGCGGCGACGTCGTCGGGGACCATACCGTGATGTTCGCCGCGCTCGGCGAGCGCATCGAGCTCACCCACAAGGCGAGCGACCGCGGCATCTTCGCCCGCGGCGCCCTGCGCGCCGCCCAATGGGTCGCGACCCGGCCCGCCGGCGTGTACGACATGCAGGATGTGCTCGGCCTGAAGTGACCGCATGATCACGTCCATCCAGGGCACCCTTGCCTCGGCGACGCCGCTCCACGCGGTCATCGAGGTCGGCGGCTTCGGCTACGAGGTGAACATCCCCGTGACGACGGCCGAGAAACTCCCGGCGCCGGGTGCGCAGGTGAAACTGCATACGCTCGTGATCTACCGCGAGGACGCGCAGACGCTCTACGGCTTCGCCTCGCCCGCGGACCGCGACTTCTTCCGCCTGATGATTGAACACGTCACGGGCGTCGGCCCGAAAATGGCGCTGAGCATCATGAGCCGCCTGTCGCTTTCACTCCTGGAGGACGCCATCCGCATGGGCGACATTGCGACCCTCGCGAAGTGCCCCGGCATCGGCAAGAAGACCGCCGAGCGTCTCGTGGTCGAACTCAAGGCCAAGGTCGGCGGCTCAAGCGCCGCCGCGCCCGTGCCGGTTGGCGAATCTGACTCACCCCTGGCCGCGAGCCCGCACCGCGACGCGGTGGCGGCGCTGGTGGCGCTGGGCTACAAGACGGCCGACGCTGACGAAGCCGTGCGCCGCGCCGCACTGACGCTTGGACCGAAGGCCACGACCGAGGCGCTGATCAAGAAGGCGCTGGCCTGAGCGGGGCGATGGCGAGTTGAACGTTGAAGGTCGTCGGTTGAAAGCCGGAGGACTTTCCCAGCGGTCAAAATCCTGGAGTCGCCAACTGCGCCAAGGATGCCGATCGGGGCGCGCGATAACCCGAGGCTGCGCCCTCTGCATCCACCTCCTCAACTTTCAACCTTCAACTTTCAACGAACCGGCCTCCGGCCGGTTCACTTCTGAAACCGCACGGCCGCCATCTCGACCTTCCCCTGGAAGGGCCGGACGTTGCGGAGGGCGCGGTCGCCTGCGGGTGCGGTCGAGCGGCCGTTGAACTGGAGTTCGTCCAGCAGGTTCGCATCGACTGACGAGAGACGGACATCGTTCATCCAGTCGCCGAACGCGACCTGGTAGGCGGCCGGAGTGACCTCGACAGAATCGGAACCCTGCTCGCGCAGCGTGAGGACGCGCGGGCCGAGCACGGGCTGCAGCGCCGGGCGCTGGGCCATGACGGACGCGACCTGCGTGCCCGCGACGGAAGCCGCGGGAGCCTGGTGGGCGACCGCGACATCCTGCGGTGCGGGAACTGGCGTGGAGGTGGAGCGGACGTAAAGGACGGCGGCGACGCAGGCGGCCACGGCGCCCAGCGCGCCCGCGTAGGCGGCAAGACCGAACGAGCGGCGCGGCTGGAACTCGGCGACTTCGGGCGCGGTGATCGGCTCCGGCGCATCCGAATGGAAGGCGGCGCCAAGCTGCGAACAGGCCTTCTGCATCTGGCAATACTGGCGGTAGACGCGGCGACGCTCCGGGTTGCTGCGGACCTCGGCCTCCAGC
>DAOQKI010000087.1:0-16338 GCA_035334485.1 Opitutaceae bacterium
GGCAGCCTCCTCACCCCCAGTCAGAAGCAAATTTCACCCGCACCGCGCCGCCACTACTAACCCCCATCGGCCGCCTGTCGCGGACCCGCCGGGGTAACCAAATGGTGTCTTTCCGGCCCCGAAGTTAATTCTTCTCGTTGCGCGCCGGGCCGGCCATGCTCTTTCCTTTCCGCTTCACCGCCATGACCAAAATCCCTTCCAAACCCAGCATCCTCACCACCACCGTTGGCTCCTACCCCGTTCCCGACTGGCTCGCCGCCCTGCCCAGCGAGCAGGCGGTGATCGATGCCACGCGGGTCGTGTTCGATCTCCAGCGCCAGGCGGGCATCGACCTCCCGACCGACGGCGAGCTCTACCGGTTTGACGTCAACCACCCCGACACGAACGGCATGATCGAGTACTTCATCCGTCCGATGGCCGGCATCTCGTCGGTGGTCGGCCGCTCGGTCACCGAGGAATTCTCCCGCCACCACCCCATGGGCTTCCGCCGCAAGCCCGCCGGCGTCGTCACCGGCAAGCTCGGCGAGGGCTCGCTCAATCTCCTGGCCGACTGCCAGCGCGCCGCCGCCGTCGCCGGCGGACCGTTCAAGTTCACCGTCACGAGCCCCTACATGCTCGCCCGCACGCTGCTCGACCACCACTACGGCAGCTTCGACAAGCTCACCATGGCGCTCGGCGAGGTTCTCGCCGCCCAGATGCCCGGCCTCCCGGCCCCGTGCGTCCAGGTCGACGAGGCCAACATCCCGGGCAACCCGGAGGACGCCCCGCTGGCCGCGGCCGCGATGAACCTCGTGCTCGACCAGATCGACGGTGAGCGCGCCGTGCACTTCTGCTTCGGTAACTACGGCGGCCAGACCATCCAGAAGGGCAACTGGGCCAAACTCGTCGAGTTCCTCAACGCCCTGCACTGCGACCACCTCGTCCTTGAGCTCGCCCACCGCCCGAAGAGCGACATCGACGCGCTCAAGCACATCGACAAGCGCATCGCCCTCGGCATCGGCGTGATCGACATCAAGGTGAACCACATCGAGACGGCCGACGAGGTCGCCGCCCGCATCGAGGCCGTCGAAAAGAAGGTCGGCCCCGGCCGCGTCCGCTGGGTCCACCCCGACTGCGGCTTCTGGATGCTCAAGCGCAGCGTCGCCGATCGGAAAGTCGAGGCCCTCGTCGCCGGTCGCGACAAGTACCTCGGGCGCTAAAGCCCGACGGGCGGATTCCTGGTTCGCACGAACCTAGTTTGCCACCAAGATCACGAAGGGCACGAAGCCAAGCTCACTGACTGCGGCTTCGTGCCCTTGGTGATCTTGGTGGTGAATTCGATCCTGTCTCACCCCCGACGCAGCCTTCCCCACCCAACCCTTCCATGGTCAACCTCGCGATTATTGGCTGCGGCGTGATTGCCCAGTACCACCTGCGGTCCCTTGCCAAGGTGACGAACGCCCGCGTGGCCGCCGTCTGTGACGTCCGCCCCGAGGTCGCGCAAAAGACCGCCGCGGAGTTCAACGTCCCGCGCTGGACCGCCCGCGCCGCCGAGCTCTTCGCCGACCCGTCAATCGACGCCGTCATCCTCGCCCTGCCCGCCAACCTCCGCACCGAACTCGCCCTCGAGGCGTTCCATCACGGCAAGCATGTCCTCACCGAGAAGCCCGTCGCCATGAACGCCGCCGAGGTGCGCCGGCTGATCGCCGCCCAGGGCAACCGCGTCGGCGCCGTCTGCTCGTCCCGCTACCGCTTCTTCGACTCCGCCCGCGCCGCACGCGATTTCCTCCGCACCGGCGCCCTCGGCGCGCTCCGCACCATCACCGTCCGCGGCATCAATCCTCCCGGGGCCCCGCCCGTGAACCCGCCGCCCGCCTGGCGCCTGCGCCGCGATCTCAACGGCGGCGGCATCTTCGTGAACTGGGGCTGTTACGACCTCGACTACGTTTTCGGGCTTCTCGACTTCAAGCTCACCCCCCAGTTCGCCCTCGCCCGCACCTGGACCGTCGGCGACGCCTACCGCGCCTACGCCGCGCCGGGCTCGGACGCCGAGACCCACGTCACCGCCCTCGTGACCTTCGCCGAGGGTTGCGTGCTTACCTACGAGCGTGCCGAGTTTTCCACGCTACCCCGGGATAACCACTGGCAGATCACCGGCGACCGCGGCACGCTTACCCTCCAGATGCTCAAGGCGACCTCCGCCAACGTGGTGCTCACCGAGCCCGACCCGGCCGGGATTCGCACCCGCGTGATCTGGGAAGGCGACGAGTCCGTGACGCAGAACGAGCACGAGGGCCTCGTCGCCGACTTCGTCGGCGCGATTCTCGAGCGCCGCCCGCCGGCGACCTCCCTCCAGAACGCGCTGCTCTTCGCGCGCGTGGCCGACGCCGTCTACGCCTCCTCCGCAACCGGCCAGCCCGTCGGCTTCGACTGACTCTCCGGAATCACCGCAACGGCCGGTCAGGGCACGGAGCGCGTTGGCTCGGGCACCTGGGTCAGCCGATTCCTCTCCATCCGGTAGTTTGTGAACGTGCATCCACGATACCACACCTCCTGCGGCTCAATCACGTTGAAGCCTCGCGCCTGAAAGAACGGCCGTGCCGTAATGCTGGCTTCCGTGAACAACCGGTCCAATCCAAGCAATTCCGCTTCGGTCTCGACCCGAAGCAGAAGCTGAGAAGCAACTCCTTGCCGCTGGCTTTCGGCCCGCACGTAAAGCGCGTCAATATGTCCGGTCTCCTCGAACTCAACGAATCCACAAACCCGCCCGTCTCTTTCATACACAAAGGTCCGTTTTACTAGCAGCCGTGCTAACCACTTCTCCGGTTCGGGCTTCCCGCCGGCCCATGCTTGGATTTGCGCCGGCGTGTAGTGAGCCGCATTCACTTCTCGCACAGTGCGGTGGAAAAGCTCCGCGATCTGGGGTGCATCACTGGTCTGGGCTGGTCTGATCATCGGCCGCGGACTCTCGCCAACGTTTGAGCTCAGCCACGAGGCGTTGGCAGCGTTGGCTGTGGCGAATGGTTCATGAGTTGTTATCGTTTTCTACGATGATCGATCTGCCGAGAATATAGCCGCTTGACGAGTAATAGAAACTGACATGCACAGTCGCATTGTTGGCCTTTTGGCGAATAGGAAACACGACCCACAGGCGGCCATCGGCTCCGAAATTTTTCGACTGCTGATACTCCATGATGCCATAAGCTTTCATCGTCGCATTGTCTTGCTGAACAAGATCGATTCCGCGGCTTGCGAGAAACTCCTTTAGCTTCGGGACTGAGACAAACGAGGCTATCTCTTCCAACGTGACTGCACGAGGAGGGGCCTTTTCCGCAGTCGGAGAACCAATCAGTGAGCCCGCAAACAGTAGAGCAAGGGTCAGTGTGCGCATGGGGGTTCTCTGCCGAACGTTAAGGATGAACCACGACCACAGCCAGCGCCACTCGTGCCTCAGCACGAGGCATGACAAGCAGGGTCGTTGGCTCTTGCGCCTGGTTCGGTTTTTTGTCGGTCACGCTACAACTTGATCCACATCACGAGCTCCGCGTCTCTTCCTTCGCAGCCATAGGAGAATACTGCGATCTGCTTTTCATCCGCCGCCACGCCAAAGCAACGATCACTTCCCGAGCGTTCGACCTGAATCGCATAATACTTCCTCCCGTCGTCCAGTATCTTGCCAACAGCTCCATTTGGCCATTTGCACTCTAGATTGATGTAGTCGCCGCGTAGCTCATTCAACGAAACGACCGACTTTAGCTCTTCGATTCCGGAGTTGTGGAGTCTATCGATGATCTTTGCTTTTATCATGCGAGTTTTGCCGAACGCTTCAGGTCAGACACGACGGGGCGCAGCCCCGGAGTTGTCTGTGCCGCCTCGTTGGGCCTCTCCTTCTGGGGCGAGGCAATAGAAGTCGCAATCGACCTCAACGCCGAGCGCGGCCATCCGCTGAAGAGTCGAAGCCTCAAATCCCAGGCCGGGGTAATCCTCGTGAAAGTAGCCAACCAACTCTATCAGGCCTCGATGCTTCTTGCTTAGGGACGCCGCGGCAGCAAAACACGGCTCCAACTGCGCCAAGACATCCTTCACGTGATCCTCGAGTTCAACGCGGGCATCGCGGGCAATACGACTCTCGATTCGCCAGAAACTCTCGTCTCTTTTCTTTCCGGGGATTCGATGTGCGTCGTGCGGGTCGCCTGCTCGCCAAGATTTCGACGGACTCAAGCCCAGCGCGGCCGACACCTCTTCAGGGGGCATCGGAAAGCCTCTCAAGGCAAAGTAGGCGTAGCATTCGTTCGGTCGCATGTGGTCGTTGGCCCGGGCGCCTGGTTATGCTCTTTCCTCCCAGCGGATATCCTCGAAGTCGTCGCCGAAAAGCGAGAACCCGATTCGTAGCCAACCGTCACGCATCGCTTCATTGCCGTCACGCACTCGAATGCGATAAACGACCGCGTGGCGATAGAAGAAAAAAGGGCCTTTGAAGAAGTATCTGCGCTGAGCGCTGACCACGCAGACGCCAGCCTTTCGAGCCCAATCGTCAATGCGCTGCTGAGTGGGGACTCGCTTCTTGGTCACCATTCTCGTGACGACGATCGCGAAGAAAACGACCGCGGCGATCCATACGATTACGATCTGATGGGCACCATCCATTTTTGCCTAACGTTATAGATGAGCCGCGGCACTGATCGGCGTGGCTCGTGCGCCAGCACGAGACATGACGAGCAGGGAAGTTGGCTCTAGCGCCTGGTTAGGCTCTTTCTTCATCTCAATGTCGCACCTGATTTATGAGATCGTCGCCAAGCTGCTCGCTTCGCGGGCGGAGTGGACTCGCAAGCGGAGGAACAGGCTCAAGCTCAGGATTCAAAGGATCACGCGCGCTCTCTTTCTTCTTCATGGCGCTTCGTCGCGCGATAACTCGTCCGAGCAGCGTGACGCTTACAAGCACCACAACGAGTATCATATAGAAATAGGGCATCGGAGAAAATCTTGCCGAACGTCACAGGTGAGCCGCGCGACCGCCTGGCACCCGAGGCTGCTCCGCAGCCGAAGTGCCAGCCGGTCGCGTTGGCTCTGACGCCTGGTTCGGCTCTCTGGAACAAACGATAGCGAAAACCAAATTCGCGATGACGACCGCACTAGCGCCGTAACGCGATGGCACGACGCCAAAACCTCGGAGCCACCAAATCACGCCAAGGAAAAGCGCGGCGCCGACTATTCCGGCTAGGAACGCCGCACCGATCCGCCGCTCTTTCGAGGAGCCTCGGACGACCGACATGACCAACGCGATCGGGCAGAAGCACACGATCGCTGCCGCGAAGGGGAGAAAAATGTAGCCCGCGATCTGCGAGTAGAGTGGCAGCTCCCAACTCCACGGGCGCGAAAGCCACAATACCGGCACGACGAGCATCGAATACGCGACCCAGAAACTACGCGTCAGAGTGAATGGTCTCTCGAGATCGATGCTTTTCATCCTTCTTTGCCGAACGTTCAAGATGAGCCACGCGCGGAGCGCGTTGGCTCGGGTGACTGGTCGGGCGCTTCCGGGAGCTTTTTCCAAATATCAGACGCCTCCTCAATATCACGGGTGGGCCGAGCCTGAAGCTTCTGTCTTTCGCCGACGGTGCTCACGAGAAACAGCACGCGGGTCTTGCCTCCAAATGACTGCTCGCCCAACACAAATAGATAGTCGCGAGATTCCTCGATAGCATCGCCGTAGCCATACGAACGAACCGCACTCCCATCCGGGTAACGGACGGAATAATTCTTCCATAAAGCGCCATTGCTCGCATCCATGCTATGAACCGCCACAATGCCACTCGGCGGAACTGTGTAGGTGAACTCATGCCCCCGGATGATCGGCAATCCCTCCGAGGCGGGATCTATGCGAAAGACGATCGGCCCGCGGAATCCTTGAGGAACCGAAAATACCACGATCTTCTCCGGTGTGAGAGGGACATGCTCGCAGCCAGATTGGAGGAGGACCACGAGCGTTACCAAAATTAGGCTGATCGTCTTCATCTTTCGCCCAACATCAAAGATGAGCCACGCCGCTCGATGGCGCGAGCCCTGCGTAAGCAGGGATCGTGACAGCGAGCGGCGTTGGTGGGCTGCATGGGGTCAGGCATTCACTATTCGATTACAAACTAACCCTCCAATCTCGGAGACAGTGAATCCGGAATTGGAGTATGTTCGGTGCCAGCAGCAGACCTGGCAGGGGCGCGCAAATCAAGAAGTGAAGGCACGACCCCATGGGCGTGGCTCAGCCGCGTCCCGTCAGGGACGTTGGCTGTGATGACTGGTTAGGCTTTGGCATTTTTAACGGCGACGGCGATGACATCCAGATCGTCCATCGGATGTGTAACAAGGCCCTGCGCGATCCCGATCTTAAACCCTTCGAATTCTGGCAGTGGCAGAAGTTGCTCAAGCAGCGCACGAACTCGATCGAAGGCTGCCTGCTTTTCTTCACCACGAAACCGGAGGGTGAGCCCAGAATGGAACATCTCAACGTCTTCTTCTTCCAGGGAGCGCAGCAATTCCTGCACTCGTGGCTGCGCCGCATCTGTGAAGCCCCAATCGTGCGAAGCGAAATGAATCACCCGCAGGGTTTGGGCGCTGGGCTTAGCTGCTTTGGAGAAGAGGGGCATGCCTTTGCCTAACGTCACAGATGAGCCACGGCGCCGGCTGGCGCGCTCCGTGCGTCAGCACGGAGCGTGACAGACGGTGGCGTTGGCTCTGGCGCCTGGTTCGGCTTTTTCACTTCCGCGTCTTTATCGATGAGAAACTTCGTAACTCGACGATAACGCGTCGGCTTTTCGCCCTCGGGAATCGTGGCGCCCTCCTTCCAAAATCTCACACCCTCCATGTAGTCGGGACAAGAAAACGTGACGAGCGACAAGCGATCAGGACGGACAAATGCGAACCCGATCAAAGGAGATTTTAGCGACTGGGGAAGTTCACGGGCGCTTAAAACGAGCGGCAACTGATCGACTGGGCACTCGGCTGCCTTCGCCATCAATTCCTCCGCGTCAGCGCAAGCTCGACCAAAATCCGAAAACGTAACTTCTTCCGGAGGAAGCGGCCTTAGCAGGTATGCGACACCCGCCACGGCAACCAACGCGACAACGATAACGTAAAAGGCAATGCGCATATTCTTGCCGAGCGCTTAGGATGAGCCATCCCGCGGCCGCGGGATTGGCTCGGGCGCCTGGTTCGGCTTCTTCTTCGATTGCACACGGCGGATCACATAGATCGCGACGACTGGCACAATCACCATGGCAACGGCGAGGCAAAGCACGGCTATCAGCGCATCGGGAGCAATCAACAACAGCGCACAGGTGATCACCCCGTCGCTGATCGCGAGCAACCTGAGCGATCGAATGTCTTCGACGGTGAACATGCGAATTTCTGCTTCGCCGGACACAAAAGCTGAGCCACGATTACAGCTTGTTAGGCATTCTTTCCGAATGATGCGGACCGACCGATGTAGCGCATGGTAGTCATGTCAGGAATCGCGACCCAACGCTTGCTAGCTTGATCGAATGCGAGCGCGCCTTCGGCTTCGAGCTCATCTGGCTGATAAAATGTCACGCGCATCCCTTCCTTCAAGACGTCCGCATGCCGCCTGATGTCTTCCATCGAACCCGGGCAACCGAGGTCGATGCGGTGCTCGTCGATACTGTTGTTCCAATCGCAGTAGATTCGAATCATGGGGCACCGCTATTTTGCCTAACGTTCAAGATGAGCCACGGGCGCTCGGGGCCGTTGGCTCTGGCACCTGGTTGGGCTCTTGTTCGCTTGCGGCAACATACTCGATTCGAAAGGGCCTGAAGCGTCCGATAAGCCGAATGCCAAGATAAGCGGCGGCCCAGCCAAACAGGCCAAAAATACCGGTGAAGAGCGGTCCATAAACCAGCGAAAGGAGAAATCCGCCAAGCCCGGTGACATACGTGCCATTCACGTGAACGGTCTTCGCGCCGAAGAAGGCCAGGATTCCGAAAGACACGCACATCGGTATCATCAGCATCGCTGTCCCGCTGAAAACTAACGCGGCGAGAGAGCCAGACTTAATGCGCTTTGCGTATACCACTTGAACGTTCGTTTTCATGGAGTGATGATTTTCTTCCCCAACGGTTGAGGTCAGACACGGCGGCGCGCAGCGCCGACGTTGTCTGTGCCGGCTCGATCGGCCTTCTTTTGTCTGGCTGCGCGCACAAACAACAGCGCGATGACGACAACCAGCACCGGGACGGCCCACAACAATACATATGGCGTCCAGCGATCCGGTCCTCGAACGCTGGCACCGTCCGACCATGCGCTCATAAAATAGGCATAGTCATGCACGCTCTTCACGATCCAGGTCCACGTGGCCAGCCCTACGATGCTCAAAAGCCAAAACATGGTCCGGCGAGCATGGCTCCTTACCTTTTCGTCCGCTTCCGGAGAGGTGATGGGCTTGCTCCAAATGCTCATGGGGATCCTCCGCCGATCGTTCAAGCTGAGGCGCGCCGGGCGAGCGAGTCGGAAGTCAGTACGGACGCAGTCCCGGCGTTGCCTCTGGCGGCTGGTTCGGCCCTTTTCTTCATCCCGACTTCATCTTGTGCAGGTAATAACCCACAAAAGCAGCTCCCAGAAGTATAACGCCCAGAAACAGTGCGGCGTCTGCCCAAACATTTCCAGTGGTCGTCTTTCCACCATCCGTCGCAATCGAGGTCCAACTTTCATTTTTCTTCCGTCCATCTCTTGCACGCCGAAAGGCGTACTTCACGAAGCCACCGCATAACACCAAGGCCGATGCGGTCATGGCTAGCAGGTGCGTCCACGACTCCGCGACAGCCAGGAAGCAGAGAGCTTTCATCTTCTGCGAACGTTCAGGATGTGCCACGGCGCCCGAAGGGCGGCGTTGGCACTAGCGTCTGGTTCGGCTCCTCTTGTGCGGTCATACCTCTTCGACGCGCAGTGGATGTGGCTTCCCCTGCGGGCGCTTGATTTCCCGCCCCGGCCAATTTCCCCAGATGACTTTGGCCTGCATCTCTCTTCCTCGGCATCTGACATTCACAAGCTCGCCGACAACCGGAGCCTTTCCTTCGAAAACATTCTCGGTCGGCGCGAACTCTCGATCGGTTACAACTTCACCGCTCTTGAGGCGAATCCTTGTGATTCGATACGTCATGAAGCACGCGACCCTCTGCCGAACGTTATTTGTCTGCCGCGGCTGCGGTCGGCGCGACCGGTGCGTCAGCAGCGGTCGTGACGGCCGCAGACGTTGGCAGTAGCGCCTGGTTCGGCCTCATTTTCATGAAGCGAGCTACAGCTAGCGAAAGCAGGAAGCCATAAACATGAGCGTTCATCAGCAACGCCGCAAAATGGAAGAATGCCAAACGACTAGATTCCGGATTTGCTGCTTGGCGCGCAGCAAAGGTAAGCAGCGTAGAAAACGGAAGATCAAGAAGGTCACGGAGGCTATGGACCCATGCGCCCCAGTAATTGTAATCGCACGAACCATAAACCACGGCATAGAGCGCGCCCCCGATTATGAACGGAGCCAACCGCAGGTGCGCACAGGCTTGTCGTAATAACTTCATCTTTTGCCGAACGTTAAAGATGAGCCACGAATCTGCCTGGCGCGAGCCGTGCGTCAGCACGGATCGTGACTGCTGAGATCGTTAGCTCTAGCGCCTGGTTGGGCCTTTTCATTTTGCTCGATAATCTTTGATCGGACGGGACACAACTTTCATCCGGTCCTGATCCGGTCTGCCCGCGAGGACATCTTCGAAAGAAATCTTCAGGTCGGATGGTAACGCGGATGAGATAGTGGTGCAAAGATCGCGAAATTCAGGGCGCCACAAATTATCGAGGGCGACATCGTCATCGCGAAGCGATCCATCTTTCGTGAAGTGAATCGATAGAGAGATGCCGTCCGAGACATCTGGCGAAAACCAAATCCGTCCTTTCGAAGCTGAAGGAATGCTAGCGACCGCATGCCTCAGCTTCATTTCTTGTTCGGATGAGATCACCACATCGCCGAGCAGCTTGTCGGGAATTCCAGAGCGCCCCGATTGCTCATAGACGACAATCCTACCGGGCTGAACTGCCCAAACGGTCCAATGTGAACCTGAACCACCGTAGCCTTGAACCACCGTCACGATCCGGCCAGAAGGCGCGAAAGCCGCTGGCTTCTCCGCTCGACAGGTAAGTGCAAGCAACGCGATCGAGAGGAAAACGAACGACTTCATGTTTCTTTGCCCAACGTCAAAGATGAGCCACGACCACAGCCGACGCGACTCCTGCGCCAGCAGGAGGCGTGACCGATGTCGGCGTTGGCCCTAGCGCCTTGTTAGCCCGTTCAGTATTCATGGCTCACGACTACGACCAAGACTGGCTTTTGCTCTCGTAAGATCACCCAGCCGCTATCGAGGCCTTGAAAATACCAAAGAGCGTCTGCCGACCTCAGTTCGGCCTCGATCCTCTTGAGGTCCTCGACCGTCGGGGCGACAGGATGAGAAATCCTAAAGGGATCTTGGGGCCTCGGCTTCGCCTCGACCAACCTGCGGACTTCGACTAACTCGTAACGACGGGTAAGCTTACTTTTCCGTCCGGTAGAAGTCACAATCTCGGTGGGCTGATCCGCAGCCACGGTATTCGCGCCAAGTGGGATCGCGACGATTAGCAAAAGGGCGCGTAGTCGCATATTTTGGCTAACGTTAAACCTGAGCCACCCACGGCGGGCGAGCTTGGAAGCGCGGAACGGGTCGGTCCTGCGGGTTGGCGCTGGCGCCTGGTACGGCTTGCGCGCCCTCCGCGGGCACGCCCAACGCTAACCCTCCAGTTCGCGGGCCAGCTTCACCAACTCGCGCGGGAGTTCGCGGTAGATTTTCGCGTAGGGTCGCTCGCCCACGATCAGCGGCACGAGGTCGTCCGTGTAGCCGCGCTGCGCGCAGGCGCGGGCGTCCGGCGCGTAGCCGACGCCGCCGGACAGGCTCACCAGCCACGTGTGCGGATGCGGACTGCCGGCCAGCACCGGCGCCTGCAGGCTGTGAAAGACCTCCAGCCCGGCGCCCAGCAGCGCCAGCGGCCCGATGCGCAGGCCGTGCACTGAAACGGGCCGGTTCGGCACGCGGCCGTTGCGCGTGCCGGCGAGAAGTGACCGGTAGGCCTCCAGCCGGACCATCTCCAAGCCGTGCGTGTGCAGCGGCGGCCGGCCCACGCTCGTGACGTCCGTGACGCCGCTCTGGGCGAAGGTCTGCTCCAGTGCCGTGACGCGACGGCGCAGCAGCGCCGCCGTCCAGGGCTTGCGCGTGAAGGTCACGTCCCGCTGCCGTCCCCGCAGCTCATCCGCCGCCATCGGCCGCGCCGCGCGCAGGCCGCGCCGGATCACGGCGGCGTATTTCCGCGACAGCACGCGCAGCGCCCGGTGCGTCTCGCGCTCGCCGCGATGGCAGACCGGCGGGTTGATGTCGCCGAGCGCGCCCGGGAGGAAGATCGCGGTCGCGCCCGGATGGGCCGCCTCGACCAATCGCGAGGCCACGCCGACAAAATCCCCGTGCACGTCGAACGTCTGCTCGCTGCCGACCACCGCGTGGCAGCCGAAGTGGTGCAGCACGCCGACCAGCTTGCCGCCCGCGTACGCCGCCAGTAGCCGCAGCGTCGGGTCGGTGTCCTGCGGACGGGCGGGCCGCCAGGCCGGATCGAGCCGCACGGCCAGCGACTCCTTCCGCTGTCCGAACCAGCCGCCGAGGTCCGTCTCGCGGTTGATCGCGATGCCCTCGCAGGGCACCTCCGCGTAGCGCCACTCGACCGGCCGACGCGCGGCCACGGCGGCGTCAACGGCGGCCGCGATTCGCGCCGGCAGGGTCTCCACGTACATCGCGTCCGGCTCGCCCCACCCGATCATGCCGCCGACCGACGGACCGCTGTGGGTGTGGGTGCAGCTGAGAAATACCTGATCCAGCCGGCAGCCGGCGCGCGCCGCGACCACGCCGCGGATCTTCCACGCGAGGTCGCGCGGGGTGCCGCAGAGCTCGAGACTCACGAGCACCGCCCGCTCGCGGCCCTGCGACAGGGCCACGACGCGGGCGGCCAGCGGCGAGGTGACCGCGCGGGCCGCGCGATTCCGGTACGGGCCGTAGCCGGCCAGCTGCACGCCCAGCCGCGGCGTGATGTCGGCCGAGGCGAAGCCCGCGTTCATTTCCGGACGGCCGGGGCGGCGGGACCCGCCGTGCGCTCGTGATCGCGCAGCGCGGCGATGTTCGCCTCCACCTTCAGGATGATCTCGGCCATGCGGGCGATCATAGCGTCGCTCGGCGCCACGAAGTCAAAGCCGGTCTCGAGCGCGTTCGCCACGCGCCAGCGCGTGTTCGGCAGCGCCATGTTCCGGTAGTCGACCCCGGAGTCGCGCAGCGCCTTCAGCCACGAGACCCGCGGCCCGCGGTAGTCCTGCCAGTGCAGGCGCTTCCAGTCCGGGATCGGCGACGGCACGTAGCCCACGGCGCGCAGGCCCTCGGCCATCAGGGCGGCGGCAAACGTGTCACGCGTGATGCCGGCGGCGGCCGAGTCGAAGGTGAACGACAGGAGGTGGTACGACGGCTTGGTGCCGGGCGCGTAGGTCGGGAGCTTCAGGTATTTCGCCCCCGCCAGCAGCCCGCGCAGCAGGTCCGCATGGCGGCGGCGCTCGGCGAGCTCGGCGTCGAGCTTCGCGAACTGCGCCGTGAGCAGCACGGCGTTCAGCGGCGAGACGCGGTAGGTGTAGACCAGCGAGTCCGTGAACTCGCGCAGGTCGGACGGGAAGCCCGGGTCGATGGCGCGGCCCATGTGCTGGCCGATCATCGCACCCTTCCAGTAGACGCGCTCGTGCGGCGTGACCATGTAGCCGGCCTCGGTGGTCGCGAGGACCTTGCCGCCCATGCAGGAGAATCCGGCCGCGTCGCCAACCGTGCCGACGCGCACGCCGCCGATTTCCGCGCCGTGCGCCTGGCTGCCGTCCTCGATCAGCATCAGCTTGTGCTTGTCGGCGATGGCCCGCAGCCGCTGCAGGTTGGCCGGCTGGCCGAAGAGGTGGACGGCGAGGATCGCCTTGGTGCGCGGCGTGATCGCCGCCTCCACCGCCGCCGGGTCGATCAGGCCCATGTCGCGGTCGATGTCGACGAACACCGGGATCGCCGTCTGGTGCAGGATGCAGGAGATTGAGGCGCCCCAGGTGTAGGGCGTGGTGATCACCTCGTCGCCGCAGCAGATCTCCAGGCCGGCCAGCGCCGACTGGAGCGCGCCGTGACCCGACGCCGTGGCGAGGATGTGGCGGCCGCCGTGGTAGCGGGAGATGACCTCCTCCGCCTCGGCAATCTCGGGCGAGTGCGAGCGGCCGAGGCCGAACAGCTTGCCGGCGCGCAGCACGTCGGCCGCGCGCTGGACCGCCTCCTCGGTGAAGGTCGGGAACTTCGGGTAGGTGATCTTGCCAACGGGAGTGCCGCCCAGGAGGGCGAGCTTGGAAGCGGCGGGGGCGACGACGGTGCTCATGTCCCCACCCTACCACACCCGGCCCCCTCCGGGAATGTCCACCCTTCCGAATCCATGTCCAATCTTCCACCCGCCCCGCCGGCCTCAGGCGGGACGACGGGCGGACTGCCAGGCGGTGGGCGCGCGGCCGGTGACGCGCTTGAAGGCGCGGCTGAAGGTGAACGGGTCCGCGAAGCCGAGGTCGAGCGCGACGGCTTTCACGGTGGCACCCGGCTGGCGGAGGCGGCGTTGCGCCAGCGCGACTCTCTCCGCGAGGATGAACCGACCCAGCGAGGTGCCGGTCTCGGCGCGGAAAAGGCCCGTCAGGTAATTCGGCGACACTTGGGCCGCCCGCGCCACCTCGGCGAGGGTCAGGGCTCTGCCCGCCTGCGCCCGCACAAAGTCCGCCGCCCCGCGCACGAGCTGCGCCCGGCTGTCGAGCTGGGCCTCGCCGCCGTCGAGCACCCGCCGGTAGAGCGCCAGGGTGAGCGTCAGCAGCGCCTCGCGCAGCACGCCCACCGGCGGCGGCCGCGGACCGGCGACCTGCTCGCGCAGCGTGGCGAGGCGGCCGCGGGCGTCGGCCGGCAGCAGCGCGAGGTCCATGAGATGTTCCATGCGGAAGCCGCCGCGGCGGGCGTAGCGGGTGACGTGCAGGCGCGGTTCCGCCTCGTTGAGGCTCCACCACGCGAGTCGGTAACCGCCACCCGGCCGGACATAGGCCTCCGCGTGCGGCAGGCGGGCCGGGCACACCACGAGGTCGCCCGCCTCGAGCACGCTGCCGCCGTGGTCGTAGCTGAACCGGCACCGGCCTTCCAGCAGCAGGCACAGCTCGGAGTGTTCGTGCGCGTGATCCTCACCGTACAGCACCGGGGCGAATTTCATCCGGCGCCGCCGCTCCGGCGGGCGCGTACCGCGCCACGGCCCGAGCACGTGGTCCGCGTTGAGCCGGCCCAACGCCACCACCAAGTCCTGCCCGAGAAAGCACGCGAGTGACACGTCACCGGCGATACGCACCGGCCGCGGCGCAGGCAAAGGGAAAACGGTCCCCGAGCGTCAGACTTTCCGTCCGCCGCAGATCACCAATTCCACCGGGTTGCCGCCCAGCTCGTATGCCAGCTGCCGCTCGTCCTTGTGGTGCAGCAGGATGAGGTCAGCCCGGAGCCCGGCCTCGATCCGGCCCCGGTCACTCAAGCCCAGGACGGCCGCGGCGTTCACTGTCGCCGCCACGATCGCCTCGGCCGGCGTCAGGCCGCAGAACCGCACCGCCAGCGCGATGGCCAGCGGCATCGAGTGCGTCGGCGCCGTGCCCGGGTTGCAGTTGGTCGCGAGCGCCACCGCACCGCCCTGGTCCACGAAGAAACCCGCGCGGGCATAGCGCTGGTCAGTGTGGAAGCCGGTCGCCGGCAGGATGACGCCGATGGTCTCGGACGCGGCCAGCGCGACGAGATCCTTTTTCGTCGCCGCCTCCAGATGGTCGGCGCTGCGGGCGAACATCCGGATCGCCTCCGGCAGCATCCCCAGCGAGGTGAACTGGTCGGTGTGCACGCGGATCGGGTGATGCTTGCGGGCCTTCTCGAACAGTTTCACGCAGGCCTCGACGCTCCAGGCATTCTGCTCGCAGAACGCGTCCACCGCGACATCGGGAAACTCGCGCGAGATCTCGGGCAGCATCTCCTTCACCACCATCCGGGCATAATCCTCAAGCTCACCCTCGAACGCGTGACCCAGTAGCGCCGTCGGCACGACGGTCCCGCCCCACTCGGACGCGGCGCGACGGATCGCCCGCAGCATCTTCAGCTCGGCCTCGGTCGAGAGACCGTAGCCGCTCTTCACCTCCACGGTCGTGGTGCCCTCGCGCAGCATCGCCTGCAGGCGGTCGCGCAGGCCGGACGCGAGCTGCTTCTGGGTCGCCTCGCGCACCGCGCGCACCGTGGAGTGGATCCCGCCGCCCTGCTTGAGAATTTCCAGGTACGGCACGCCGCGGAGCTTCTGCTCCCATTCGGCCAGGCGATCGCCGGCCCAGCACGCATGCGTGTGGCAGTCGACGAAGCCCGGCAGCAGCACCCTTCCATTGGCGTCGATCACCTCGGCGTCGGCCGGGGCCTCGACCTTTTCGCCGACGGCGGCAATGCGGTCGTCCACCACCAGCACCTCACCGTGCGGGATGATTCCGAGATCGCCCAGCGCCTTGCCCCGGCGCGGCCGGGCGCCGGCCTCCGACGAGGCCAGCGTGAGCAGGCGGGCGTTGCGGATCAGGAGGCTCATCGCTCGACGAACCCGGACAGGAAGGCGAGAAACAGGTGGGCCGCGACCCGCGCCGTGCGGCCATCGACGTCAAACCGCGGATTGAGTTCCATCAGGTCGAAACACCGCACGCGCTGGTCGGCGCCGCAGGCCCGGACCCAGGTCTCCGCCTCGCGCACGGTCCAGCCCGCCGGGTTCAACGCGCTAACGCCCGGCGCGTGGGCGGCGTCGATGACGTCGAGATCGAAGCTCGCGAACAGATTCCGTCCCCGCGGCAGCGTCACGCGGCCGCCGGCCGGGGCGACCGTCCCGCCGTGCGCGCGGAACCAGGCATAGTGCTCGCGCGAATTCACGGACGGCCGGAAACCGTGGAGCTGGAGGGCCGCCACGCCGCAGTCCTCGATGAGACGGCGAAACGGCATGCCCGAACCGGCGGTCTCGCGCACGTCGAGGTGAGCGTCGAAGTAGATCCCGCCCAGCCGCGGATGCCGGGCGGCAACCGCGCGGACGAATGGAAACGTCAGATCGTGCCCGCCCCCGACCGCGATGGGAAGCAGGCCGGCGTCGAGCAGCGCGCCCGCGGCCGCGGTCACGCGCGCGTGCGTCGCCTCAAGCGTGCGTCCCGGCGTC
>DAOQKI010000088.1:0-16334 GCA_035334485.1 Opitutaceae bacterium
ACTCGAGGGAATCCCGCCCATCAAACTGACCATCGTGCGGCAGCAGGACGAGCGGCAGGTGCGCCGGCTCCCGCCCAACCGGCAGCGAGAGAAAACCGTGCAGCTTCGTGCCGTCGCGGGCCTCGAATGCCACCGGCTTCATGGCGGCCATCTGGTCGGGCTTCAGCTGGTCGTTGCGCACGAAGAGCCGGCTCAGGGTCCCGCTCTTGTTGTCGAAGAGAAAGTAGCTGCCCAGGTCGCGGTCGGACTGGGCCAGGATGATCATCGCCGAGTCATCATCGGCCCGGCTGACGATCGTGTTGCGAGTGTGCGGCAGCGCCTGGGCGAGAGCGTCGGCCAGCTGCTGCACCGCCGGTTCGAGCCACTGGGTTTCCCTGCCCTCCCGGACAATCGTCGCGCCGACCACCGCCGCCGCCTTGGCCGAATAGACGATGCCCTCGGCGTCGTAGACCGGGTCAGCCAGGACCTCCTTCACCGGTTTCTTCGCGACCGGATCGTAGGTGATGATGGCGGCCGTATCGCGCCCGCGGTTGGTCCGGACCCACAAGAGGCGGTTGTCGCCGTCAAAGTCCAACGGCACCCAGTGGGAGGAGCGCGTGGCGAACCGCTCGATCTCGATCCAATCGGCCGCTTCGCTCTCGCGATAGTAGACAACCGTGTCGCCACGGCTGAAATCCACCGCGACGCCGACCCGGATCACGCCCCGATGGTCCGTCAGCCAACGGTAGACGCCATGGAAGTTGCCGAGCAGCTGGGTGGCCCGGCCGGAATACAGGTCGATGGAATAGGGATCGGTACGGCCGGACAGCCCGAGGTCCATCTCCACCAGGATATGCTTCGAGTCGAAAGCCCGGTGCTCGATGACATTGTAGGTCCGCGTGACCATCTTCACGTCCGCCTTGCGGAGCTCGATCATCTGGCTGCCGTCGGCGTTGACGGCGTAGAACGAAAAGCCGGAGCCGTCGAGGAACTGCCGCGTGATGGTCAGCCGGTCGGCGGTGGCCCAGTTGTACTCGGAGACGAAGTCGCCCTTGAGATCGGTGAGCCGGGCCTTCTTGCCCGTCTGTCGGTCGAGCACGACGAGGTTGGCGCGATCATGCAGGGGCTGGAGCCACGCGAGGTAGCGGCCGGTCGGCGAGAGCTTCGGCAACTGCACGGCGTCAGCGGCGAAGAACGCCTCAACCGGCAGCACCGGCGGGACCGACGAGGCCGCGCGGGCAACGGGGGTCGCCGCCAACAGGGCCGCGCACGCGGCCAGCGAGCGGAACAACGGGGGCATGGCCCAGTAGAACGGGGCCGCCGGGATGCGGGCAAAACAAAAGGGCGGCCGGGGATACCGGCCGCCCTCGTGATCAGGCGCGTCAATGACGCGTCAGGTTAGAACGTCTTGCGGATCGACGCGAAGAGGAACCGGCCGACGGGGCGGCCGATCTGGCTCTGGTCGTAGCCGACACCGTTGTAGTACAGCGGCGGCTGCGTGTCGGTGATGTTGTCCATACCCACCGTGAAGCGGGTATTGTCGAGCCAGCTGTTGATGCCGGCCGGGATATCATAGCCAACATAGGCGCCGAAGGTCAGGTACTGGCTGATGTCGTAGCCGTCCCAGTTCACGTCGCCGTAGTGGGACGTGTACGAGGCGGAAACGCCGGCCGAGTACTCCTTCATCGCCCACGCGAGCGAGCTCTGCATCTTCACGCGCGGGTAACCGTCGTGACCGACCTGGTTGGTCGGGTTCGTGTTACCGACGGTCGTGGTGTAGCCGTAGAACTTCAGGAGCGTAAGGTTGTTCCGGAGGCTGAACTGGCCCCAGGCCGCCGTGCGCTTCTTGTAGTTAATCTCGAAGTCGTAGCCCTCGACGCGCTGATACGCGAGGTTCAGCACGTTGTTGAGGATGGACTGAATACGGCCGGGGACCGTGACGGTCTGGCCGGGGGCGACCGCCGTCGTGGCACCATTCGGGCCGGTGAGGACGTTGATCGCCGCGGCCGTGTTGTTGGTGTAGGTCTCGGTGCCCGGGTCGCGGATGACGAACTGGGCCGTGCCGCCGCCGACTTCATTCTGGCGAATGTAGGTCGTGCTGGTGGCCGCGATGATATCCTTCTGCGCGATGTGGAAGAAGGAGGCGCCGATGGAGGCACCCTTCACGTACTCGAACGGCAGATCGTACACGAAGCCGTACTGGTACACGTCGGCCTTTTCGGGCGTCAGGAGGGGGTTACCACCCTGGCGCACGAGGCGCTGCGTGGCCGAGCCGTCAAACGGGTCACCCGTGAGGGCCTGCGGACGACGCAGGTCGGGGAGTCCGTTCGGGAGCGACTGCGACTCACCGCCGTAGAGCTGCGGCAGCGTCGGAGCGCGGAACGTCTTGGAGTACGAGCCGCGGATCAGCAGGTCCTTGATCGGCTGGTAGCGGAGGCCGAAGTAGGGCTTGAGGCCCGAGTTGTAGCCGTCGCTGAAGTCCTCGAAGCGAGCCGCGACGCTGAGGTCGAGCTTGTAGAGGCCGGGGGCCGTGGCGGGCTTGGCGAGCGGCACGCGGAACTCACCGGCGACCGACTTGACCGTGCGGTGCGACTGCGTGGCGTTGGCCAGGCGAACCTGACCGATGATGTCGTCGAGGACGGTCGAGAGCGAGTCGTTGGCGACGTTGAACTTCTCCATGCGGACCTCGGTGTAGAGCGCCGCGCCGAGCGTGCCGGTCGGCAGCTCGAGGAGATCGCCCGAGATCTTGGCATCCCACAGGTCGAGGGCCGAGTTGCCGGCCTTCTGGGTCTGGACGCGGATCGCATCGAGCGTGGAGGTCGGGTTCTTGTAGCTCGCGCCGCCGAACGGATTAAGGGCCGCCGGGGTGCTGAGGGCCAGCTGCGCGCGCAGGCGGCTCTCCGAGATCGCGTTACTCGTGAGGTCCACCACGTCGTCATACCCGTAGGTGTAGGCGGTGTCCCAGTCGAACTTGTCGAGGATGGTGCCGCGGGCGCCGAACAGGATCTGATAGTCGTTATTGGTGATGTCCGCCTTGCGGGCGCCGATATCGACCGGGCGGTAGTTGAAGTTCAGATCCACGCCGAACGGATTCCAGTAGTTGGTCTTCGGGATGAGGATGTTGTTGTCACCCGAGGTCGAGATCGGCGACGGCGCCAGCTCGATGTGCGACTTGTTCTGCTGGTAGGAGGCCTCGGCGTAGAGCTCGATGTTCTTCGCGAGGTCGTAGCGGAAGGTCGTGTACATGCCCGTGCGCTTGACCTCGGGGGTCAGCCACACGAATTCCTGGAAGTTGTACAGGTTGGACGGGTTGGTCTTCGGGGCGGTGATCTGCGCCACGTAGGTGGCGGCCGCCGTGGCGTTGAACGCGCCGCCGGTCGCAATGATCGGGGCGTTCGTGAACGACGGGGTGGCCGTCGAGAGCGTGCCCTGGAGCGCACCGGCGCCGGACGGAACCACACCGCCCGTGCCGGGCAGGCGCGTGATCACGGTGCCAGCGGGAAGGCCGGGGATGTTGACGCCGTTGACGCCCTGGGTCTGACCGGCGGCGACGCCGGCGAGGCTGATGCGGAGCTGCGGACCGGTGCCGGAGCGGAGGTCGAACAGGCCGGCCGCGGCCTCGTCCGCCTGCACGCCACCCTTGGCGGCATAGCGGGCGGTGAGGTCGGCGTTACGGCCGAACCAGGTGTCGATGCCCTTGAGGGCGCCGCGGGTGAAGTAGCTCACGCCGACGGTCATGCTGGCCTTGCCGGAACCGGCGCCGCCGAAGAAGTTGAAGGCGCGCTCGGAGACGTCGGTGCTGGTGGCGCGGCTCTTGAACGGATTGCCGTACGAGAAGCCGAACTCAGCGCCGTTGAAATCCTTGCGGAGGATGATGTTCACGACACCGGCGGTGGCGTCGGCGCCGTACACGGCGGAGGCGCCGTCCTTCAGGACTTCAACGCGCTCGACCATGCTGATCGGGAAGCGGTTGAGGTCGACGAAGGTCGTGCCACCGGAGGCGTTCGCCGTGACCACCGTGCGGCGGCCGTTGACGATCACCAGGGTGTTGTTGGCACCGAGGTCGCGGAGGTTGAGCGCGGTGGAACCGCGGACGGCGGCAGTCGTGCCACCCTCGTTGATGCCCGTCACGCCGGCCTCAGGGAGGTCGCGGAGCAGGTCGGTCAGGTTCGTGCGGCCCGAATTTTCGATGTCCATCCGGGTGATGATCTTGACCGGGGAAGGACCTTCGGCCTCGACCGTCTTGATGCGGGAACCGGTAACCTCGAATTTCTCCAGCTTCTGGAGGTCACCTGAGGTCTCCTGCGGCTCCGTAGTCGTCGCGGGGGTCGTCTTCTTGGCCGTGGTCGAAGCGGTCGCGTTCTTGGCGTCCTGAGCGGCCAAAAGGCCGGCGCCGAGCAACGCGATCGCCGTGATACGCGCAGCCGCAAACGCGGCTGCAAGCAGCGATCTGTTCATAGTGTCAGTTTGTGTTGGTTGTGGCCAGCGGCCGCTTCCGCGGTCGCTGGTTAGGTTGTGTCACTCTCCAGCACAGCGGACCGTCCCAGCCCTTTGCAATCCCATATTTTGAGGCTTTCCCCCCGGGCCGCGGCATTGACTCGCCCGGCATTTCGCTCTCTCTGCACCCCAACCATCCCCATGAAACGCCTCACGTCCGGCCTCCTGACCGTCCTCCTCGCCACCGGCGCCGCCCTCCTCCGCGCCGAGGCCCCTCCCCTCCTGCCGCTCGAGACGCTGTTCGGCGACTCCGAGATGCAGAGCGTCCAGATCTCGCCCACCGGGCGCTACCTGACCTGGCTCGCCCCCAAGAACCAGCGGATGAACCTCGCCATCCAGGACCGCGAGACCAAGCGCGTCCAGTGGCTCACGAACATGAAGGAGGAGAGCGTCGTCTCCTACGTCTGGGCCAAGAAGGACCGCATCCTGTTCGCCCAGCAGTACGGCGGCCGCGAGCAGTACGGCATGTTTGCCTGCGACCCGGACGGGAAGAATCTCGTCGTGATCAACAAGCTCGAGCGCGTCGAGGCCACGTCCGACGGCGCCGGCGAGGGCGACCTGCCGTCCAGCGAGCGCGACCTGCCCAAGTCCCTCGTCAGCCTCCTGCCCCATGATCCCGACTGCATCCTGATGAACCGCATCCGCGGGAACTCGTTCCTCGGCGACGTCATCAAGGTGAACATCCGCACCGGCCGCGAGACCATCGAGGAGCGCAACTACATCAATGCCCGCATCTGGATCCCGGACAGCAAGGGCGTGATCCGGGCGGCGATCTGCACGGATTTCGAGGAGCCGATCACGATCAAGTACCGCAAGGACGAGAAGTCCGAGTGGCGCACGATCGGCCAGTTCAGCATCGAGACCTCGCTGTTCTTCGAGGAAGCCGCGCCGCTCGAGCCCCACTGGCGGCCGAGCATCTTCGCCAAGGACGACCGCACGCTCTACGTGAAGAGCTTCATGGAGCACGACACCGCCGCGATCCGGACGCTCGACCCGGAAACCGGCGCCTGGGGCCCGGTCCTGTTCCACCACCCCCGCGTGGAGCCCGGCGACCGCCTCGCCAACTACCGCCGCGGCGGCCTCAGCTCCCGCGCCGCGGTCGACGGCCTGATCTTCAACACCAACGGCGATCTCGCCGGCGTCAGCTACGACGACGAGTACCCGGAGGTGCAGTGGCTCGACCCGAAGATGGCGAAAATGATGCACGACCTCGACTCGGCGCTGCCCGGCACGCGCAACGCCATCGTCAGCGGAACCTCCGACGGCAGCCTGTACGTCATCCGCGCCGCCAGCGACCGCGACCCCGGCACGTTCTACCTGTTTGACGCGAAGAAATTCGAGCTGGCCGCCATCGGCCGCGCCCGCTCCCAGATCAACCCGGCCCAGATGGCCGAGATGCGACCCATCCGCTTCAAGGCCCGCGACGGCCTGGAGGTTGCCGGCTACCTCACGATCCCTGCCGGCCGCGAGGCGAAGAACCTCCCGATGATCCTGGTGCCGCACGGCGGCCCGTACGGCCCGCGCGACACGTGGGGCTTTGCCGACCAGGTCCAGTACCTCGCCAACCGCGGGTACGCCGTGCTCCAGATCAACTACCGCGGCAGCGGCGGCTACGGACTGAAGTTCCAGCTGGCCGGCTACCGCGGCTGGGGTCGGCAGATGCAGAACGACCTGACCGACGGCGTGAAATGGTGCATCGAGCAGGGCCTCGCCGACCCGAACCGCGTCGGCATCTTCGGCGCCAGCTACGGCGGCTACGCGGTGCTCGCCGGCCTCACCCTCACCCCTGACCTCTACTGCTGCGGCATCGACTATGTCGGTGTTTCCGACCTCGAGGCCCGCGCCCCGTCCCGGAGCGCCGTCCTGCCCCGCGTCCTGCGCGAGGGTCAGGCGATCCGTGAACTGAACCCGGTGAAGGACGCCGAGCTGCTGCACGCGGTGAACCCGATCGCGCACATCCAGGAAATCCGCGCGCCCCTCTTCGCCGCCTACGGCAAGAACGACCCGCGCGTGCGCTTCGACCAATGGCAGCTCCTCGAGAGCAAGCTCAAGCAGTACGGCAAGACCTACGAGAGCCTGATCGAGGAGAACGAGGGCCACGGCTTCCGGAAGCTCGAGAACAAGCTCGATTTCTACCGTCGCATCGAGGCGTTCCTGGCCAAGTACATGAACGTGCCCGAGGGCAAGGTGAAGATCGGCACGCCCGTCGTGAAACCCGGCGGCCTCGGAAACTGAGGAGGGTGAACGGGCCGCAGCCGCCAGAGGCGGTTTGCGGCCCGGCGCCAGCCGGGCGTGACCGCGACGGCGCCCGGAGAGTCATCCCTCCTCCGCTTACGCCGGATCGAGCCTCGTGATCGGCCAGAAACCTGACCGACTCCGATCGCCCTACTGGAGCCGCTTGACGGTGATCCAGCGGCCTTCGTAGGTGAGGCGCCAGTAGCCGTTCTTCGACTGGTAGATCTCGACCTCGACGTCGTGGGCCGGCGGTAGCTCGTAGACGTCGGTGCCGACCTGGCGCCAGACCTGACCATCGCTCAGCGGGAAATAGGTGCCACCCTGCCAGCCCCGGAATTCGCCGACCACGTGTCCCTTGAACCGCTGGCGCTGGTCTTCCTCCTGCTTCCGCTTGAATTTCTCGAGCGTGCGGGCGATCACGCCGGGCTCCTGCTGCTTCTTGTACTCGGCCACGGCGCTCTCGGCGGCCTTTTTCTCCGCCTCCTGCACCTTCACCTGCGCCCGCTGCTCGACCTGCGCGACCGCCTGCTCGACCGCGGCGGCCTTCGCGCCGTGCGTGTAGGCGGCGACGGCGGAGTTGAGCTCTGACAGCTGCTCGGGCGTGAGCGTGGCCAGTCCGAGCCGCTGCTTCTGCTCGGAAGTCAGCGTGTCCGTAAACGGACGCTCATTCTCCGCCGCGCGGGTCCATCCCGCCAACAGCACCAGCAGCACCGCAATCCGGAACAGGGATTTCATCCCGGCAGCATGGAATGTCGGAGCGGGTGCGCCGAGGAAAAACCCCGGCGTCCCGCGTCTCAGCCCGACCAGGCTCATGTCACCCGGTTCCGGCGGCAAAAAAAAACGCCCGCCGCGGTGAGGCGGCGGGCGTGAATTTGAACCGACTGGATCGGTCTCAGCTTAGAATTTGCGGCTGAGCGAGACGTACCAGAAGCGGCCTTCCGAGGTGTAGAGGAAGCTCGGATAGCCGGTCGAGTTGCCGGCGTTGCCGGAGGCGAACGGCGGGGCCTTGTCGAACAGGTTGCGCGCGCCAACCGACATCTTGGTGTCAGCCAGCCACGGACCGAGTTCGTTCGAGAACGTGTAGCCGAACTGGGCGTCGAAGATCCAGGTCGTCTTCACGAAGAAGTCGTCACCCGTGTTACCGTCGATGTCCCAGAAGCCGTCGAGGTAGTTGGCCCCGACGAGGGCGCTGTAGTTCTTGTAGTTCCAGTCGAGCTGAACGCGGCCCTTCCACTTCAGGTAACCGTTGTCCGAACCGGTGCCCTCGGGCGTCGGCTGGCTGACGATTTCCGTGAGCGGCGTGCCCGCGACACTGGAGACCTTGTAGTGCGTGTACATCGAGGCCACGGCCTGGGCCGTGAAGCGGCCCATGCTGTCGGTCTTGATCACGTACGTGGCGGTGTAGTCGAAGCCGGCCGCCTTGGTCTTGCCGATGTTGAAGAACACCGAGTTGATCACGTTGATCGAGCCGTCCGGGAAGAGGACGACACTCTCACCCGGGAGCATGCCGCCGGGGGCCGCCTGGCCGGACGGGGTGCGCCCGAAGTAGCGGTTGACCGTGTCCTGGTAGTTGTTCGACACCGTGCCGGTGCGCTCAGCCTCCCAGTAGTCGACGCCGAGGGTCAGGCCCTTGAGCGCATCGATGTTCGGGGACCAGACCACACCCGCATTGAGGTACTTGGTCTTTTCCGGCGCGAGGCGACGGTTACCCGAGACCGTGACGGACTGCTCCGGCTCGTTCGCACCCGTGAGCGGGTGGATGATCGGGGTCAGACCGGAGGTCGGGGTCGAGTAGAGTTCGTACAGCGACGGCTGACGGAAACCCTTCGACCAGCTGGCGCGGAGCGTGAGGCTCTCGTCGATCGGCTGGTAGCGGAGGCCGATCTTCGGCACGGTCGTGTTCTGGTTCGTCGAGACGAAGTCCTCGTAGCGGGCCGCGACCGTCGCGCTGAGGTCGTGGGCGCCAGGGGCGTTCTTGACGAGCGGCAGGGTCGCCTCGGCGAAGACGCCGACGACCTTGCGCTGGCCCTGGGTGTTGGCGGTCGGCGAGCTGCCGATCAGGTCGCCCGTCGCCGCATAGGGGTCGGGGAACTGGTTCAGCTGCTCGTGACGGACGTCGGCGCCCATGGCGAAGCCCACGCTGCCTGCGGGCAGCTGGAAGAGCTCGCCGGTCGAGATGACGACATTGAACTCGTTCAGCTTGGACTCGTTGCGGTCCTTGGTCGTGATCTTCGCGGCGTCAACGATCTTGGCGTTGTTCGGGATGCTGACCTTGTAATAGCCGAACGGATTGTACGGCATCGTCGTGCCCAGGAAGACATCGCTGCCCGGCTGGAAGAACGGATCGTTGGCATTCATCAGGCGATTGAACCGCGCCGCCGACACGAGGGTGTTGCGGGACGTGTCCGTGATCGTCGAGTAGCTGTAGCCAGCGTCGAAGTTCCACTTGTCCATGATATTCTCACCCTTGAGGCCAACGGTGAAGAGGACGGCGTCGGTCGTGTTGCGGAAGATACGATTGCCGAATTCCGCCAGACGGGCGCGGGTGCCGCCAGTGATATCAATGTTGAACGGGTTGAACGGATTGTAGGCACCGGCAACCGCCGCGCGGGCGCGACCGTCGACGGTCGGGAGCGGGCTGGCCGTGCGGGCCGGGATCACGAGCTCGGTGGCACCGGCCGTGGTGAAGTTACCGGTGGCCGACGGCGCGAGCTGGTTCTCGGTGACCGCGTTCTGGTAGGTCGTGTCCACGTAGGCCTTGATGTTGTCCGTGCCGAAAACCTTGCGCTCGGCATAGGCGAACATGCCGCGGCTGTCGCGCCGCGGATAGGACATCGAGTACTCGTTGAAGTTAAACGCGGACGAGCGGCCCGAGGTGTAGGTGTAGCCCGTCGCCGGCGTGGTGCCGGTGTTGGTCGAGGCGGACGGGGACTTGGCGTAGAACGAGGCACCCGAGGCCGGGAGCTGGCTGGCCGGGACACCCGCGTCCAGAGCGGCCGCGCGGCTGATCTGGAGATTGAGCGGGCTGGAGTTCGAACTCAGGAACGGAGGAATCTCGGAGTACGAGCGGTCCTTGTTGAAGATGGCGTTCTTCTTGAAGTAATTGAAGCCGACCAGGGCGCTCGCCTTGTCCGTCTGCGCACCGGTGACGATGGCAGCCGTGATTTCGGACGAGTCCTTGTTGGTGGTGTTACCATAAACCACCATCGCCTCAGTGCCATCGATGCCGCGGCGCATCTTGATGTTCACCACGCCAGCCACGGCGTCAGCGCCGTAAATAGCGGATGCACCGTCCTTTAGAACCTCAACCGTATCGACCGCGGCAAGAGGGATGGAGTTGAGGTCGACGAAGGCGGTCGTGCCACCGTTGCCAACCGGATAGTTGGCGACGCGGCGGCCGTTGATGAGGACGAGGGTCGCCTCAGCACCGAGGCCGCGGAGCGAGATCGACGTCGCGGCCGGGGTGAAGCCCGTCGCGTTGTTCGACACCGGAACCGCGCCACCGTTGGAGATGGAGAGCTTCTGGAGGAGCTCGGAGGTGGTCGAAAGACCAGACTCGTCGATCGCCTTCCGGTCGATCTTCACCACCGGGGAAACGCCCGCCGAAAAGGCGGTCTCACCCTGGGGGATGTACGAACCGGTAACGACGTACTTCTCTAGCTTCTGCACCTTATCCTTGTCATCAGGATTGGTGGTCGTGGCCACAGCTTGAGCTTTCGCCGCCGTCACCGCGATAAGGCCAGCGATCGCTCCGGTCAGGAGAAAGCGCAGCCCGATAAACTTCCGCATGCGGATGTTCATAGTTAGGTAGTTAATGGTATTGCGTGGTAGTTCGCGAAGCGGCTTGCGCCGCGTTTGCTTGCGGCGAAATAAGCAAATGGTGCGCCAGACGCGCAAGGCTATTGAGATGAACGTGTTTTTACAAACTTAAGGAAAATGGTACTAATCTTTATAAAAGAATATGATGCGTAACCAAAAAACTTACTAACCCGATTAGATTTCTTCACCTGAATGGACCTTTGTCGCTCCTACTGGGCCGTTCAACGGCTTATGACAGTGCTTCATCTCGGTATCCGGTGAGTAGGCCAGACGGACTATGCCGCGATGAATTTCTTGGCCCGCGCGCGAGTCCATTCGTGCTCTTGCGGTGATCAGCGGTGCCAGACTTCACGCCATCGAATCATGATCCGACATCGCTCGCCCGACTTCGCCTTAGGCCACTCGGCGTAATACGTGATTTATCACCGTGCGGGGTTTTGCTCGCCTCGCGGTTGGATTATGGAAGCTTCCGATTCCGGAGGCGGCCAGTCCGGTCCTGGTTCGCCGGCCCGCTTCGTTACCCCTTTACTTTTCCGCATGATGGCTGAGCTGAATATTAGCCACGACCCAGCGCGTCGGAGTTGGATTGAATCGGCCTGCGTCCCCGCCTCGGATTTTCCGCTGCAGAATCTTCCTTTCGGCGTCTTTTCCACCTCCGCAGGAGATCAGGCCCGCATTGGCACCGCGATCGGTGACCAGATTCTCGATCTCAGCTCGGCCGCCGCCGCCGGCCTTCTCCCGCCAGACTGCAGTGGCGCCGTCCAGGCGGACCATCTCAACTTCCTCATGGCCGCCGGGCCCGAGGTCTGGTCCGCCCTGCGCCGACGCCTGAGCGAGTTGCTCGGAGCCGATTCCAACCCGGCTGGGAAGTCCCGCGACTTGGTTCGCCACCACTTGGTCCCGATGCATGCCGCCTCGATGCAGCTGCCGGCCCGCGTCGGGGGCTACACGGATTTCTACGCCTCGATCCACCACGCGACCAACGTGGGCGCGCTTTTCCGCCCCGACCAGCCGCTCCTGCCGAACTACCCGTGGGTACCGATCGGTTACCACGGCCGGACCTCCACCCTGGTTCCCAGCGGCACGTCGATCCGCCGTCCCAAGGGTCAGATCAAGCCCGCCGACGCCGCGGCGCCGGACTACCAGCCCACCCGCGGTCTCGACTACGAGCTGGAGTTGGCCGCCTACGTCGGCCCGGGCAACCCGCTCGGTTCAACCCTGACGGTGGCCGAGGCCGGGCGCAGCCTGTTCGGGGTCGGTTTGCTGAATGACTGGTCGGCCCGCGACATTCAGGCGTGGGAATACCAGCCGCTGGGCCCGTTTCTTGCGAAGAACTTCGCCACCTCGCTTTCACCTTGGATCGTTACGCTCGAAGCCTTGGCGCCCTTCCGGGTCCCAGCTTCCGGCCGTCCCGCCGGCGCTCCGGCTCCGCTGCCCTACCTACTGGACGCAGCCGACCAGGCCCAAGGGGGATTCGACGTGACGCTGGAAGTCGAACTGCTGACGCCGGCCATGCGGCGCGAAGGGCACCGGCCGCATCGCCTGTCGCGTGGGAGCTTCTCCTCCATGTATTGGACTCTCGCCCAATTGGCGGCGCACCACGCCAGCAACGGCTGCGAGCTCCGGCCCGGTGATGTACTCGGCAGTGGCACAGTCTCCGGCCCGGATCGCTCCTCGCTGGGTTGCCTCGTGGAAATCACCCGCCGCGGCGCGGAGCCACTACAGCTACCGAACGGGGAATCGCGCCGCTTCCTCGAGGACGGGGACGAAGTCATCTTGCGCGGCCACGCGGAGAAGCCCGGGTTTGTGCGCATCGGCCTTGGAGAGTGCCGGGGCACGGTTCTTCCGGCCCTGCCGTGACGCCACGCAACGCACCATTCCCGCCACCAGACTCGCCGTCCTGCCGCTCGTCGCGAAGTGTTCGCCGATCATCGGCTGCCGGTCATCCTCCACCCTATCCATGAAAACCCTCCTCACCGCGCTTGTCGCCTCGGTCGCCCTGGTCTCCCCGCTCCGCTCCGCTCCTCCGGACAAGGAGCAGTTGAAACAGGAAGTGGCGCGGATGGAGGTCGCGTTCTGCGCGATGGCGAAGGAGCGCGGGATTCGCGCGGCCTTTGAGCATTTCGCCGCTCCGGACGTCGCGTTCATCGACACCGATCCGCGCAAGTACCGCGGGCTCGAAGCCGTGCGGGCCCGGATTGGCCCCGACCAGCCGGGCGCGACGCTGACGTGGTCGGCCACGTTCACGGATGTCTCCGACGACGGCACGCTCGGCTACAACTATGGACGCTACGAATCCCGCCGTCAGGTGGCCGGCGGCAAGGAGTCGGTTCACACCGGATGGTTCCTCACCATCTGGAAACGCCAGCCGGACGGCTCGTGGAAATACGTCATGGACACCGGCGCGCCTGACCAGCCGACGCCGCTGGCGAAGGAGCAGAAGAAACCCTGACGGCGGCGGCTAGAGCCGCTCCTTCAGTTCGCGCGCTTTGGCCAGCGCCGTCTCGGCATCCCGCGCCAGCACGGTGAAGTGCCCCATCTTCCGGCCGGGCCGCGCCTCGGCTTTCCCATAGAGGTGCAGCCGCGCCGAAGGTTCGGCGAGGAGCTGGTCCCACTTGGGTTCCCCGCTTTCCCACGCGTCGCCCAGGATGTTCACCATCACGGCCGGCGAGATCAGCGTCGGGTCGCCGAGGGGCAGCCCGCAGATCGCGCGGACCTGCTGCTCGAACTGGGAGGTGGCGCACGCGTCCATCGTGTAATGTCCGCTGTTGTGGGTGCGCGGGGCGAGTTCGTTGACGAGCACCTCGCCGTCCTGCTTCACGAAGCACTCGACGCCCATCACCCCGACCAGCCCGATCGCCGTCGCGATCCGGCGCGCCAGCACCTCAGTGCGGGCGATGACCTCGGCCGGCACCCGGGCCGGCACGATCGAGAAATCAAGGATGTGGTTCGTATGGATGTTCTCCGCGACGGGAAACACGCGGATCTCGCCGTCGGCCGAGCGGGCGACGACCGCGGACACCTCGCAGGCAAACGGGATGAACTGCTCCACCACCGCGGGCAGGCCGCGAAACATCACCTGGGCCGACATCACGTCGGTCTCGGTGCGGACCTTGACCTGGCCCTTGCCGTCGTAGCCGAAGCTCGCGGTCTTCGCGACGCAGGGAACGCCGATCGATTTGATCGCGCCCACAAGGTCGCCGCCCGGAGGCACCTCGACAAACGGCGCATGCGGGATGCCCTGCTCCCGCAGCCAGCGCTTCTCGCGCGAGCGGTTCTGGGCGGTTTCCAGCACGCTCCAGTGCGGGAGCAGCTGCGTCAGTTCCGCGATCTGCTTCAGCGGGCCGGCCGGCACGTTCTCGAACTCGTAGGTGACCACGTCACACTCCCGCGCGAACGCCGACAACGCCGCGACGTCCTCGTACGCAGCGTTCACCTCGCGATGCGCCACGGCTCCGGCCGGGCAGTGCGGCTGAGGCTCGAAGACGTGCACGCGGTAGCCCATGCGGGTCGCCGCCTGCGCGAGCATCCGGCCGAGTTGGCCGCCGCCGAGTACGCCAATGGTCTTTCCGGGGAGGATCATTTTCCCTCCACGAAGCGGGCCGGAGCGGCGGAGGACAAACCCGAAATGCGGGCGCGCCTAGGGCAGGCGCGCCTTGAGCACCTTGGCCGTCTGGTCGGCGCGAAACTTGCGCCACGCCTGACGCGTCCGGGGATCGCCCTGCGCCAGCAACGAGGCTGCGAACAGCGCGGCATTGATCGCGCCGGCCTTGCCGACCGCGAAGGTCGCGACCGGCACGCCGCCCGGCATCTGGGCGATCGAGAGGAGCGAATCGAGGCCCTTGAGCGCCTTCGACTCCACCGGCACGCCCAGCACGGGCAGGGTGGTCAGGGACGCGGTCATGCCCGGCAGGTGGGCGGCGCCGCCGGCCCCGGCGATGATGAGCTTCAGCCCGCGCCGTTCGGCCTGTTCGGCGTAGCGGACCATGAGCCGCGGGGTGCGATGCGCGGAAACGACCCGCTTTTCGAACGGCACGCCCAGGGCCGCAAGCTGGGCGGCGGCGTGCTGCATCGTCTCCCAGTCCGACGTGCTGCCCATGATGATCCCGACGAGTGGTTTCGCCATGCCGATGGCTGTAGGCCATCCACGCCGGATTCGGCAAACGAAAAGGCAGGGCGCCAGGCCCTGCCTTGGTGAAACCGGGAGGCGGAAGGGAGCGTGCTACAGCAGCGAGACGCCCTTCGGCACCTGCACCACGGTCGTGCCGGCGATCTTGTCGTGCCACGATTGCTTGCCGTCGTCGAAGGCGACCCAGATGAAACCCAGGCCGAGGACCACCAACGAGAGGAAGCACCCGAGGGCCCGCACGATGGCCGTCGCCCAGTCGACCTCGCGGTCATCGAGCCGCACCACCTTCAGGCCGCAGACGATGCCGCCGATGGTCGTGCCCCGCAGCCGCCACATGCAGGCGCCGTACGCGGCCATGGTCACGAGGAAGAGCTTCCCCGAGGCGTGCAGGATGCCGAAGAGGATGCCGAGCAGGATCACATCCAGCAGCAGGGCGGCGATCCGGATCCAGAACCCGGCCCGCGGCAGGGAGGCCGCGGCCGACACCACCGGGGCCACGAGACCGGCCGCCGCGGGATCCGTGCCCGGCATGGCGGGCGGGATCGAGCCAGGGGTGACCGGCGGCGTCGCGGCCCGCTCACGCTTGAACTTCAGGATGATCGCATAGACCACCACGCCGAGGCCGATCCAGCCGAAGAGCTTGTAGATCACCAGGGCGAGGACCGGGACCGTGTAGAGGAACATGACGATCACACCGCCAACCAGCACGGCGAGCGCGATACTCTGGATCCCGACCAGCTTCGTCACGCGCCGGCCCAGCCAGGCGAGCATCACGGCCTTGCCGAAGAGTCCGGCCACGAAGAGGCCCACACCGATGAAGGGCACGACCACCAGGCCGACGCCCGTCAGCGCGAGGATGATCACGACCAGCGGCCCGAGCAGGACCGTGAGCAGCGCGGAGAGGATCGAGTAGCCGGGGCGCTCCTCCAGCGTCTCCGCGCACTTCTCGACGGCGCGGCCGAAGAGGAGCGTCAGCACGACGTAGAAGATCAGGAAGCCGAACGCGATGCCCCAGGCCCACATCAGGTTCGGGCCAAAGGCCAGCAGGCGGCCGTACAGCACGCACTTGGTGAACCACGCGTGCAGCCAGTCGAGGTTCGAGAAGACCCCGCCGAAGGAAACGTTGTGAATCTCGCCGTGGATCGTCGCCTTCGGGTCCCGGATGACCCGGCCGCCGATCGCCACGATGTCGTCGCTCACGTCGGCATCAGGCCCGAGCTCGACATTGCCGAGGACCGCGACGACAGAGTCGCCGACCTTGCTGTTGACGTAGACATTGCCCAGCACGGCCACCACGGCGCCGTCAACCGGACCGGTCGCGCGGGAATTGCCGAGGACGGAAACCACCGAGTCGGTGACCTTACCTTCCGCGGTGGAGTTGCCGATGATCGAGACCACCGCGTCGGCGACCTGGTCCTTCGCGAGCGTCGCGTCGCTGCCAAAATTGACGACCTCGTTGCCGGTGGAAGGTCCATGCTGGCGCTTCAGCTTCCCGTGGCCCTTCGCGGGCTTCTTGGCGTCGGGCTTGGTCGGCTCGTCGAGCCGGCGCAGCGCGGGCTCCGCCGGAGCGGGGGTCGCGGCCTCGGCGGCCGGCTTTTCGGGCACCGGGGTTTCCACGGCTGCCGGGGCCGGGGTGGGCGCCGACGGCTCGGGGGTCGCGGGCACTGCCGCCGGG
>DAOQKI010000089.1:0-16251 GCA_035334485.1 Opitutaceae bacterium
GTCTTCCCGCGCTGGACCAACGGCGGCTACCTCGCGCTCGGCGCGCTCGCCGCCGCCCTCGCGCTCCTCCGCCGGCGCCACGGCCCCGTGCCCGTCCGGCACGACCCCTACCCGTTCCTGTCCGTGGTCGCCCTCGCGACCGCCGGCGCCGCGGGCGTCGCATTCGTCCTCCAGGATTCCGCGACGCTGCCGGGGCCGTTCGGTCCCGCGCCCTTCCTGGCCGCCTGCGCGACCCTGTTCCTGGTCGGCCTCGGCCTGATCTGGACGCGGCCCCACGACCCGCTGCCCACGGTGCTGTTCTCGCGCACGGCCGCGGGCGTGCTCGCGCGCTGGCTGCTGCTCGGCGTGCTGCTGAGCCCGGTGATCGTGACCACCGCCTTCGTGGTGCGGCGCGGCGGCATGCCGCTCAGCCTCGCGGACGGCGCCGCGCTGCTGACGCTCGTCTACCTTTTGATCGGGCTGGCCGCGATCATGTTCGCGATCCAGATCGCGGCGGTGCTCGACGACCGCCGGCAGAACGCGGAGTCGACCCGCGAGCTCCTCACGGCCCGCCTGCAGGAGCAGGCGGCGCAGCTGCAGGAGATCGTGGCCCGCCGCACCCAGGAACTTGAGAGCGCCAACGCCCGGCTGCAGGCGCTCAACCAGAGCCTCGAGCTGGCGACGCAGGCCGCGGCGCTCGGCATCTGGGAGTGGGACGCGGTCACGCAGCGCAGCGTGTGGGACCGGCGGACGCTCGAGATCTACGGCCTGAAGGAGTTCAACGGTACGATCGAGGCCTGGATGGAGCGGATCCACCCGGACGACCGGACGATCGCGCAGGCCGCGTTCGAGCAGCTGCGGCAGGGCCACGGCTCGTACGCCCTCGACTGCCGGATCGTGCGCCCCGACGGCGTGGTGCGCTACGTCGAGTCGCGCGCCCTCGTGCAGCGCGACCCGCGGGGCCGCGTGCAGCGCCTGATCGGCACCGAGCGCGACATCACCGCGCAGGTCGAGAGCTCGCTGCGCACGCGGCAGCTCAACGAGCGCCTCCAGCTCGCGCTGCGCTCGTCCAACTTCGGCGTGTGGGAGTACGACATCCAGACCGGCGTGACCCACTGGGACGACCGCGTGCTCGAGATCTACGGCCTGCAGCGGCACCAGTTCACCGGCGAGCCTGGCGAGTGGAGCCGGTTCCTGCACCCCGACGACCGCGCCGCCACCGAGGCCGCGTTCGACCTCGTGCTGCAGCGCGGGGCGCCCACCTCCTTCCGCATCTTCCGCATCGTGCGTCCCGACGGCGCCGTCCGCTACGTCGAGGGGCACGGCCACCTCCAGCGCGACGCCGACGGACGCCCGGTCCGCGTCGTGGGCCTCAACCGCGACATCACCGGCGAGCAGGCGCTGCACGAGGCGCTGCACATGGCCGAGCAGCGCTGGCAGCTCGCCATCGAGGGCACAAACGACGCGGTGTGGGACTGGGACATCGAGCGCCACACGGTCTTCCACGACGAGCGGTGGACGCGCATGCTCGGCTACCAGCCCGGCGAGATCGAGTCGTCGGTCGCGGGCTGGCGCCTGCTGGTGCACCCGGACGACCAGGCCGCCAGCGACGCCACGGCAGAGGCGCACCTCGCCGGCCGCACGCCCCTATACCAGGCCGAGTACCGCATGCGCGCCAAGGACGGCGGCTGGCGCTGGATCCTCGACCGCGGCAAGGTGGTGAAGCGCTCCCCCGCGGGCGACCCGCTCCGCATGGTCGGCACGCACACTGACATCACCGCCCGCCGCGACCTCGAGCAGCGCCTGCGGCGCACGGACGAGCTGGCCGACCAGGTCAGCCGCATCGCGCACATCGGCGGCTGGGACATGGAGCTCGACACCGGACGCATCACGTGGTCCGCCGAGGTCTGCCGCATCCATGACGTCGGCGAGGACTATCGCCCGACCCTGGACGACGTCCGGCGGTTCTTCCCGCTCGGCGTGCTTGAGGCGCTGCAGGCCGGGGACCCGTCGGCACTCGGCGCGACCTTCGACCACCAGCTGGCGCTGATCACCGCCAAGGGCCGCCACATCTGGGTGCGGGTCATCGGCCGGGCCGAGCCGCAGCCGGGCGGCTCCAGCCGCGTGCATGGCGCGCTGCAGGACGTGACGATCCAGCACGAGATGGAGTCGAACCGCCGCCAGCTCGAGGTGCAGCTCTTCCAGGCGCAGAAGATGGAGACGCTGGGCACGCTGTCCGGCGGCATCGCGCACGACTTCAACAATCTCCTCACCGGCATCATCGGTTACCACGAGCTCGCCGCCGACTCGGTGCCGGAGGACCACCCCGCCCGCGCCTGCCTCGCCGAGGCGCGCAACGCGAGCCTCCGTGCGCGCGAGCTGGTCGAGCAGATCCTGACCTTCAGCCGCCAGACCTCGGAGACCGAGCACGGCGCGGTCGACCTCGGCCTGGTGGTCGAGGAAGCGCGCCGCTTCCTGCGGGCGACGCTCCCGGCGAACATCAGCATCGAGACGGACCTCGACCCCGACTGCGGGCCGGTGCTGGCGGATGCGACCCAGATCTACCAGGTCATCCTCAACCTCGGCTCCAACGCCGCGCACGCGATGCGCGCGCACGGCGGCACCCTCCGGCTCAGCCTGCACCCGGCCGACGTCAGCACGACGCAGGGCGCGCGCTTCGGCGGGGTCAGCGCCGGCCGGTACCTCCGGCTCTCGATGGCCGACACGGGCCACGGCATGGACGAGGCCACGCAGCGCCGCATCTTTGAGCCGTTCTTCACCACCAAGAACACCCGCGAGGGCACCGGCCTCGGCCTCGCGGTGGTCCACGGCATCATCCGCGCGCACCGCGGCGCGATCGACCTCGAGAGCAAGGTCAATGTCGGGACGACCTTCCACGTCTACCTGCCGATGAGCCCGGACCAGTCCGGCGACCAAGCGGAGGAATCCCAGCCGACCCCGACCGGCGCGGGCGAGCTGGTCTGCGTCGTGGACGACGAGGGCATCGTCGGCCGCTACACCAAGGCCACAATCGAGAAGCTCGGCTACCGCGCCGTCGCCTACGGCTCCGCCGAGGAGTGCCTCGCGGCGTGGCAGGCCGAGTCGGCCGAATACCGGGTGCTGGTGACCGACCAGACGATGCCCGGCCTGCAGGGCACCGAGCTGGCCGCCGCGCTGCGCAAACAGATTCCGGGCCTGCCCGTCGTCATCATGTCGGGCTACTTCTCCAAGATCTCGTCCCACGCCCTCGACGAACTGGGCCAGGTCGAACTGCTCGCCAAGCCGTTCACCACGGAACAGCTCGCCCAAGCACTTCACGCGGCCCTGGCGAAGGCGCCGCGGCGGGAACGAGCGTAGAAGGACGCTGCGCGGGCTCGGAGCCGGGCGAACGCTGAACGTCGGACTTCGAACGCCGGACGTCGAAGGGAGACGGCGGCGCGAGGACCGGTGAGGGATGGGATTAGCCCTGCAGGAGCTTCAGGACCGACTGCGGGGCCTGGTTAGCCTGCGCGAGCATCGCGGTGCCGGACTGCACGAGAATGTTGTACCGGGCGAACGCGGTGCTCTCCTGCGCGACGTCGACGTCGCGGATGCCGGACAGCGTCGAGGAGAGGTTCTGGCCCTCGACCTCAAGGGTGGTCGCCGCCAGGCCGAGGCGCGACTCCGCCGCGCCGAGCGTGGCGCGCGAGGACGCGAGGTGCTGGAGGCCGGCCCCGATCTGGGACAGGGCCGAAGCATCGGTCACGCTGAGAGTGTACTGGCCCGAGGAGTCCTGGTTGATCAGCGCCTGCATGCCGCCGGTGCGCAGGTTGACCTCGGGGAGCGTCATGACCTGGCCAGCGGTGCCGCCGATCGCGACGGCGTGGCCGCCGCCCGGCTGAGCGCCGAAGAGCTCCTGGCCGTTGAAGGTGCCGAGGGGCGACGTGACGTCGGCGGTGCCGCCGATCTCGGCGGTGCTGCCGCCGATCACGTTGCGCAGCTGGTCCTGCAGCGCGGTGAACTCCTGCTGGTAAAGGGCGACGTCCGACGCGTTCTTGGTCGGGTCCTGCGCGAGGCTCACGAGCTCGCCGAGGCGCGTGACCATCGAGCTCATGCTCGCCATGGCCGAGTCGCCGGTCTGGACGTACGAGATGGCGTTCTGGACGTTGGTGCGCGCGGCGGCGACGCGCAGGCTCTGGGCGTCGAGCTTGCCGGACACGGCGACGCCGGCGGCATCGTCGGACGGGTTGACGATCTTCGAGCCGGACGAGAGCCGCGTCAGCGAGCGGCCGAGCAGGTCCTGGGTGCGGTCGAGGTTCCGGGCCGCGGTGAGGGCCTGCAGGTTGGTGTTGATGGCGTTCATGGGGGAGGGAGACGGGTGAGTCAGGTGCGGGCGGGCTGCGGGGCCCGGGGCGGCTTGGGCAGGAGGCCCAGCGGGTGCGACCCGGGAGCGTGGCGGACGGCGGCCGCCTGGTTGCTGGCGGCGATGTCGCTCAGCACTTCCTTGCGGAAGATCGGCACCTCGCGGGGTGCCTCGATCCCGATCTTCACCACTTCACCGTCAATGCGGGTGATGCGGATCTCGATCGAGTCGCCGATGACGATGGACTCGTTGATGCGGCGGGAGAGGACGAGCATGGGAAAAGGAGTTGGAGACGGAAAAAGGTGGGCGGGACGTTCAGCGGTGGGCCACGGCGACGGGTGCCTGCGCGTGCTCCACCAGCGGGTGGTGGGCGCTGAAGCGCGAGTAGTTCGAGATGACGAGCTGGCGGCCGACCCGGGTGCGGCGGTTGACGACGAGCGGCCCGATGAGGTTCACGGTCGCCTCGACCGGCTGCTGGCGCTGGAGGGTGACGATGTTGAGGATCATCGCCTCGGCCGGGTCGCGCAGGTCGAGCTGCAGCGCGTCCTCGTCGAAGATCTCGGGCTCGTAGCCGGGGATAATGCCACCCGGCTCGATCACCACGAAGTGGAGGGTCTCGGGCCCGAACAGCCGCATCCAGAGGAACGGCAGGTGGTCGGACTGGTACAGGAGCTCGGCGCGCTGGTACTCGCCGAAGCCGATCAGGCCCTGGGGCAGAATCAGCTCGTTGGCCGGCGGCGGTTCAAAGTCGGTCGGATAGATCTCGGGCAGGACTTTCATGGGCAGGAGGATCACTTGATGTAGTCGAGGAGGGAGAGGTGCATGATGTTCACGGCCGACTGGAGGGCGGCCTGGTAGGCGGTCTGAACCTGGTTCAGCTTCACGATCGCGGTCGGAAGGTCGGTGTCGGTCTCGCTGGACACGAGCTGGTCGAGGCTGGTGGTGCGGTCGGCCTGCTGGGTCTGGCTCGCCTCGATGCGGGTCTGGACGCCGCCGACGTTGGCGATCGCCGACACGAGTTGGTCCTCGCTGGCGATGAGGTTCGGCTGGGTCGCGGTCACGGCGGCCGTGGCGCCGCTCTTCAGCGCGTCGCGGAGCGAGACCAGGCGGTTGATGAAAGTGGCGAGGCCGGCGTTGGTCGCGCCGTCGGAGTTGGGCGTGATGCTGGTGGTCTCGGAGAGCGGGATCGCGGACTGGCTGGCGTTGCCGGCGTAGGCGACGCCGGTGATCTGGCCGTTGACGTCGCGGGTGACGGTGAACGGCGGGGTGTCCACCGCGGTGCCGCCGAAGAGATAGTCGCCGTTGAGGGTGCCGTTCGCGGCCTGGACGGCCTGCTCGATCAGCTGGTTGGTCTCCTCGCCGTACGCGCTCATCGCGTCGGCGCCGAGCGTGCCCGAGCCAAGGGTGGCGAGTTCGCCGGCGCGGTCGGAGATCTTCTTGATCGACTGGAGGCCCGAGTAGGTGGCCTGGCTGATCGCGAGCGCGCGGCTGGCGTTCTGGCCGTACTGCACGAGGGCGCGGCGCTCACTCTGCAGCGCGAGAACGCGCGCGGCGGCCGCCGGGTCGTCCTCGGGCGCGGAGATGCGCTGGCCGCTGGACACCTGCTGCTGCAGGCGGGCCTGCTGGCTGCTGAGCTGCTGGATCTGGCGGACGATGTTGTCCTGAGTCGTGCTGCTGGCGACGCGCATGGGAGGAAGGGATTACCGGCCGAGCTGGTTGACGACGACCTCGAGGAGGCCGTCGATCGTGGAGAACACCCGGGACGAGGCCTGGAACGCCCGCTGGTACTTCAGGAGGTCGGCCATCTCCTCGTCGAGGGACACGCCGCTGACGCCGTCGCGCTGCGACCGCACCAGCTGCTCGATGCCGCTCTGGTTGGTGACCTGGGAGTTGGCGCCGGCCAGGGCCTGGCCGAGGCCGCTGACGTGGCTCGAGTAGAAGGAGATGAGGGTGCCGTCGATCTGGTCGCCGGAGCCGGTGGAAAACTGGCGGGTGGCGAGCTGCGCGACCGCGAGCGCGACCGAGTTGTCGCCGGCGGCGCCGCCGTCGCTGGCCTTGAGATTCGTGGCCGTGACCGAGGGATCGACCGCGATCGTGCCGGCGGTGGTGCCGCTCGCGACGAAGAAGTCGCCGGTGGTTCCCGTCGGGTTGTACACCGCGTTGACCGCGGTCACGAGCTGGCTGGCCAGGAGATCGAGGCCGTCGCGGAGCGTCTGGATCGCGCCGTCGCGCGCCGCCAGGTTGCCCTGGATCGAGCCGGACGTGGGGGCCAGCGTGGACGCGCCGGCGGTGAGCTGGGTGCCATTGAAGGCGACCGTGTTCACGACGGTGGCGAGGTTGACGAGGACCACCGGGCTGCCGCCGCCGTCGGTGGCGCTGACCTGCACCTGGCCGCCGGGGAGATTGGAGACGGTGACGGGGAGCTTGGCCGAGAGCTGCTCGAGGAGGGCCTGGCGCTGGTCGCGGAGGTCGACCGCGGCGCCGGGATGGTTGATCTCCATGCGGCCGATCTGGGCGTTGAGGTCGGCGACGTTCTGGAGGAGGCCGTTGACGGTGGAGACGTCGGAGGCGATCTGGGAGTTGATGTCCGACTGGACCTGGCCGAGGCGCTGGTCGGTGAGCCGCAGGCGGTCGGTGAGGATGGCGGCGTTCTGGAGGAGGGCCTGGCGCTGGCCGGAATCGGTCGGGCTGGCGGCGAGGCTCTGGAAGGAGTTGAAGAGGTCGTCGAGGGCGGCGCCGATGCCGGTGTCGGAGGTGCTGCTCGAGGTCGAGGTGGCGTTGGTGCCGCTGATGTTCTGGCCGAGGCCGGCCTGGGCGCGCTGGTAGGCGTTCTGCTGGGCCTGGTGGTAGGCCGAGAGCGAGCTCTCCCGCATCACCTGCTTGTCCAGCAGGGCGTCGCGCAGCTGCTCCACGCCGATCGCCTGGAGGCCCATGCTCTCGGGCCCGATCGGGGTCTGCACCGTCCCGAGGTCGCCGAACACCACGCGCTGCCGCGCGTAGCTCGTGTTGTTCACGTTGGCGAGGTTCTTGCCCGCCAGCTCGAGCGCGCGGCTCTGGGCGCTGAGGGCGAGGACGGAGTTGTTGAGGCTGGCGTAGAGTCCGGACATGGCGGAAGGCGGCGGTCAGCCCGCGGCGCAGAGGGTCGGCGTGGCGGTGGCGGCGGCGATCGCCACGGCGCCGGACGGCGAGTACGTCTTGGTGAAGCTCTGCGGCCGGAGCTGCTGGAGCACCTCCTGGTGCACCTCGACGGCGCGGGCCAGGAGCTGGTGATTGTGGCGGCTGACGCGGCGGACGCGGTGCAGGAGGGCGTTGACCTCGTCGATCAGGGCCTCGAGGAGCGGGCGGGCGTTCGGCTCGATCAGCGGCAGGAGGGAGCGCAGCGTGCTCTGGCGCGAGAGGCCGTGCTCGGCGGCGAAGTCCGCCACCACCTGCTCGCGGCGCGTGCGGCACACGGCGATGCTGCGGGCCTGCACCTCGATCGCGGCGCCGAGGCCCATCACGGCCGCCGGGTCGCGGTCAAAGAGACTGCGCTGCTGCTGTTCGAAGAGGTGCAGCAGGCCGCCGTAGTCGGCGAGTTCCTGCCGGAGACTGTCCGCGATCATTTCCCAAGAGGTGTTCATGGCTGGGTGGTGGGATGGGCCGGCGCGCGGGGCGCCAGCTGCTGCTCGATGACGCGACCCAGGCCGAGGCCGGGGCCGGCGGTAAGATTCTGCGCGAGGGCGTCCGTCAGCATGTCGCCGTAGACGCTGCCCGAGACGCTGCTGCCCCCGAGCATGGAGCCGACGCTCTGGCTCAGGAACTGGCGGACGAGGATCGCCTCGAACTGCCCGGCGACCTTCTTCCGCTCGGCGGCTTCAGCCGCCGCGGGGGCGGTGCGACCGGCCGGGGCGTCCGTCGCCCGGAGGGCCGGGTTCGGGAGGGTGGCGGCGATGGCGGAGACGTTCATGGCTCAGTTGATGATCAGCTCGGCCTGGAGGGCGCCCGAGCGCTTGAGGGACTGGAAGATGGCCATCATCTCGCGGGTCGAGACGCCGAGGGCGTTCAGCGCGGCGGCGAGGCGCTCGATCGACGGCGGCTCGTTGATCACGGAGAAGCCGCCCTTCACCTCGTTGACGTCGGTCTTGGTGCTCGGCACCGCCATGGTCTGGCCGCCCTGGCTGAGGGGGCCGGGCTGGCTGACGCCGACCGAGGAGCTGACGGTGATCGTGAGCGAGCCGAGGGCGATCGCGACGCGGGAGAGGCGGACGGTGGAGGTGGCGACGATCGTGCCGGTGCGCTCGTTGATGACGATGCGCGCGACGGTGTCAGGGGTCGACTCGATCTCGCCGAGGCGGGCGATAAACGCGACGTCCTGGCCCTGGAACTCGGACGGGAGGTTGACGCGGACGGTGGCGGCGTCGACCGCGGCGGCGGACGCGGGCCACTTGGTGTTGATGGCGTCGGCCATGCGGGCCGCGGAATTGAAGTCGGGATCGTGCAGGAGGAGGCGCACGGCGTTGTCGCGGACCACTGCGGCCGGGATCTCCCGCTCGACGATGGCGCCGCTACTGATGCTGCCGACGGTCGGGTGGTTCTTCTGGACGGTCGCGCCGCCCGCCCCACCCTGCCCGCCGAGGAAGCCGCCGATCGCGATCGGGCCCTGCGCCACGGCATACACGCGGCCGTCCGCGCCGAGCAGCGGCGACTGGAGCAGCACGCCGCCTTGGAGCGTCTTGGCGTCACCCATCGAGGCGACGTTCACGTCGATGCGCGAGCCGGGCTTGAGGAACGGGCCGATGTCGGCGGTGATCATCACCGCGGCCACGTTCTTGGCCTTGATGTCGGAATAGTTGATCGCGAGGCCATAGCGCTGCAGCACGTTCGACACGGTGCGGAGCGTCGTGGCGGCGTTGCTGTCGCCGTCGCCGGCCAGGCCGACCACGATGCCGTAGCCGACGAGCTGGTTGTCGCGGCTGCCCTCGATGAGCGAGAGGTCCTTGACGCGCGACGCCTGGGCCGGGGTCTGGAGACCGGCGGCGAAGCAGAGCACGAGCGCGAAGCGCAGGCCGTCCCAGAACGCGGGCGCCGGCGACCAGCGGGACACGGATTCGAAGCAGAAGAAGGTCATGGTGGAGTCCTTTCCAGGGGGCGCGGCTCAGATCGGCCGCAGCTTCTCGTAGAGCTTGGCGAACCAGCCGCGCTTCTGCGCGTCGGTCAGCGAGCCCTCGGTGTAGAACTCGACGCGGGCGTCGGCGATGTTGGAGGAGAGCACGGTGTTGTCGCGCGCGACATCATCGGGCCGGACCAGGCCGTGCAGGACGACGTACTGCGTCTCGCCCGAGAAGGTGACGACGCGCACGCCCTCGATCACGAGGTTGCCGTTCGGCAGGACGTCGGTGACGAGCACCGCGGCGCGCGCCGTCAGGCTCTGGGAGTTGCTGATCTCGCCGCCGCCCGAGTAGGTCGACTTGCCGGCGCCGGAGGTGCCGGGGAGCTCGCCGCCGTGGGAGGCGAGGCCGGTGTAGATGAAGCGGGTGAGGGCGTCGTCGACGGACGAGTCGCGCTCGGACTTCTTGCTCTGCGAGTTCTGGGCCACGGCCGACTCGGCCACGACCACCGTGAGGATGTCCCCGGCGTTGGCGGCCTTGCGGTCGGCAAACATGCCGGTGGCACCTGTGCCCGCCGCGGGCCAGAGCGAGCCGGCGAAGGCCGGGAGCGCGAGCGCGGCGAGGAGGACGGCGAGACTAGAAGCGGACTTGGACATGGTTTTCATCGACGACGAGCGCGGAAAAATCCTTGTGCGACTCGGGATTGCGGATGGTGACGGTGTCGCCCTGCGCGCCGTTCTCCATCGCGAGGCCCTTCATGGTGATGGTCAGCAGGCCCTCGACAGCCGACACCTCGACGAGCTGGCCGCGACGAACGAGCGGGCGGCGGCCGAGATCGTGCCAGGTGAGGAGGCGGCCGGCGGCGACGCCGCGGGCGAAGATGTAGGCCCGGTCGCCGGCCGAGGCCGGAAGCGCGTCGCGTTCGCGGAAGGCGTCGACCCGGCGCGTATCGAGCTGCGCGGGATCAAACTGGGCGCCGAGCGCGAGCGGCTGGCGGGCGACCCACACGTCGCGCCACAGCGCGGCGCGGACGACCAGCGTCTGGTCGGCGACAGCCTCGCCGTCGGCGCGGAGCTCGAAGCGCACGAGCATGGAGCCGGACGGGGCGGCCGGATAATCGAGGACGGCCAGGGTCCAGGCCGCGGCGGTGCGGGCGGGCGGGGACCACGGGCGGAGCAACTCGAGCTGCAGCTCGCCGTCGAGGCGGTAGTGCGCCGACAGGTCCTGCGCGAGGCCCGCGAGGAGCTGCTCGCGCGAGTAGGCGGCGGGGGTCGCGGGCTGGCCGGCGGCGGCCAGGAGGCCGGCGCACGCGACGAAGAGAATGAAGAGGCGGGCGCGCATGGTCAGCGTTTCATGTTCGCGACGTTCTGGAGCATCTCGTCCGAGGTCTGGATGGACTTCGAATTGATCTCGTACGCGCGCTGGGCGACGATGAGGTTCACCATCTCCTCCACGATGTTGACGTTGGAGGCCTCCTTGTAGCCCTGGATGGTGCTGCCGAAACCCTGCTCGCCGGGCTGGCCCGACTCGGGGGAGCCGCTGCCGCCGGTCTCGGCGTAGAGGTTGCCGCCGAGGCTCTGGAGGCCGGACGGGTTCGGGAAGCGCGTGAGCGTGAGGCGGAAAGTCTGGCTGCCGTTGGCGGTCTGGACCGTCACCTGGCCGTTCTCCGCGATGGTCACCGCGGTGGCGCCGGCGGGGATCGGCTGGAAGCCGCTGAGCACCGGCAGGCCGTCGATCGTGACGACCTGGCCCTGGGCGTTGAGCTTGAACGAGCCGTCGCGCGTGTAGCCGATCGTGCCGTCCGGGCGCTGCACCTCGAAAAAGCCGTCGCCCTGGATGGCGATGTCGAGCTTCTCGCCGGTCTGCGTGAGCTGGCCCTGGGTGAAGACCTTGGAGGTGGACGCGACGCGCGTGCCGTTGCCGACCTCGAGGCCGTTCGGGACGATGTTGCCGCCGCCGGAATCAGTGCCGGAGGAGCGGGTCGGCTTCTGGTAGAGCAGGTCCTGGAACTCGATCTTGCTGCGCTTGAAGCCGGCGGTGTTCACGTTCGCGAGGTTGTTCGCGATCGTGTTGAGGTTGAGCTGCTGCGCCTCCATGCCGGTGGCGGCGGAATACAGTGACAGGTTCATGCGCGGGGATGGGCTGAAAGCGGGAAGCGGCGGGAGAGCCGGGCGGGCGTACGCCCCCGGCCGGTAACCGATTCCTCGCTCCGGATGGAAATAGAGGCCGGCGCGCTCCCATCACGCGCGCGGCCATGTAGTCGTGATTGCGGTTGTCTGTCTGGGAAGGTCATGGGCGGGGGCTCAACCGAGCGCATCCAGCGTCTTCTGCATCTGCTGGTCCACGGTGGTGATCATCTTCTCGTTTGCCTCGTAGGCGCGGGAGATGAGGACAAGGTCCACCATCTCGCGGAGCGGCGTCACGTTGCTGCCCTCAAGGTAGCCCTGCAGGAGCTCCGGCTTCTCCACCGGGACCGGCGCCATGCCGCCCGCGGGGACAAAGGCGCCGCCGGCGACCGGGGCGAGTTCGGCGTTGTTCGCAAACTTCTGCACCGAGAGCTTGCCGAGGGAAGTCGTGCCCTGGAAAATCGTGCCGTCCTGGTTGATCGTCACCTCGCCGCCGCCGGCCACCAAGGTGATCGGCGCGCCGGAGTCCGACAGGACCTCGCCGCCGGTGGACGTGACCAGCACGCGGTCCGACCGCATGTGGAACTCGCCGTTGCGCGTGTAGACCCGCGTGCCGTCCGGCTGCTGCACGGCAAAGAAACCGTCGCCCTGGATCGCCACATCGAGCTCGCGGCGCGTCGGCTGGGTCTCGCCCGTGACGAAGTTGATGCCCGTGTTGACCTTCGGGAAGATCATGGCCTGCCCGCCGTCGTGGCCCACACGGCCCCGCGGATCGCTCTGGATCTCGCCGGCCGCCTCGGTCGAGAAATTGACCGTGCGCTTGCGGTACGCGGTCATCTGGCTCGACGCGATGTTCTGGGCAACGGAATCCTGCCAACGCTCAAGCGCCGAAAGCGACGAAGCACTTTGGTAGAGTCCGATATTCATGGACCTCCCCTAAAGCCAACCGCGTGCCGAACTCGCCGGTACCGCTATAACTAGCCTATAACCAGCGGATTAAACTTTTCTCTAACCGGGCCGGAAAACCTGCCGGCCGACCCCGGCCATAACCCGGCAGGATTTGCCGGGATTCCGCCGCGCCTCAGGCGCCGACGGGATAGATGCAGTCGATCTCGATCTTCTCGCCGCAGCTGCAGGTCACGATGAGGCGGGCGACCTTGTCGCCTTCCTTGATGACCTCGACCGACGGCGCCGCGGCCAGATCGGCGGATGAACCGGTCTTGGCGTGCGGGACGAGCCCGACGTGCTTGTGGGCCTGGGGCGGAGCCGCGACCTGGCGGAGCGAGGGTACGTTCAGGGACTTCTTGCCGTGCAGGAAAGGCTTCATGGCTTGGAAACGGGGGCGGCGTGGGGGTCGGAGATGACCGCGACGGAGCCGGCAGCGGGTGCCGGCACGGCGGGAGCGGCCGGGGCCGGCTCCTTCTTGTCCTCGCGGGCCTTGGACCCGAGGGCGAGGCTCAGGGTGACGCGCTGGTTCGACTCGGCGGTGGGCTTTTCGTTGGGCAGCGGCTTGGTGCTGGCGTAGCCCGTGACCCGCTCGATGAGGTCAGACTCGACCGCGTAGTAGACGAGGAGGCGGCGCGAGGCGTTGGCGCGCGCGGCGGACAGTTCCCAGCCGCGGTCGTCGTCGCCGACCAGCTTCACCGGAGCGCGCGTGTGCCCGTCGATCGTGACGCGGAAGTGGTGGCGGTCGATCATCCAGGCGAGATTCTGCATGATGAACCGGCCCCACTCGGTGAACTCGGTGGAGTCCTCCTTGAACAGGGGCCGGCGGGCGCGATCGAACAGCGTGATGCGCAGGCCGTCGGAAGTGACCTGGATGTCGATCGGCTTGTCGGCGAGGTTCTCGTCGAGGTGCAGGAGGCGGTAGAAATCGGCGGCGACGGTGTTGAGGAACGTCATCTCGATGTGCTTGTTCCGGTCCGTCTCCTTCTCGTTGCCCTGCTCGCGTCCCTCGCTGTGCGTGGTCTGCTTGCTGTTGAACGGCAGCACGCCCGAGGTCGCGTTCACGGGCGAATGGAAGGGATTCTGAAAGTACTCCGACGTCGCGATCAGGATCTTCTGATCCTGGGCCGAGATCCACAGCACCATGAACAGGGCCATCATCGCGGTCACGAAGTCCGCGTAGGCTACTTTCCAGGCTCCTCCAGACATGGCGCGGGGGGGGGCCTACTTGGCGGGCCCGAGGTTCTTCACCGCGGCCTCGAGCTCGGCGCTGCCCGGCTGCACGGAGCTGTCGAGCGAGCGGCGGGCGATCTCGACCGCGGTCAGCGGGGCGAGGCCCTTGGCGAAGCCACCGACGGCCTGCATGATGCACTTGAAGCAGAGCTCGTCGGAGGCGTTGTTGAATTGGACGCGGTTGGCCAGCGGATTGACGAACCCGTAGGCGACGAAAATGCCGAGCAGGGTGCCGGTGAGCGCGGCGGCGACCTTCTCGCCGACCTTCTCGGGACCCTCGGAGATCGCGGCCATGGTGTTGATGATGCCGAGCACGGCCGCGACGATGCCGATGCCCGGGAGCGAGTCGCCCACGAGGTGGAGGATGTGCACGGGGTGCTCGGCCTCCTTGGTCTTGGCGGCGAGCTCGGCGTGCATCAGTTCCTCGAGCTGGTCGGGCTTGATCTTGCCGTCGATGACGGGCTTGAGGCCGTTGCAGATGAACTCGATCCGCTCGTGGTGCTTCAGGATGTCCGGGTACTTCAGGAAGATGCTGCTCTTCTGGGGATCCATGACATGCTCCTCGAGCGCGATCAGGCCGTTGCGGCGGCCGACCATGAAGATCTCGTAGAGCAGCTTGAGGAGGTCGGTGTACTCCTCGCGGGTCGCGGCCTTGCCGCTGATGGCGCCCTTCAGCTTGTGCAAGATCTCCTTCAGCACGTGGCCCGGGCTGGCGATGATGAGCACGCCGAGCGCGACGCCGAGGATGACCACGAACTCGGAGACATGCAGCAGCACCAGCGGGTTGCCGCCGGCGAGGATGAACCCGCCGAGGGTGGACGCTAGGACGACAAATGCTCCGACCAGAATCAGCATGAGAAAACGCTCCGGGCCCAGGGGGGCGCCTCAGCGCTCGCGGACGCGCTGCAGGTACGCCCGCAGGCCAAGAATGGTCTGGGCGTGGATTTGGCAGATCCGCGACTCCGTCAGCCCGAAGACCGCGGCGATCTCGGCCAGCCGGAGATTCTCATAATAGTACATGGCAATGATCTTTCTCGGTATATCGGGCAGTTCCGCGATCCGTTGAGTGAGAAGTTGGACGAACTCCTCCTTTTCGAGGTTATCCCGGCCGGTGACGTCGTTCTCGTCGGCCAGCAGCTCGTGCAGGGAGCCCCCCTTCCCTTCCTCGGCCTCGGATTCCTGGTCGATGTTGATGAAGGTCACGGGTTTGGCCTCCTCGACCCACTTGGCGTACTCCTTGGCGTTGAGGCCGAGGGAGTCGCGCACCTCGTCGTCGGAGGCGGCGCGGCCGAGCTTCTGCTCGACGTCGTTGATGGCGGTCTTGAGCTTGCGGGCGCGGGCGCGGGCGCGGCGCGGGCACCAGTCCATCCGACGGAGCTCGTCGAGGATGGCGCCGCGGATGCGCATGGCCGCGTAGCTGGCGAAGGTGTGACCCTGTTCGGGGTCGAACTTCCGCACGGCCGCGATCAGGCCGGTGATCCCCACGCTGTAGAGGTCGTCGGCGTCGACGTGCGCGGGCACGTTGAGCTTGATCCGATCGACCACATTGCGGACGAGGGGCAGATAGCGCTCGATCAAATCCTTTTCATCGACAGCGCTGGGGGACACTCCCTGATACGCCCGCCAGGCGGCGGCGGGCGTAGCTTCCATGCCAGGGACGGAGGCAGTTGCGGTATTCATGGCAGCATGGACCTATCAGTTACTTGGTTTTGGCCGTCGCGGAGGCGGCGGCGTGGCGTTGCAAAATCGTCTCCCGGATCCCGCGCACGAGCACGGTCCAGAACCAGCGGAACAGCAGGCCGCCCGCGAGGGCGCCCAGCGCGGCGTCGAACAGCACGCGGTCCGGGGCGCGGTCGGCCAGGAGGCCGGTCGCGGCGGCGAGGAGGAAGCCGGCGAGGCCGCCGGCGAGGAACACGAATTTCATGGGGATTCCGGATTGGGAAGGGTGCGGCGCGCGATCGCGGCGGGGGCGTCCTCCTCGCAGTCGCCCGTCAGCGACGGGCCCGTGGCGAGGAACAGGGGCTCGACCTGCTCGTCGAACAGGTAGTCCCACAGCTTGCCCCAGTGCGGGACTTCATCGAGGTGCGTGAAAACGAGGTGCGTCGCGCCGAGGTCGCGGCCCGCCGCGTACGCGTCGCGCAGCGCCGGGCGGTCGTACGCCGCATTCAGCACCAGCACGCGCTCGGTGATCTGCTCGCGGTCGAGGAACTCGCCGATCGGGCGGTTGTCCGCCGGGCGGCGCGGGGACAGCCCCGGCAGGTCGAAATACACGAACCCGCCCGGCACCGCCGGCTGCGTCTCGCACGGGAAATGGGCCAGCGGCACGCCGAGCGCCTCGCTGAAGACCGGCAGCGGCCCGAGCGCATTCGGGCGGTCAAACTCGACGGTCACCACGTGACCAAACCGGGCGCGGCGAAACACCTCCACGGCGAGCCACTTGCAGAGGGCCGTCGTGCGGCCCACCCCCGGCGCGCCCAGGAAGGCGGCGCGGCTGATGGGCGCCCGCGGCGTCCGGCTGCCGGCGGACTCGCGCAGCAGG
>DAOQKI010000090.1:0-16128 GCA_035334485.1 Opitutaceae bacterium
GGACATGGCCATCCTGCTGGTCGCGGCGGCGGCGCTGGTCGCGTGGTCCGTCCGCCTCGTGCTCCAGCCGGCGACGCCCGCGATACCGGGAGCCGTGCTCCAGAGCTGGAGTCGGGCGACGGCCTCGCCGCGCTCCGCGCTCGTGGTGACGCTGGTCGCGATGGTCGCCGTGCTGTTTCTCCGCCGGCCCGAAGCCTTTCTGCGTCCGCAGTTCTGGGCCGAGGACGGCGGCGTGTTCTTCTGCGGTGCCGATCTCGACGGCGCGAACGCCGTCCTCCAGCCCTACGGCGGGTATCACCATCTGCTGCTGCGGCTGATCGCCGCCGTCGCGAGCGGCCTCGATCCGAGCTACATCCCCGCGGCCTATCTCGGCGCGAGCCTCGTCCTCTTGCTGGCAGTTGCGGCGCTGTTGTTCTCCCCGCGACTGTCCCTGCCCTACCGTCCGGCCTTCGCCTTGGCCATCGTGCTCGCGCCCCACACGGGCGAGGTGTTCGGCACCCTCACCAACGCCCAGTGGATCACGGCGCTCGGTCTCGTGACCCTGCTGCTGCTGCGCGACCCCGAGCGCCCGGGCGCGGCGCTGCGCGACGCCGTCAGCGCCATGCTGCTGGGCCTGACCGGCCTATTCTCGGTCTTGTTCGCCCCGCTGTTCCTGATCCGGGCGTGGCATCGTCGCACGCGGCCCGCCTGGACGCTGGCCGGCGTCGTGGTGGCCACCGCGGTCGTGCAGGCGGCGACCTATCTCCGGAGTCCGCCGACGGGCGGAGCTGGAACCGGGGATTTCCTGACGGGCTGCCTCCAATTGCTGCCGCGGTTCTGGACCGGCCTGATCCTGTCGCCGACGGTGGCTGATTCACTGCCGCGCGCGCTGGGACTCGGGCTGAGCCTGGCCCTGACTGTTGGCCTTGCCTACGTCGGATGGCGGCGCGCCGAGCACCGGCCGGAGCGTCTGGCCCTGTGGGGCAGCCTGCTCCTGATCGCGGGGGCCGTCATGGTGAAGTTCCACGGCTCGGCCGACCTGCTGGCGCCGGTGATCAACGGCGACCGCTATTTCTTCCTGCCAAAGGTGCTGCTCGCGTGGCTCGTGATCCTCGAGTGGGACGGTCCCCATCGCGTGGCGGCGCGGATCCTGGTGGGCCTGATGCTGCTGGCCAGTCTCGCGACGTTTCGCTTCATGCCCTACGCCGACTACGACTGGCCCAGCTGGGCGGCCAAGCTGCGGGCCGGGCAACCGGTCACCGTGCCGGTCAACCCCGCCGGCTCGTCCTTCACCCACCCGGGGAAACGCCCCGGATCGTAGCCCATCGGGTTACCCGCCACGCGACGCGGCCGAGCTCAGGTGAGGCGTGCTGACGGCTGATCGCTGACGGCTGAAGGCTTCGCTCCCGCCGCGCAAAATCGACTGGAAAGGCATCGGGGCATCCTGTTGCCTCGTTTCCTTCGGGTGCGCCGCACCCGGCTTGTCTATGGCCAAAACCCTCCTCGTTACCGGCTCCTCCGGCCTGATCGGCTCGGAAGTCTGCGTCTATTTCGCCCGCGAACTCGGGTACCAGGTCCACGGCGTCGACAACAACCAGCGCGCCGTCTTTTTCGGGCCGCAGGGCGACACCCGCTGGAACCAGAACCGGCTGGCCAAGGAGCTGCCGGGCTTCGTGCACCACGAACTGGACATCCGCGACCGCGCCGGGGTGCTCGCGCTGGTGAAGTCGCTCAAGCCCGCCGCCATCGTCCACACCGCGGCCCAGCCGAGCCATGACCGCGCGGCGGCGATCCCGTTCGACGATTTCGACACCAATGCAGTCGGCACGCTGAACCTGCTCGAGGCCGTCCGCCAGGCCGTGCCGGAGTCCCCGTTCGTCCACATGAGCACGAACAAGGTCTACGGCGACGCGCCCAACCGGATCGCGCTGAAGGAGCTCGCGACGCGCTGGGACTACGCGGATCCCGCGTATGAGCACGGCATCGCCGAGACGTTCACGATCGACCAGTCGAAGCACTCGCTGTTCGGCGCGTCGAAGGTGGCCGCGGACGTGATGGTCCAGGAGTACGGCCGCTATTTCAACCTGCCCTGCTGCTGCCTGCGCGGCGGCTGCCTGACGGGCCCGAACCACTCGGGCGTCGAGCTGCACGGTTTCCTGAGCTACCTCGTGAAGTGCAACCTCGAGGGCCGCGAATACAAGGTTTTCGGCTACAAGGGCAAGCAGGTGCGCGACAACATCCACTCGCTCGACGTCGCGCGCTTCATGGCGGCGTTCGTCGCCGCGCCCCGGGTGGGCGAGGTTTACAATCTCGGCGGCGGCAAGGCCAACAGCACGTCGATCCTCGAGGCGTTCAAGCTCACGGAGAAGTTCACCGGCAAGGCGCAGGTCTTCACCTACGTCGACCAGAACCGCATCGGTGACCACATCTGCTATTACAGCGACCTCCGGAAGATGCGCGCCCACTATCCTTCGTGGGACATCACCCAGTCGCTCGAGGAGACCATCCGCCAAATCGTCGAAGCCTGGCGCCGCCGCTGACCCGCGGACCAAAGGCGGAAAGTCACCTCACAGGAGGTAACGGAGGGAACGGAGGCGACGAAGCCCGTTTCGTCAGGCATGGGACTGGATAGGCCGCAGGTTGATCAAACATGCCGCAGTTGAGCTCGGCCCAGGGCACCATCCGGTCGTCACGGGGGTTGCGGGAGGGCATAAGTGACCCATCATTCATCACTATCGTAGGTCACCATGAAACTGCGTGAGATCATGAGAGCAGATTTGGGAGCCCTACTGCTTCGTTGGCGCTACGGTCCGCTCGTCATGATTGGAGGATGGGCTGCTTTGCACGCGTTACTCGCGTACGAAGTTGTCACCGCCAAAATGCGACTTCGCTGGAGATTCCAGTGGATCGAAGGAAGAGAGTCGGCCCCGGTTCTCTTTTGGATCTACATCGCCGGGTCAGTTGGAGTCCTGCTGTTGTTCGATGGCTACCTATGCTGGTCCCTGTATTCCCACTGGCATTCGAGAAAAACGTCTGCCAAGGCCGCGCGGGATGGGACAAGATGAAAAGTCCACGCGACAAACCGCTTGGCTCTCATTCCTGCGATTATTGGGCCGATCAAGAGTGCCGCCTACCATGAATCGGCTATCTTCAAGGGTGTTCGAAGGAGCCAAGAGACTCTCTTGGCGACTCGCGCTGACTATTGGGATCGGTTCCACCATGGCGGCCGGGCAGGTTCCGAAACCTATCGTAACCGAGGAGGAAGTGCGGTCGGCACTTGCCCATGTCACGGTTGAAAAGATCGAATTCGTGGTCCCGCCATCCGCCGCAACTGCGGAAATGTCCCTCGCCAAGGGCTTCTTCAATCGCCCGGAAGTGCAGTACTTCTCAGGCATGACCACTGCGAGTTGGAAGGAGAAGTGGCAGCTGTTCTCCGAGTCGCTCGTTCGCAAGGCGACGGAGAAAGGCCTCGATGCCGCCAGTCTTGAACGTTGCCTTCGCGCCCTGAATCGAGGCCGCACGCGCGAGACGAGGTTAGAGCCGCCACTGCCCAATGTCGGCAGGATCTCCGGAAGGGACACCCGCCCCGAAACGCCGGAGCTGCAGAAACGTGATCAGGAGCGTGCGCGCGAACGATACGAAGCCGACCTGAAAGACCTCGAACTGCATCCTGAGCGATGGAACTACCCACCGCTCGCGGTAGTGCCCGTCGGAGCCTATCTCGCCAAGTACGCAGGGGGTGACTGCTGGATTGTCGCATGCAAGTGGGAAAGTCTCCCAGGTGATGGAACTGCTCCCTTGGGCCACGTGATGGTCTGGGCGATCGACGCCAAGTCGACGGCCACAGTTGCCTACGCGACCTGTGACTGATCCTAGCGTAGAGTGGAGATCGATGACGCACATCGGTTCCGCACGAGTGTGCCCAACGAAGCCATAGCCAGCCCGGCTTTCGACCTTCGACTGTTCGACTTTCGACCGGCCGCCTGGGGCGGTCGTCCAACCGAATTGACCTTCGGCGGGTTCTCGGGAGCATCGCGGGACGCCTGAATCGCGTTCGCCTTGTCCGACTCCCCCGTCCCCGCTTCCTCTGAGTCCGCCCGCGTCTTCGGGCTCGATGCACTGCGCGCGGCGGCGATCCTCGGGGTCACGCTCGCCCATGGTTTCGCGGTGCTTTACCCGCACGTGCCCAATCTCGGCCTGCTCGGTCACGGTGGTTTCTACGGGGTCGAGCTGTTCTTCGTCCTCAGCGGTTTCCTGATCGGGCAGATCCTGATCCGACGCGGCGAACGGCTCGGTCACGACGGCTCGCTGCCCGAGTTCTACATCCGGCGCTGGTTCCGCACGCTGCCGCTGTTCTGGCTCCTCGTGATCGGCAATGTCGTGCTCGACCTCGTCGTGCAGGGGACCCACTACGACTCGGGACTGGTCTGGTCGCACGCCTTCTTCCTGCGAAACCTAACCGGCCCCCATCTCGCCTTCATGCCCGAGTCGTGGAGTCTCGCGGTTGAAGAGTGGTTTTATCTGCTGTTCCCGGCGGCGCTCTGGCTCGGGCTGCGGCTCAGGGGCCGTTTTGACGCGGTCCTGCTGGTCACGGCCGCGGCCTTCTACCTGTTTTCGACCGGTGTGCGGATGCTGGCCGCGGGCCATCCGGAGGCCACTTGGGGTGAGTGGGAGCGAATCGTCGTCATCGGCCGGTTCGACGCCCTGATGGTCGGCATCCTGGGCGCGTGGCTCGCCATGCGGTTCCCTTCCGCGTGGCGGCGCATCGCGGCGCCGGCAGCGGTGGTCGGGATGGTGCTGGTGGTCTGGATGTACGTGACCCTTTGGCGCCGCGACGGCGGCGGGTTCGCCGCGGGGGCCGACGATTTCTTCGCCCGCACCTGGCGCTTCAATCTCGTCTCGCTGGGCTTCGCGCTGCTGCTGCCGGCCGCCTCGCGCTGGAAACTGGCACGGGAGAACTTCGCCAGCACCGCCGTCCGCAAGATCGCCCTCTGGTCGTACGCCATGTACCTCGTGCAGCACCCGCTGTCGCGGCTGATCATGCCCTACTGGTTCACGGGCTGGAGCACCTCCGCAGCGCAGGCCTGGGCGCTGTTCTGGGTGATGCTGGCCGCCATCATCGGCGTCTCGGCCGCCCTGCACCATGGCTTTGAGATCCACTGCACGCGGCTGCGGGACCGGGTCGGGCCCTGGCTCGAGCGTCGGCTGACCCGGTCACAGCCGAAGGATCAACCTTCAGGACCCGCGGTCTGACATCCAAGCCGGCCAAGCGCTGCGTTTCCGGGATTGGCGTCCCGGCGTCGCCGCGGTAGGCTGCTCCCCGTGATTCGCGCCATGTCCCTCGTGTCCTCCACCCTCCGCCTCCTGCTGCTGGCCCTCGTGGCCGGCGGTACGGTCGCGCTGGCGCAGTCGCTGCCGGACTCCTCGCCGTTCCTCCCGCCGGCCGCGGGCGCAGCGGCAGCCGGCCCGGGCGCCAAGTACCAGCTCGGCGGCATCACCACCGCGGGCAAGGAGACCATGGTCAGCATCACCCGGGTGAACGACAAACGGAGCTTTTGGATCGCCGTGGGCGGCACGGTCGACGAGGTAACCGTGCTCACCGCCAACCCCGCGCGCGACGAGGCGACCATCCGGGCGAACAACCAGACGATGACCCTCCGCCTGCGCCAGCCCACGAGTCCCGGGGGTGGCGCCAGCGTGGCTGCCAATGCCAGCGGCGCGAATGACGCCCCGCCGGTGATCACGCCGCCGTTGCCGCCGCCGGTAGGCGGCCCGGACGTGCAGGAGCGCGAAGCCCGGATGCTGGTCACCGATCTCCTCGAGATCGGCCAGCAGCACCGGAAAGCCTACGAGGAAGCGCAGCGGAAGGCTGCGGAGGAAAAGAAAAAGAGCGGGAAATAACTTTCCCGCGGAGTTCGAAATTCGGAGTTCGGAGTTCGCCGATCACCCACCCGCTCACCGCTCCGAGAACGCGACGTCACGCGTTCCCAAATTCCAAGCGCCGAACTCCGATCTCCGCGTCGGCCGAAACCGGCCGACGTTTACTTGATCGCGGCCGCCGCGCGGATGAGATCGAGGAAACTGCGGGCCTCGAGGGCCGCGCCGCCGATCAGGCCGCCGTCGATGTCCTTCTGCGCGAGCAGCTCCGGGGCATTGGCGGGCTTCATCGAGCCGCCATAGAGGATGCGGACGCGCTGCGCCACGGGCTCGGTGAAGAGCTTGGTCAGCAGCCCGCGGATGTACGCGTGCACCTCCTGCGCCTGGTCGGTCGTCGCCACCTTGCCGGTGCCGATCGCCCAGACGGGCTCGTAGGCCACGACAAGCGTCGCGGCCTGCTCCTTGCTCACGCCCTGGAGTCCGGCCTCCAGCTGCGTCTGGACGACCTTCAGGGTCGTGCCGGCCTCGCGCTCGGCGAGGGACTCGCCCACGCAGAGGATCGGCTTGAGCTGGTTCTTGAGGGCGGCGAGGACCTTCAGGTTGACGAAGGCGTCGGTGTCGCCGAAGAGGCTGCGGCGCTCGCTGTGGCCGATGATGACATGCGTCGTGAAGAGCGCCCGCAGCATCGGGGCCGAGACCTCGCCCGTGAAGGCGCCGCTGGCCTCGGGGTGCAGGTTCTGCGCGCCGAGCTTGATCGTGGAGCCGTCGAGCGCCTTGCCCACCGCGTCGAGCGCGGTGAAGGGCGGGCACACGACGACCTCGACGTCGGTCTGTTTGCCGGCGGCCGTGACGAGTTCCGCGGCCAGCGCGGCGCCGTCGGCCGGCGTCTTGTTCATCTTCCAGTTACCAGCGATGAGTTTCTTGCGGAGCATTGGAGTAGTGACGAGTGACAAGGGACGAGTGACGAGAGTGGTGAGGGGAAGTAGTGGGTAGCGAGTAGCGGGTAGCGAGGAGAAACCTGAGGTAGTTTGTAGCTAGAATTTGGTAGCTGGTAGCTGGTGAGCGGCCGCCAGTTTCAGGGGCGGCGCGTCGGCATACTAGATTCGGGCGCCATGCCTACCAGCTACTAGCTACTGTCCACCAGCTACTGCGCTCAGTTCTCCAGAAACGCCACGCCGGGCAGCACCTTGCCTTCGAGGAATTCGAGGCTGGCGCCACCGCCGGTGGAGCAATGGGTGACCTTGCTGGCGACCTTGAACTTCTTGGCCGCGGTCGCGGTGTCGCCGCCGCCAACCACGGTGGTGGCGCCCTTGGCCGTGGCCTCGGCGACCGCCTCGGCCATCGCCTTGGTCGCGCCGGCGAATTTCTCGAACTCGAACACGCCCGCGGGTCCGTTCCACACGATCGTCTTCGCGCCGAGAATCGCGGCCCGGTAGAGCGCGATCGACTGCGGGCCGGCGTCCAGTCCCATCCAGCCCGCCGGGATGCCCGTGGCGTCCGTGGCCGGCTGGGTGTTCGCGTTGGCGTCGAACTTGTCGGCGCAGAGATAGTCGACCGGGAAGATCAGCTTCACGTTGCGCGCCTTGGCCTCGGCGACGAGGTCCGCGACGATCTTCGCGCCCTCGGGATCGAAGAGACTGTCGCCGATGTTCATGCCGTCGATGACCTTCTTAAACGTGTAGGCCATGCCGCCACCGATGATGATCTGGTCGGCCTTGCCGAGGAGATTGCGGATGAGCGGGATCTTGTCGGCGATCTTGGCGCCGCCGAGGATGGCGAGCAGCGGGCGCTGCGGATGCTCGAGCACGGCGCCGAACGCCTTGAGCTCGGCCTCCATGAGGAAACCGGCCGCCTTCTGGGGCAGCTTCACGCCGACCATCGACGAGTGCGCGCGGTGGGCGGTGCCGAAGGCGTCGTTGACGTAGACGTCACCGAGCTTGGACAGCCCGGCGCGGAACGCCTCGACCGCCTTCGGGTCGGCCTTCACGGAGGTGCCGTCCTCATTCTTGATCTTGCCCTCCTCCTCGATGTGGAAGCGGAGATTCTCGAGCAGGAGCACCTCGCCGGGCTTGAGCGCGGCGGCGGCCTGCTCGGCCACGGGACCCACGCAGTCGGCGGCGAAGGCGACCGGCCGGCTCAGGACCTTGGCCAGTTCGGTTGCGACCGGCGCGAGCGAGAATTTCGGGATGACCTTGCCGTCGGGCCGACCGAGGTGGCTCATCAGGACCACCGAGGCGCCTTGGGCGAGGGCGTGCTGGATCGTGGGCAGGGCCGCGACGATGCGCTGGTTGTTGGTGATGGCCCCGGTGGCCTTGTCCTGCGGGACATTGAAGTCGACGCGCATGAGGACGCGCTTGCCGGTCAGGGAGAGATCACGGATGGACTTGAACTTGGGCATGGCGGGATGGGTTTGGAAATTGGGAAATTGGGAAGGTGGGAAGGTGGGAAACCTTGGCTAGCTGGATCAGATCATGCGATGCGGGCAAAAAAAGAGCGAGTAGCGAGCGGAGCAACGAGCGCATTATCATGCTCGCTACTCGCTACCCGCTACTCGCTACTTGCCGCGAGCGCCTGGGCGAGCGGCCTTACAGGCTGCCGGCGATTTTCTTGGTCAGCTCGACGACGCGGTTGGAATAGCCCCACTCGTTGTCGTACCAGCTCACCAGCTTGAAGAAGCGGCTGTTGAGCTCGATGGACGAGCCGGCGTCGTAGATCGACGAGAGCTTCTCGTGGATGAAGTCGGTCGAGACGACCTCGTCCTCGGTGTAGCCGAGGATGCCCTTGAGATAGGTCTCGGAGGCGGCCTTCAGCTTCGCGTTGATCTCCTTGAGGGAGGTCTCCTTGACGGTGCGGACGGTGAGGTCGACGACCGACACGGTGGGCGTCGGCACGCGGAACGACATGCCGGTGAGCTTGCCCTTCACCTCCGGGCACACGAGGCCGACGGCCTTGGCGGCGCCGGTCGAGGCGGGGATGATGTTGATCGCGGCGGAACGGCCGCCCTTCCAGTCCTTCTTCGAGGGACCGTCCACCGTCTTCTGCGTGGCGGTGTAGGAGTGGACCGTCGTCATGAGGCCTTCCTCGATGCCGAAGCCTTCCTTCAGCAGCACGTGGACGAGCGGCGCGAGGCAGTTCGTCGTGCAGGAGGCGTTGGAGATGATGTTGTGCTTGGCGGCGTCGTACTTGCCGTCGTTCACGCCGAGCACGACCGTGATGTCCTCGCCCTTGCCGGGCGCGGAGATGATCACCTTCTTGGCGCCGGCGGCGAGGTGGCCCTTGGCCTTCTCGGCATCGGTGAAGAGGCCCGTCGACTCGATGACCACCTGGACGCCGAGCGCGGCCCACGGCAGCTCCGCCGGGGTCTTGGCGCTGACGACCTTCATCTCGTGGCCGTTGACCACCAGGACGTCGTCATCGGCCTTGTCCGAGGCCGACTTCTTGGACGAGACGGTGCCCGCGAAACGGCCCTGGGAGGAGTCGTATTTGAGGAGGTACGCCAGGTTATCCGCCGGCACGATGTCGCCGACGGCGACGACGTTGAACGTCGTGCCAAGAAGCCCTTGTTCGACAAGAGCCCGGAATACGAGGCGGCCGATCCGGCCGAAGCCATTGATAGCGACTTTGACTGCCATGGGATGTGAGTTGGTTTAACGATTAGGCTGACAGAGAAATTTCAAGTAAGCGCCGTGCCGTTTTTCTGGCAAGGGGCTTTTGCGTTTTATGTCCCGGAATTCACAGGTTCGTGCGCGGACTGTTCGACAGCTAATACCGTGCGGATTCGTCGCGGTAAGTAGCAGGTGGCGGGGGCCAAGTAGCAGGAATCGTCCGCAGCTTCGCCGCTGCCCGTTTGGAGGCTGTCCGCACCACCGCGGACGATTCCTGTTACTTCGCCCCTGCCCCTTGTTACTTCCGCCCCCCCTACCCTGCGCTCACCCACAATCCGCACCCTAGCGCCGGCACCAGGAGTTCGGCTTCCACGGGCTGGGACGGTCCGGGGGTCGTCGAGCGGAACAGCTCGTGGTCGGCAATCTGGTGCCAGCTGAACCCGGTCACTTGATCCGGCAGACGGAGAGTCACGTCGCCCAAGGTCGGGTTCACCGCGAAGAGCAGGCGCTGGTCGCCCAACGAGCGGTCGGCGTTGTAGACCACGGCGAAGGCCGGCGAGTCTCCCGTGCGGTAGAACGCGAAAAACCCGTCGCCCGGCCGCGTATGGTGCCGCAACAGGCGGCCCAGTTCGCTCCGCCGGAAGGAGATCCAGCCCGCGAAGTACGCGTGGGTGCCGAGGTAGCGGTAGAGCCGGCGGTAATCCAGTGCGTTGAGGTCGCCGCGCAGGTAGGTGTTGTTCACACCGTGCTTGGACCGGAGGAAGTCCTGGCCCGCCGCCACCATCGGAATTCCAAGCGACATGAACAGCAGCGCCGCCATCAGATGCGTCCGCCGGCGATCGTTGCCGGTGGGACCCGAGCCGTCGAAGTTCGGATTCTCCGTGATGACGTCGATCCAGGCGCGGTCGTCGTGGGACTCCGTGTAGTTCACCGTCTGGGCCGGCCATTTCGCGAAGAACCACGGCGAGCCCTTGAGGAAATACTCCATGCGCTCGGCACTGCCGCCGCCGCGCACGTAGTCGCGGATGAAGTCGCGGTAGCCGTCGTTCCACGACGCCCAGCCCGTGTCGCGCAGCACGCCCGCGATGTGACCGCGGAAGCTCCACGGTTCGGCGATCAGGATCACGCCCGGCTTCGCCCGCTTCAGCGCCGCCTCGATGTCGCGCAGGACTTCCACGCCGAGCAGCTCCGCCAGGTCGAAGCGGAAGCCGTCCACGCCGTACGTCTCCACGAGGTGGAGGCAGCTGTCGATGATCAGCCGGCGCGCCATCGCCGAGCGCGCCCGCAGGTCATTCCCGCAGCCGCTCCAGTTGGCCAGCCGGCCGGTGGCGTCCTGCTCGAAATAGTAGCGTCGGTCGATGGACTGGAGATGCGCCGGTTCGCCGACGTGATTGTAGACGACGTCGAGGATCACGGCCATGCCGCGACGGTGAAACGCGCGCACGAGCTCCTGCAGCTCGCGGACGCCGGAGGCCTTGGCCGGATCGGTCGCATAGGCGCTGCTCGGCGCGAAATAGTTCACCGGCATGTAGCCCCAGTGGTATTCCTCCGGGGTCTGGTTATCGAACTCCTGCACCGGCTGGAGCTCGACGCAGTTCACGCCGAGGTGGTGCAGGTGGAACTCGGGACTCTCGACCCATTGGCGCAGGCCGGCAAACCCGCGCCGCTCGACCGCGCTCGCCTTCACCGGGGCGTTCGCCGCGAGGTCGCGCACATGCGCCTCCGCCACCACCAGGTCGTGCCAGGCCGGGGTCACAAAATCCCGGTCGCCCGGGCCCACCCAGATGGGATCGAGGATGATGCCGGGACCCGCCCGGCCCACCGTCGCCTGCGCATACGGATCGAGCACGCGGCGTCCCACATCGAAGCCGTCCGCGCCGTCATTCACGCCGTCGACGTGGTAGGCGTAAAACCAGCCGTGCAGGTTCTGGTCGAGGGTGACCTCCCACACGCCGGCCGCCCCGTCCGCATCCGGGCGGCGCACCAGCTCGAATCTCTGCGCCGACGCCAGAGTCTGGTCCGCGCCGAGTTCCAGCGTGACCGCCCGCGCCCGCGGGGCGAAGAGCCGGAACACCGTGCCGTGGGGCCGCACCATCGCACCGAGCGGCAGGTCCGTGCGCAGCTCGTAGAAGAACGGTCCCGGCACCAGCGGCACGCGCCCCTCGGGTGTCGCGCGGTCCGACCAGGTCACGAGCCGCGGCTCGGCCAGCAGCAGCGGGGCCGCGAGGCGGAAGTGCCACAGGTGGCGTCCGGTGCGGGTGGGCTCGACCACGCGGTTGGTGTTGCCGTGCTCGTCCCGCACGAGGTTCGGGGCGTCGTCCGGCGGCATGAGCCACTGGTGTTCCCCGGTCACGAACTTGAAGCGCTGCCCGCCGGGCTGCAGGAAGCGTCCGGCCTCGCCGGTCCAGCGGAGCACGGGCGTGCCCGCGAGCTCCGCGGGCTGGAGCCGCCACGCATCCGCGCCGATGGCCGCCTGCCAGCCGTTGAAGTCACCCGCGAGGTAGACCTGGTCCCGCGCCAGGTCCGCTGCCCCACCCGGCCGGATCGGCAGGATGAACGAGATCGTCCCGTCGGCCTCGACAAAATAGCCCTGCGTCTCGCCCGCCACCCGGCCCGCATCCGCGGCCAGCGCCGCCGGCGTCGGGCATTGCTCGCCCAGCGTGAACCGCGGCGGGCCCGGCGCCACCCAGTCACGGTCCAGCTCGACCACGCCCGTCGAGAGCGATTCGAGCCAGGCCCGGACGATGCGATGCGGCGCGTCAGCCATGGAGAACTTACAGCATCCCCTACGCCACGTTGCCCTCAAGCTGGAAACTCAGGCTGACCGCGGCACTGCTTGGGGAGGTTTGCCGCAAAAAGGCGCAGAAGGCGCAGATCGGTCATCGCTGCGGACAGGGAGCCTCGCGGCTTCGTACGACGAAAATTACGCGGGCAACTATCAGTGGACGGGAGCCGGCTCGGCCGGAGTCTCGGCCTTGGGCGCAGTCGTGAAGGCCGCCAGCACCGGCTTGCCGTCGAGCTCGACGGTCGGCTTGAGGCCGAGCAGCCAGCAGGTGGTCGCGGCCGTGTCCTCGGTGTTCACCGTGAGCGTGCCCTCGCGGGTCAGGTCATAACCGGGACGGACCCCCGGGCCCGCGGCGATCCACGGAATGCTGCGGCTCCGCGGGTCCTCGCCGCCATGGGTGCGGCCGAGACCGCCGTGGTCAGCAGTGACGATAACAACGGTGGACGAGCGGATGCCCGCCTGGTCGAGCGCCGCAAGCACGCGGCGCAGCTGGCGGTCGGTCTCGGCATACTGCGCGACTTGCTCCGGCGAACCCCAGCCCTTCGCATGGCCGACCGCGTCGCCGTCGGGAAAATGCACGCACATCAGAGCCGGTCTGGCGTCGCGGATGATCCGCTCGGCCTCGGCGGCCACGTCGGCGTCGGAGCATTTCGCAGTCTTCGGGATCGACACATGCGTGACCGTCCCCGGCCGCGCGAGGGCGGCGAACTTCGACTTGCCCGCCACCAGCGCCGTGACCCGGCCGGCCCGGGTCGCCAGTTCCAGCACGGTGGGCACCGCCGGGTAACCCTGCTGCCCCGGCGGCTGGTCCCGGTTCCACTCCACGTGGTGGCGCGCCGGCGTGACCCCGGTCAGCGCGCTCGTGCACGACGGCAGCGTGATCGCGACCGACGTCGTCTTCGCCCAGAAGGTGAAGGCGCCCTCCTGGACCAGGGAACGCAGCCCGGGCATGTCGGCCCGCAGGGCCACATCGGGACGGAGACCGTCCACAATGAAAATCACCACGTGTTCCACCGGGGCGGGGCTCGGGACGGGTGCGGCCCATGCCGCGGTCCACGCGAGCCCAACCAGGACGAAGAGGACGCGCTTCATGACAGGTCGAGCGTGTCTCGGCTGAGGGCAACTCGGCAAGCTCCCACTCACGGCCGCGGGATTTCACCCCGGCGTCACGCACCGCCGGCTTCCGCGTTTGACAACCCCGCCAGCCGTGGCGTCGATGGACAACCCCGCGAGCCGATCAAACCGCGCCTTCCGTCCGACCGTCATCCCCATGCGTTCCCTGTCCCTGTTTTCTCCCGTGTTTTCCCGCCTGGCCGTCCTCGTGCTCGGCCTGTTGTCCACCGCCCTGCCCGCCGCCGTGGCCCCGGATTCGACAAGCGACCTCCGTCTTGCCGTCCTGGTGACCCGCCACGGCGTCCGCTCGCCGATCTACGGCGACGACGTGCTGGGCAAGTTCTCGCTGGAGGCCTGGCCGAAGTGGAGCGTGCCCGTCGGCTATCTCACGCCCCATGGCGGCAAGCAGATGGAGCTGATGGGCGCCTACTACCTGGCCCGTTACCGGGCAGAAGGCCTGTTGACGGGCGATCCCAAGGTCGATGACGGCCGCGTCTATTTTCGCTCGGACAGCGACCAGCGCACGATTCGCACCGCGGAGTACATTGCCGAGGGCATGCTGCCGGGCATCAAGATCGAGCCGCACGCCCGCGCGCTCGACACCACCGACCCGATGTACCGGGCCGCGATGGTGCCCGTCGGTCATCCCGACCTCGACCTCGCAGTGGCCAATGTGCTCGGCCGACTCGGGGGCGACGCAGCGACGCTGAACGAGGCCTGCGCACGTGATCTTGCGAAGGTTCGCCAGGTGCTGCTCGGCGACGGCCCGGTGCCGGCGGGCAAAGTCGACCTGCGCGACCAGCCGACGCTGGTCGAGCGGGGCACGCGCGATCACACGGTCAACCTCCGCGGGCCGGTTCGCACCGCCATGCAGGTCGTCGACAACATCATGCTCGAGTACGCCGAGGGCATGCCCATGGACCAAGTCGGCTGGGGTCGCATCACCCGCGCGGAGCTCACCGAGGTGCTCCGGCTGCATTCCCTCTATTTCGAACTCACGCAGGGCAGCCCCTACTCCGCCCGCGTGCAGGGCTCGAACCTCGCCAGCCACATCCTGAAAACCCTCCGTCAGGCGGCCACGGGACAGCCCGACCCGGCCGCGTTCGGCTCGCCGTCCCACCGCGTCGTCATGCTCGTCGGCCACGACTCCAACATCGTGAACCTCGGCGGCCTGCTGAACATGAACTGGTGGCTGCCGGGCTCGCAGCGGAATCCCGTCACCCTCGGCGGCGCGATGGTGTTCGAACTGCGCCAGCGCCGGGCGGACCACCAGTTTGTCGTGCGGGCCTACTACGTGACGCAGAGCCTCGACCAGACCCGCAACCTCGAGCCGCTTACACTCGACCACCCGCCCGGCTGCGCCCCGATCTTCATCCCCGGCTGCAGTGAAAAGGTCCCGGGCTACGACGCCCCGCTCGATCGCTTCGAGGCCGTCCTTAACCAAGCCATCGACCCCGCCTTCGTTGTCGCGGACCCGAACTGAGGCCGGTCCGGACCTCACAGGAGGAAACGGAGAGAACCGAGGGAGAAACCGCTGATTCGCCCTATTGGTTAGGATCCGGATTAGCGCGGATTAGTGAAGATTAGTGGTTTCCCTTCTCCGTTCCCTCCGTTTCTTCCTGTGCAATCCAGTCTGATCCCGTGAAAGAACGCCTGCTCGTCGCGATGTCCGGCGGAGTCGACAGCTCCGTCGCCGCCCTGCTGCTCCAGCGGCAGGGACACGACCTCGTGGGCGCGTACATGAAGAACTGGATCAACGAGGACCAGGTCATTGGCCACTGCCCGTGGGAACAGGACATCGTGGATGCGCGGGCGGTGTGCGACCGGCTCGGCATCGAGTTCCAGGTCGTGAACCTGATGCGCGAGTACCGCGAGCGGGTCGTCGCCTACCTGCTCGACGGGTACGCGCGGGGGCTGACCCCGAACCCCGACATCATGTGCAACCGCGAGATCAAGTTTGGCGTGTTCCGGTCCTGGGCGCGGGACCACGGCTTCGCGGGGGTCGCCACCGGTCACTATGCCCAGCGCGTGGGCCGCGACGACGGCACCTACGCGCTGGTGGAGGGCGCCGATTCGAACAAGGACCAATCGTATTTCCTCGCGCTGCTGAACCAGTCGCAACTGGCCGACGCCCGCTTCCCGATCGGCCACCTGCCCAAGCCCGCGGTTCGCCAGCTCGCCCGCGACGCTGGGTTGCCCAATGCCGAGAAGAAGGACAGCCAGGGCATCTGTTTCATCGGCGAGGTGAAGATGCAGGACTTCCTCCGCGCCTACGTGCCGGACGCACCGGGGCCGATTGTCCGGGCGGCCGACGGCCGGGTGCTCGGCGAGCATCGCGGTCTGCATTTCTACACGCTCGGCCAGCGCAAGGGCATCGGCATCCCGTCGAACACCGACCACGAAGCCTATGTGGTCGTGGGCAAGCGCGCGGATGACCGGGCGTTGCTCGTTGCCTTTGATCATCCCGACGCGCCGGGCCTGTTCCAGCGCGAGGTGCGGGTGCACTCGCTCAGCTGGGTCGGTGCGTCCGTCACGACGGCGGGCCCGCTCGAGGGCCGCGTGCGCTACCGCGACCCGCGCGTGGCGTTGGAATACATCCCCGAGGACGGCGGCGCCGCCCTGGTCCGCTTCCGGGAGCCCCAGCGCGGCCTAGCCGCCGGCCAGATCCTGGCCTTGTACGACGGCCCGACGCTGCTGGGCGGAGGGGTGTATTTCTGAATTGCGGATTGCGGATCGCGAATTGCGGATTCCGGGTTCGGAAGCAGTCAC
>DAOQKI010000091.1:0-15961 GCA_035334485.1 Opitutaceae bacterium
TTGTAGGCCGAGCGGTCGGCGTCGGAGAGCTTCTTCGCGAGGACGCGCTCGGTGGTGAGGACCACGAGGCGGGCGATCTCGGTGCGGGCGTCGGCGAGCATCTTCTTGTGCTCGAGCTCGATCGCCTGCTGCGCCTTGACGAGCGTGTCGTTCGCCTTGGCGGCGGCTTCCTGGGTCTGCTTGTCGAGGAAGTCCTTCGCCGACTTGCGCGCCTCGTCGATGATGCGCGTGGCGTCGGTCTGCGCCTTCTTCACGATGGCGGCGCTCTCCTGCTGGGCCGCGGCGAGCTTGGCCTGCATCTCCTCGGCGTACTTGAGGCCGGAGTCGATCTTCTGCTGGCGCTCGTCGAGGGTCGCGAGGACGGGCTTGAAGCCGAACTGCCAGAGCACGTACGCGACGATCGAGAAGCTCAGGGCCTGGGCGAGGATGAGCGGCACGCTGAGGCCGAAATCCTGCATGATCTTCGTGACGCCGGAGGCGCCTTCACCGTGGGCCGCGGCGGCCTCGGCGGCGTGACCGGTGGCTTCAGCGAGAACGAGCAGAGTGGAGAGCATGATGGGTGCGGGGAACGGACGGGAAAAGGGCCGCGCCGGTGATCGCTCACCGGCGCGGAAATCAGACGGATTACTTACCGAGGAACAGCGCGTAGAACGCGACGGCTTCGGCCAGCGCCATACCGATGATGGACTGGACGAGGATCTTGCCGGAAGCACCCGGGTTGCGGCCGACGCCCTCGACGGCCTTGGCGCCGACGAGACCGACGCCGATGGCGGCGGCGAGACAGCCGAACGCGCCCTGGATACTGCCACTGATTTCAGCGATGACTTGGATCATGTTGGATTTGGTTTTGTTGGTTGGAGTGCCGCCGTGCGCGCGCAAGGCACGCTCCCGGCGGTAAAGGGTTTAGTGGGCCGCCTCGTGGGATTCGCCGTGGCCATGCTCGCCCTCATGGTGTTCGTCACCGTGATTGCAGATCAGGCCGATGTAGACGCTGACGAGCAGCGTGAAGACGAGCGCCTGCACGAAGCCGATCAGGAGTTCGAGGAAGTAGAACGGAACCGGCAGCAGCCACGGCGTGATGGCCGACATCGAGTGCAGCAGGTTTTCGCCGCCGAAGACGTTGCCGAAAAGTCGGAACGAGAGTGAAATTGGACGGAAGCAGATCGAGACGATCTCGATCAGGCCGACCGCGAGGAACACGAGAAACAGCGGGTAATAGATCACCGCCGGCACCTCGCGCTTGTCCGCCTTGTTGCCGAAGATATCCTTCAGCACGAGCTTCGGGCCAGCGTAGCGCAGGATGAAATAGAGCCAGCACAGCATCGACACCACAGCGAGCGCCGCGGTGCCGTTGAGGTCGGCGTTACCGGGACGGATGAACTCCTTCCAACCACCGGTTTCATGATCGGTGATGAAGATCGTGCCAACGCCGGGAAAGAGACCGCTCCAGTTCTGGATGAGGATAAACGTGAACAGGGCCGCGAGCAGCGGGAAGGTCGGCTTGGCCATCTTCTTGCCGACGATCGGGGTGATGAGGTCGAGCACGCCCTGGACGAGATTCTCGACAATTGCCTGACCGCGGGTCGGCACCAGTTTCGGCGTCTTGATCGCCAGGCGGATCGCGATGATCAGCACCAGCGCCACGATCCAGCTTGTCACCATGCTGTTCGTGACGGGCAAAGGCCCGACATGGAACAGCGTTTCCGCCGATGCGGCGACACCATGCGATTCGCTGGCGAAGGCGCTGAGAGCGCTCGAAAGCGACAGAAAAATCAGGGCGAGTTTTTTGACTCGGGACATGGGCGCGCTGGACGACGGAAAGGGTTGGAAAGGGATTGAGTAGGCAAAGGCTGAACACTCCGTCAACCCCCGAAATGGTTTGCATTCAAGACCCCGCGAACGATTAGGCGCGAGGGGCTCCAAACCCGGCGAACTTATTGTCGCCTAATCACCGCCCCACCCTGCAAACCGCGGTCAGCGAATGGTGAATCGGGGCCCGGCTTTGAAAGACCGTCTCCTGCTCGAACGGCCACGGCTCTCCCACCTGTTTCCACGCCGGGTGTTCCCGTATAACCAGTTCCGTGTCACGAAAGTAGGGCTCGAAGTCGGTGCGGAAATGCAGGCGGGTCTCGGCGGTTGATCGGCCGGCCACGACCGAAAGAAAACCGGGCTGCATGATCCGGTTCTTGTGGTGACGCCGCTTCGGCCACGGATCGGGAAACAGGACGTAGATCGCAGTGAACGTCACACTCTCCGGCAGCGAATCCAGGAAATCGCGCGCCTCCGCATTAATGAAGTGCAGATTCGCCAACTTCGCCCGGTCGCGCTTGCGCGTAGCGCGCCGAATCCGGTCCACACTGATATCCACTCCCACACAGATCTGCTCCGGATGGGCCGCGGCAAAGGCCGCAAGAAAATGACCATGACCACAGCCAACCTCCCAAACGATGGATGTAGGCTTGGGAAAAAGTGACGCCAGCTGCTCCTTCAGATTCTGGCGTCGTTGGGTGACGCGAGCGATGTGTGCAGCCGTGCGAATCGGGTTGTCCATGATGAGGCTGCGATTCAGGACTCCCCTGCTCCCCTACCCGCTTCCAGTCGTACCATTAAGATACTGATATCAGCTGGGTTAACGCCGCTGATTCGGCTCGCCTGACCGAGGGTCATCGGCTTGAACTCCGCCAGCTTCAAGGCGCTCTCGCGGCGCAGTCCAGGAATCGACAGATAGTCCAGATTCGCCGGGAGCCGGATCTTTTCGATTTGAGATAGCTTGTCGATCTGACGCTGCTCCCGCGCCAGATAGCCTTGGTAACTAACTCGATAGAGAACCTCGTTACGCACCTCCGGAGATTCCTTTTGAAAGTCATCCGGAAGCTGGACCCCTCCCCCATCCCGCCGGATCGCGTCAGCCCAAGTGCCACCGCGGGTCTTGTTGGATTCCAAGTACTTAACCCACTGGTCGACCTTATGCTGTTTGGCCTCAATACATTGTAATCTATTGTCGGATAAAAGGTTGAACGACCTCGCGTGATGAGCCATCCGCAATTCGGCGCTGCCGTGGTTGAAGAGTAGCCGATATTCGGCGCGACTGGTGAACATCCGATAGGGCTCGTTCGTGCCCTTGGTGACCAGGTCGTCGATCAGTACGCCGATGTAACCCTCGTGCCGCTGGATGAGCATGGGCGGAGTTCCTCGCACCTTATTCACAGCGTTTACCCCGGCTACCAACCCCTGCCCTGCAGCTTCCTCGTAACCGGAAGTGCCATTGATCTGGCCGGCGAAAAAGAGATTTTCGACTTTCTTAGACTCAAGCGAAGGAAAGAGTTGGGTCGGATGAGCGAAGTCATACTCAACGGCGTAGGCAGGCCGGAGGAGGACGGCCTGCTCAAGACCTGGGATGCTGTGGACCATCTCGAGTTGGACGTCGAATGGCAGACTTGTTGACAGCCCGTTGACGTAGTACTCGTTCGTCGCCCTACCCTCCGGTTCGAGGAAAAGCAGATGCCGCGGCTTGTCGGCGAATCGGACGAATTTGTCCTCGATGCTTGGGCAATAGCGCGGCCCTACTCCGACGATTTCGCCGCTGTACATCGCCGACTGCTTGAGATTCGCACGAACGATCTCGGCGGTCTGCGGTGTCGTGTGGGTCATCCAGCACGAGACCTGTTCGGAGCCCGGATTCCAGCCCAGGCGCCGTTCGCCGTGTTGTTCCACATGGAACAATTCTTCCTGACCCCGGGTGTCGTGAAACGCGAAGAACGTCGGGTTCTCGTCGCCTTTCTGTTCGGTCATCTTGGAGAAATCCAAGCTCCGGCCCAAGAGTCGCGGTGGCGTTCCGGTCTTCAGGCGCTCCAGAGAAATGCCGGCCTCAATAAAGCTGGCCGAAAGGCTCTTGGCGCTGAAGTCGCCAAGGCGGCCGCCTTCGTTCTTGTTTTGGCCGATGTGCATCAGGCCGCGTAAGAATGTGCCGGTGGTCACCACCACGGTTTGGCCAAGGAAGTCGATGTCGAGGTTCGTGTGACAGCCGACGACTTTGTGGTCCTTGTAGATCAGTCCCGTAACCGTAGCTTGGAACAGCTGCAGATTGGCCTGGAGTTCAATCGTATGCTTCAGCCGCAGTTGATAAGCCTTCTTGTCGCATTGCGCGCGGGGCGACTGCACGGCGGCGCCTTTGGACTCGTTGAGCAGCCGGAACTGGATCCCGGTGACATCCGTGTTGATCGCCATCTCGCCGCCGAGAGCATCAATTTCCCGGACGATCTGGCCCTTGGCCTGGCCGCCGATGGCCGGGTTGCAACTCATCTGGGCGATCGTGTCGATGTTGCCGGTCAGGAGTAGGGTAGAGGCGCCCATCCGCGACGCTGCCAAGGCGGCTTCAACACCAGCATGGCCGGCGCCGCACACGATCACGTCAAACGGTATCTTGTTATAGATCAATTTATAACGTTACTTCCCAATGCAGAATGTCGCAAACAAATGATCGAGTATCCGCTCGTTGTCCACCTTGCCAATAATGTCGCCGTAAGCGTCGAGTGTTCCACGTAGATCGCTCGCCAGGAGTTCGCTGGGACCGCCTCCGGTCAGCTTCGAGAGTGCGTCCTTTAATCCGCACTTGGCTCGGTCGAGGGCATCAGCATGGCGGGCATTGATGGCGATGGAGTCTTCCAGATCCGGCACCTGAAAGGCGTCCGCCAAGCGGGTGATCTGGGCCACCAGTTGGTCGTAACCCAAGCCGGTGAGGGCCGAGGTCGGTACAAGAGGCAAATTCTTTGCAAAAAGACTGCCGGCAGGGGCTGAAGCCAAATCGATTTTGTTTACCACCACCACGCACCGGGTCGGATCGAGGCGGTCGAGCAACGCCCGCGGAAATTCAGGCACCGGACGGCCGGCTTCGATCACGAGGAGAATCAGGTCCGCCTCGGCGATGTGTTCGAGGGACTTCTCGATGCCGAGTTTCTCGATCGCTCCGGGCTGAGGATTCAGGCCCGCGGTATCGATCAATCGCAGGCTATGCGGTCCGACCACGATCTGTTCCTCGAGATAATCCCGCGTCGTGCCCGGCTCGGGACTCACGATCGCGCGTTCGCGTCCCACCAGGAGATTGAGCAGGCTGCTCTTGCCGGCGTTCGGTGCGCCGACGATCACGGTCTTGATGCCATGGCGCAGCATCTCGCCATAATGGCGCGTGGCGAGCAGGCGATCGGTATCCTTCCAGAGGGCTTCCAGAGCCATCTGCAGGGTGGTGCGGTCCTCGGCTGGCAGATCCTCGTCCGGAAAATCGATGTAGGCCTCAACCTTGGCCAAGACACCGAGGAGTCGTTCAGTGAGTTGATTGAGAGTCCGGCCCAGCGCCCCCCGCAACTGCTGTTGCGCGGCGGCGAGCGCGCGTTCGCTGCGGGCGTGAATCAGATCCATCACGGCCTCGGCCTGGCTGAGATCCAACCGGCCGTTCAGGAAGGCCCGCTGCGTGAACTCCCCGGGTGTCGCCGCCCGGCAGCCGCGCGCGAGCAGGTCCTCGAGGATCTTCTGCACGATGAACGGGCTGCCGTGACACGAGATTTCCAGCAGATCCTCGCCGGAATAGGAGCGGGGACCCGGGAAAAACGTCGCGACGACGTCATCCACCAGCTTTCCGTGCCGGTCGCGATAATCCGCATGGCGAGCCGAGCGTGGAGAGGATGAAGCGGGAAACAGCTCCTGATCGATCCGTGCAGCCTCCGGCCCGCTGACGCGCACGACCGCGAGCGCAGCCGTGCCGGCGGCGGTGGCGGGGGCGACGATCGTGTCGGGACGACTCGGCATCGGGGTGACGCAACGGCGGCTTTTCGCCTGCGCCAAGTCAAATTCCACGCCCCGGGGCTGCAACCGATGCACAGGGTTGAGCAACCGGGGCGGAGCAGGGGTGGTCCCGGGCGATTATCCTGCGGGCACATGAGCGAGATCGATCCGATCACCCGGTTCCAGGAGTGGTTCGCCGAGGCCAAGGTTCAGGAGGCCTCCGACGCGACCGCGATGTCGTTGGCCACGGCCGACGCCAAGGGACGGCCGACGGTGCGGATGGTCCTGCTCAAGGCGGTCGATGCGCGTGGATTCGTGTTCTACACCAATCTCACGAGCCCGAAGATCGCCGACCTCGATTCGAATCCGCGCGCGGCGCTGTGCTTCCACTGGCCGAAGGCCGAGCGCCAGGTGCGCATCGAAGGCGCGGTGGAGCCGGTATCCGATGCCGAGGCGGATGCCTATTTCGCCACGCGGCCGCGGCTCAGCCAGCTCGGAGCCTGGGCCTCGCACCAGTCGAAGCCGATGGCCGGGCGCTACGTGCTGGAGCAGGCCGTCGCCGCGACGGCCCTGAAGTTCGGCGTCGGCGCCGTGCCGCGTCCACCGTTCTGGTCCGGACGGCGGGTCGTGCCGGACCTCATCGAGTTCTGGCACCAGCGCGCATTTCGCCACCACGACCGCGAGCGCTACACGCGCGGACCCGATGGTTGGAAATCGGAGTGGCTGTTTCCCTAGCGGACGCCGACCTCGATCGGTGTCACCCTCGTGCCGTCGACCACCTTGTCGCCGGGGTAAACCACCACGCGGTCGCCTTCCTTGAGACCGTCGGTGATCTCGACGTTCACGCCGTTGCTGTGGCCCGCGGTCACGGGACGCAGGCGGGCCCGGCTGCCGTCGAGCACGAAGACCTGTGACTTGCCGCCGAGCTGGAACAGCGCGCCGCTCGGGATGTGGATCACGCTCGGGTTTTCCCAAGTGACGATGCGCGCCTCGACGCGGTAGCTGTCGCCGAGGGTGGGGCGCCGCGAGAGCGGATCGGTGAAATCGGCCACGACGTAGACGCGCTGCTCCTCGACGCCGAGCGCGGAGATCTTCGTGAACGCCGACGGCTCGACGAGCCGCACGCGGGCGTTCAACGGCTCGACGCCGCCCCATTGCTCAAGGGACACACGCGCGCCGGGGTGGATCGCGACGCCGTCGCGGGAAAGCACCTCGATGCGCACCTCCAGGTCGGTCGGGTCGCCGACTTCCATCAGCGCAAAGCCGGGCGGCACGACGCGCGCGCTCTCCTGGTAGACGCGCAGGATGCGTCCGTCCACCGGCGCCGTGATCTGCAGGGGTTCCACGTCGCCACCGGGCTGCGTGCGGACCAGCAGTGCACGAGCCTGCTCGAGCTCATGCTCGGCGACGCGGTGGTTGAACTCGGCTGCGCGTTCATCCTGTCGCGCAGTCGTTGCGCGCATCTGGGCGGCGTCGAATTCCTGCGGCGAGAGCACCTTCTGCTCGAAGAGCTGGCGGAGCCGGGCGAGGTCCGATGCCGCAAGCTGCGCCGCGGCGCTGGCGCGTTCGTGCTGGGCCTGGGCCGCATCCCGGGCCGCGGTGGCCGCCCGGATCCGGGCCTCGGCCTGCGCCTGGCTGCGCGCGTCCAGGAAATCCGCGCCGCTGGTCTCGAGTGTCGCGAGGACCGTCTTGCCCGCCTCGACGGGCGCGCCGGCCTTCCAGTCGATGCGGCGCAGCTGGCCGCCGACGGGGGCCGACACGACATAGCGGTTCTTCACGCGGGTCATGCCCTCCTCGTCGACGGTGACCACGAGCGGGCCGCGGGCGACGGTCGCGATTTCGACCGGCAGGGCGCGGGGCCAGAGCCCCACGATGATCAGCGCGAGCAGCGCGAGACCGCCGAGCCAGGGCAGGCGACGACGCCAGGCCGGGGCGGCGGGTTTCCGGGCCGCCGGGACAGAGGGTGGGGGGAGGTCGCTCATGAAAGGAGGAGAACGGCTCAGTCGAGGGCCTTCAAGGCGCTGACCAGATCGATGTCGGCCAGCTTGCGCGCGGCGAGGAGCGCGGACAATGACGAAGCCGCGGCCACCGTGAGCACGGCGTACGCGTAGTTGGCCGGCGTGAGCACCAGCGGCAGGCGGACCGTCTCGGTGTTCACCGTGGTGATGATGCCGGCGGCGAAGGCGGATCCGAGCATCAGCCCGCACGGCAGCGCCACGAGCGTGAGCAGGACGAGCTCGCCGACCAAGACGGCGCCCACCTCGCCCCGCGTGAAGCCGAGGACCCGCAGCGTGGCGAGTTCCCGGGCGCGCTCGGAGAGCGAGATGCGGGCGCTGTTGTAGATGATGCCGAAGGCGACGATCGTCGCGAACAGCGTGTAGATCTTCTGGATGAGCCCGATGCTCTCGGCGGTGGTTTTCCGGAAGCCGTCGCGCACCGACGCCTTGATCACGCAGCCGGCAAACTGCGGGGTCTCCTTCACGGCGCGCAGGAACTCGCCCCACCGGCCCGCGAGCACGACCGCGTGGGCGCCGCTGATCCGGTCGCCCTCGAGCAGCAGCCGGTTCAGCGCCGACAGCTCCATGTACGCCGCGGTGCCCGCGAAATCCTCCGCGAGCCCGACCACCGGCACCTGCAGCTCGCGCTCCTCGCCCTCGAGGACCTTCACCACCATCTCATCCCCCGGCTGCACGCGCAGCACGTCGGCGAGCTTGGCGGAAAGCACGATGCCGCGGGCCGGCAGGACCAACTGCCGGGGGCCGGAATCAATCACCCGGCTGAGCGAACCCTGCGCGGGCAGGCCCTGCAGCATCAGGCGGCGCATCGCGGGGCCGGCCCGCAGCTCGATCGGCACGTAGCGGAAGGGCTCGGCGGCCACCACGCCCGGCAGGTGGCGGATGGCATGGATCGCGCGGGCGGGCCCGGGCTCGACGAGCGAGAGCGTGACGGTCTGCCGCTGCACGAGGTCCCACTGGAAATCGATCACGTACGCGATCCCGTCGCGGAACGAATTCGGCACGATCAGGATTCCGGTCGCAAGCGCGAGCGCGAGGGTGGTCAGCGCGCTGCGGACGGGCCGCCGCTCAATGTTGCGCAGCGCCATGCGGAAGGACGCGCTGAACCAGCGGGCGAGGCCGAGGCGCTCGGCGAGGGCGGGGCGGAAACTGGCGGGCGACTCGGGCCGCATCGCCTCGGCGGGCGGCAGCCGCACGGCCCGGCGCACGGCGCCCGCGACGCCGACGAACGCGGCCAGGGCGCTCACCAGCGTGGCGGTCACGAGCACGTGGGTGTCCAGCAGGAAGTCCAGCTGCGGAAACCGGAAGAACAGGTGGTACATGCCCACAAGCCGCTGCCCGAGCAGGATGCCGCCGATGGCGCCGAGCCCGATGCCCGCGACGACGATCGCGAGCGAGAACTTGAAATAGTGGAAGCCCACCTGGCGGTTGCTGAACCCGCAGGCCTTGAGCATGGCGATCTGCTCCCGCTGGAGCGCGATCTGCCGGCTCATCACCGAATTGGTCATGAACGCCGCGACGCTGAGGAACACCAGCGGGAACGCGATCGCCAGCCCCTGCAGCACGCGGATCTCGTCGTCCACGCGCCGGTGCGACGGATGGTTCTCCCGTCCATAGGCCCCGCGGCCGCCATAGGGCGCGAGAAGCCGGTCGACGGCGGCGATCACCTCGCCCTCGGAGGCGCCGGGGGTGAGCGTGATCGCGACATTGTTGAACGCCCCGTAAAGCTGGAAGGCAGTCGCGAGCTCCTTGTACGGCATCCAGAACACGCCGTAGGTCTTGTTGTCGGGCAGCGCGGCGCCGGGCGGCGCCTCAAAGACGAACTCGGGCGACAGCGCGATGCCGGTGAGCGTGAAGGTCTGCCGCGTGCCGTTGAGCACCGCCGAAATCGTGTCGCCGGGCTTCAGGCCGTGCGCTTCGGCAAAAGCCTCGCCGACCGCCAGCTCACGGCGCGTGGTCCGGCTCGCGGGCAGTCGTCCGGTGCGCAGGTACAGCCGGTTCAGCGCGGGCTCGCCGCGCTCGGGCAGCGAGTTCAGCAGTCCCACCGCCGGCAGGTCGAGGCCGGGCACGTCGAGCGTCACCTGGATTGCGATGCCCGTCTGGACCGTCGCGACGCCCGGGATGGCGGCGAGTTCACCCGCGACGGAGTTGGGGGCGCGCTTGAGCCGCGCGAAGACCTGCGCGAAGTGGTGCTGGCCGTAGTAGGTGTCGCGGGTCGTCGCCAGCGAGAGGATCAGCGACCGGGTCATGATCATCATCGCGAGCCCGGACGCCATCACGAGCGCGACGGCGAACGCCTGGGACTTGATCGCGATGAGGTCGCGGCGGAGCTTGCGATCGAGGAGGCTCATGACGCCGCGGGCCTACCAGGCCAGCTCCCGCACGGAGCCGCGGCGGGTGTTCACGCGCTCGTGGATGATGCGGCCGTCGGACAGGGTGAACACGCGGTCGGCCATGTCGGCGAGAATGGCGTTGTGAGTGATGATGACGGCGAGGGTGCCGAGCTCGCGGTTGATGCGCTCGATGGCCTCGAGGACGGTGATGCCGGTGTGGACGTCGAGGGCACCGGTCGGCTCGTCGCAAAGGAGGACCTCGGGCCGCTTGGCGATGGCGCGGGCGATGGCGACGCGCTGCTGCTCGCCGCCGGAGAGCTGGGCGGGAAAGTGGTCCATGCGCTCGGACAGCCCGACGAGGTGCAGTGCCTCCTCGGGCGGCATCGGTTCGGCGCAGAGCTCGGTGATCAGCGCGACATTCTCGCGGGCGGTCAGGCTCGGGATGAGATTGTAGGCCTGGAAGACGAAGCCGACGACGTTGCGGCGGAACTGGGTGAGCCCCGCCTCGTCGGCATGGCCGAGATCCCAGTCTCGGTAGTGCAGCGACCCGTGAGTCGGCGAATCGAGGCCGCCGAGCTGGTTGAGCAGGGTGGACTTGCCGCTGCCGGACGCGCCGAGCAGCACGACCAGTTCGCGGGCGTGGAGGTCGAAGTCGACGCCGGCCAGGGCCGAGACGGCCGCGAGGCCCTCACCGTAGACTCGCGCGAGGCCCCGGACGCGAAACAGCGGACTGGACGCGGCGGACGACATGGGGGGCGATGACACCACGCCACCCCGGTTGCGGCAACGCCCAAACGGCCCGGGGCCGTCAGGCGGAGGATCAGGCTTCCTCGGGGCCCGTGACGACGGCGCCGCCGGTCACGTTGACCTTCTCGAGGATGGCCTGGGTGAGTTTCTCGGCGAGCTCCGGCTTTTCCTTGAGGGCGGCCTTCGCGGCGTCGCGGCCCTGGCCGACGAGGTTGCCCTCGTAGGCGATCCAAGCGCCCTTCTTCTCGAGGATCTTGTGCTCAAGGCCGAGGTCGAGGATCGAGCCGACCTGCGAGATGCCCTCGTCGTACATGATGTCGAACTCGGCCTCGGTGAACGGCGGGGCGACCTTGTTCTTCACCACCTTGATCTTGGTGCGGTTGCCGATGACCTTGCCCTCGGGGGTCTTGATCTGGTCCTTGCGGCGGATGTCGACGCGGACCGAGGCGAAGAACTTGAGGGCGCGGCCGCCGGAGGTGGTCTCGGGGTTGCCGAACATCACGCCGATCTTCTCGCGGATCTGGTTCGTGAAGATGCACACGCAGTTGGTCTTGCTGACCACGGCGGTGAGGCGGCGCATGGCCTGCGACATCAGGCGCGCCTGGGCGCCGACGGTGAGATCGCCCATCTGGCCATCGAGTTCGGCCTTGGTGACGAGCGCGGCGACGGAGTCGAGGACGATGACATCGATGCTGTTGGAGCGGATGAGCGTCTCCATGATGTTCAGCGCGTCCTCGCCGGAGTCGGGCTGCGAGACGAGGAGGTCATCCAGGTTCACGCCGACGACGCGGGCGTACTTCGGATCGAGCGCGTGCTCGACGTCGATGAACGCGGCGAGTCCGCCCCGGCGCTGGGCCTCGGCGATGACGCTGAGACAGAAGGTGGTCTTGCCGGACGACTCCGGCCCATAGATCTCGATGATGCGGCCCTTCGGCAGGCCGCCGACGCCGAGCGCGAGGTCGATGGCGAGCGAGCCGGTCGAGAGCGTCTCGACCTTCATCTTGGTGTTGCTGCCCAAGCGCATGATCGAGCCCTCGCCGAATTGCTTGCTGATCGAGGAAATCGCGAGCTCGAGATTCTTGTCGCGCGCGGGATTGGCGGCGGCAGCGGCGGGGGCGGCAGAGGCTTTGGCGGGGGCGGCTTTGGACATGGTGGTAATAATGTAGGCTGAGGGTTGGTTCGAAAAAGTAAGGTAGGAGTCAGGTGAGCCTCGCCCACGCGCCGAGGCAAGCGCGGAGCGCAACTCCTAGTGCGAACCAGCTGCGCTGGCCGGCTTGAACGCCGTGGCGAACCACACGGCGAGGATCAGAAAGGCGAAGCTCACGGCGTAATTCCACGTCAGGCGCTCCTTCAGGATGAACCAGGCAAAGGCCACGAACACGGCCAGGGTGATGCACTCCTGGATGATCTTGAGTTGGTAGCCGCTCATCCCGCCGCTGAAATACCCGGCCCGGTTGGCGGGCACCATCAGGCAGTACTCGAAGAACGCGATGCCCCACGAGACGAGGATCACGAAGAACAGCGACTTGCCCTCCAGCCACTTGAACTTCAGGTGCCCGTACCAGGCGAGCGTCATGAAGAGGTTGGAGCAGACCAGCAGGAGGATGGTTTTCATGCGTTGCCGTAGTAGCGCTTGAACCAGTCGACAAAGTGCCGGAGCCCGTCCTCCAGCGACACCCGCGGCGTGAACCCGACCGCCGCCTGCAGCCGCTCGATGCTCGCCCCGGTCTCCAGCATGTCGCCCGGCTGGGGCGGCAGCAGCTCGACCTGGGCCTTCTTCCCGAGCAGCTGCTCGAGCATCTGCACGAAGAGCAGCACCTCGACCGGACGGTTGTGGCCGATGTTGAAAATCCGGAACGGCGGCACCGGCGGCTGGGCGGGCGGGTAGAGCAGCACCTTCACGACGCCGTCGACGATGTCGTCCACGTAGGTGAAGTCGCGCCGGCACTTGCCGTGATTGAAGAGCTTGATCGGCTTCCCCGCGCAGATGGCCTGGGAGAACATCGTCGGCGCCATGTCCGGCCGACTCCACGGCCCGTACACCGTGAAGAACCGCAGCCCGGTCGTCATGAGGCCGTGCAGATGCGCATAGCTGTGGGCCATGAGCTCGTTGCTCTTCTTGGTCGCGCCGTAGAACGAGATGGGATGATCGGTGTTGTCGTCCTCGCGGAACGGCATCTTCGCGCCGGCGCCGTAGACGCTGCTCGACGACGCGAACACCAGGTGCTTCGGCGGATGCCGGCGGCAGGCCTCGAGCACGTTGGCGAAACCGACCAGGTTGCTGTGCACGTAGGCCTCGGGCTTCTCCATGCTGTACCGGACGCCCGCCTGGGCGCCGAGGTGCACGACATAGTCGGGCTTGAAATGGCTGTAGATCCCGTGGAAGGCCGCCGCGTCCGCAAAATCGGCCTTCAGGAACCGGAAATCCTCGAGCTGCTCCAGCTCGGCCAGCCGCGCGCGCTTCAGGTCGACCGAGTAATAGTCGTTCAGGTTGTCGAGGCCGAGCACCTCGCAGCGTTTGGATTCCGCCAGGCGGCGGGCGACGTGGTAGCCGATAAAGCCGGCTGCTCCGGTCACGAGGACTTTCATCCTGTGCGTGATAGGCGACGCCGCCCGGCGCGGCTAGGATTAATTGCGGGGCGGCCCGCGCCGCCCAGTCGACCGGCGGTCAGCAGGTGACGTTCTTCCCGTCGGCGCCGAAGTGTTTCAGCCGCTCGGCGGCCTCGATCTTCTTCACGCCGGCCGGGAGGTAATGGTACTGGAGCGCGCGGCGTCGGTTCGGCGAGGAATTATGCGGCGTGCCGTGCGGGAGCATGCCGTCGAACAGCAGGATGCCGCCCGGCTTCAGCGGCACCGCCAGGGACTTGGTGCCGAGGATGGTGTTGTCGCAGATCTGCCAGTCGCGGCGCTGGAAGTGGAGGAGGGGACCTTCCTTGTGGCGCCCCGGCAGGATCTGCATGCAGCCGTTCTCCACGGTGGCCTCGTCGAGAGCGATCCAGACGCCGACCACCGGGGTCTCGAGCGGGTACTCGAAATACGCCTTGTCCTGGTGCCACGGCTTCTCGCGGCCGAGCCGCGGTGGCTTGATCAGCGCCATGTCCTGGAACAGCTGCGGCGCCGCGCCGTGGAGGAGCGCCTGCAGGACCTTCTGCAGGGCGGGGTGGTGCGAGAGCGCTTTCAGGCGGGCGTCGAACTCGACGAAGTCGCCGATCTTACGGACCGCATCCTGCCGCGCATCGGGCCCGAGGGTGGGGAGGATCTCGCGCGCCTTGCCCTCAAACCAGATGTGGGTGAAGTCCGGCCGCTTGCCCATGATCAGGTCGACGAGACCGTCCAGGGCGTCCCGAATCTCGCGCGGCGTGAACGCCTGCCGGACGACGAGGTAGCCATGCTGCTGATAAAAGGCGATCTGCTCCGGACCAATGTCCGACAGGTACTCGACGCCTTGGGCAACGGCCTCGGGCTGGTACAGCTCGGGGGCATGCATGTCGGCAACGACGTCAAACTTCGGTTCGGTGGACGCGGACGAGCTCATAAGGTTCAAGGGGGTTGTTCCAAGGCTAGCGGAAACGGCCTTGCCGCACCATGTAGCGCCCCGGTATTTGTTTGCAGTTATCCGCTCTGATGCAGCTGGCCGGAAAAACCTATTCGCTCGCGCTGGCCAACCTCGGCCGGGTCCGGTGCGAGCCGACCTGGCACCTCGGTCCCGACTGGGTGCGGGGTTTGCACGATTACGATCTCTGGTTCGTCTGGGCGGGACGCGGCGAGATGAAGATCGACGGCCGGCCCGTCGTGCTCGCGCCCGGCACCTGTGTCTGGATGCGGCCGGGCCGGGTGTACGAGGCGGCACAGGAGCCGACTGCGCGGCTGGGCGTGAACTACCTCCATTTCCGGCTGCTCCGGGGTGGCCGGACTTTGCCCTTATCCGCTTTCGCGCCGTCGTTCGACGTGATGCGCACGCGGCAGGTCGAGCTGGTGGATCTCATGATGCGGCGCGTGATCGACCTGAGCGCGGAGGCGCCGGCGGTGGCGGCCGAACTGATGGGCGCCCTGCTGATGGAACTCGTGCGCGAGGAGGCGGCGACGGCGGCGGATGCGCCCGGGCTCGACCAGCATCACCACGACCTCGTGCAGCAGGCGGCGGCGCACATCCGCGAGGACCCCGGACGCGTGCCGCCGATCGCCGTGCTCGCGCGGAAGGCGGGGTATAGCGTCGATCACTTCTCTCGCGTTTTCCTCAAGGTGATGCGCGTCCGTCCGCAGGACTACATCATCAACGCGCGGCTCGAGCGCGCCCGTCAGCTGCTCGCGGAGTCGAACCTCACGATCGGCATGATCGCGGAGGCGCTGGGCTTCCGGGACATTTTTTTCTTCTCGCGACAGTTTCGGCAGCGGACCGGACAAACGCCCACGGAATTTCGGCGCGGACTCCGCCGCATATGACAAGTTTCTCAAAACTTCCGCTTGCCGGGGGGAAAAGCGGCCTTATACCTTGCGCCGTTTTGCGTTCCGAACATCGTATTGCATGATCATCAAAGCCTACCTCAAGCCCTCCTGCGGCTGGTCCAATGGCGTCCGCGCCATCATGAGGAAGTACCGCCTGCAGTATGAGGACATTGATATCATCAATAACCGCGCCAACTACGCGGAGATGGTGCAGAAGTCCGGCCAGCCGCTTTCTCCCTGCGTGGAGGTCGACGGCGTGATGCTGGCTGACGTGTCCGGTGAGGAAGTGGAAAATTACCTGCTCAGCAACGACCTGGTTAAATCCACCGACGCCGTCGCCGACGTCCCGACCAACGCGGGATGCTCGGACGAGGAACACGCCAAAATGGCCACCAAAACCATTCGTTTCTTCTGACGCTGAGAGCTCACCGCACCAATCACTCTCCGGGCCGGCTCTCGCGTAACGCGACCGGCCTTTTTTTTGTCCCCATTCCTCGCCTTAACTCCCCAATCGTCTCGTCCTGAGACCGCCCGCGTGGCACAAGACCAGCTCCAGCCTTTCGTCCCCACTCCGATGTCGACTACTCCGCCGTCTGATTCCCCGTCCTGTCCGACCGCCCCGATGCAACCGTCCGGTCGTCC
>DAOQKI010000092.1:0-15624 GCA_035334485.1 Opitutaceae bacterium
CCGGGTTGCTGCGGACCTCGGCCTCCAGCAGCGCGGCCTCCTCGGACGTGATCTCGTGGTCGACGTAGAGGTTCAGTAGTTCGATGAACTTCGACTCTTTCATGGTGTTGTGGTGGTCAGGGTTTGCGGTGGTCAGCCGCGGGTCAGATTGGTCAGGTCTTGAAATCTTCGCCGAGCTTGGCGCGCAGGCTCTCGCGGGCGCGGGCAATCCGGCTCTTCACGGTGCCCACGGAGATGCCCAGGATCTCGGCGATCTCCTCGTAGGACAGGTTCTTGATGTTCCGGAGGGTCAGGATCTCGCGGTGCTTGGCGCTGAGCTTCTCCATCCCCTGCCCGATGCGGTTCACGAACTCGGTCGTGACCGTGATGTCGTCCGGGGTCTCAACCTCGGCCGGGATCATGTCGGCCAGCGTGGTTGGATTGTCCGAACTCACCGGGGCGTCGAACGAGATGGATTTGTCGCGCTTGCGGCGCCACCAGTACCAGTAGCGGTTCCGGGCAAGGTTGGTGGCGATCTGGTAGAGCCAGGTCGAGAACGCGGAGTCGCCCCGGAAATTGGCCAGACCGCGATGGGCCCGGATGAAGGCGTCCTGGGTGACCTCCTCGGCATCCTCGGGATTGCGCAGGAGCTGGTTCACCATCGCATAAATGCGGTCCCAGTAGCGTGAAACCATCTCGTTGAACGCAGCCTGGTCGCCGTTCTTGAAACGGTCCACGAGCACTTGGTCGAGCGCGACTTCCTGAGCTTTGGTTGACATACGTTCAACCTCGCTCTGATGGGCATATTTCTGGATTGTTCCCAAATTCGTAAAGGATTGCGCTGGATTATGCCGCCCATCGGAGCCGGTCAATGCCCGCGCCGCCCGCCGCACCCCCGAAATAACTTGCCAAATCCCGACGCCGGAACCTATTTCGCGCTTTTGTTTTGCCCGTGGGCTGGTAGCTCAATGGTAGAGCAGTTGCCTTTTAAGCAATTGGTTCTGGGTTCGAATCCCAGCCGGCCCACCATTTTCCCGTTTATCATCCCAGCAATCCCAAGTCTGCCGTCACCCTGAGCAATGAAGCGTCTGATCATCGTCGAAGATCAAGCCGCAGTACGTGAGATGCTTGCGGAAATCCTGCGGTTGGATCCCAACTATCAGCTGATCGGAGAAAGCGGTGATGGCCAGAGCGCCGTCAATCTCTGCCTCGAGGCCAAGCCCGACCTGCTGATTCTGGACGCCAAGCTCCCCGGTCTGAACGGCGTCGATGTCCTCCGCCGCGTCGCCAAGAAGCTCCCGAACATGCGGGTGCTGGTGTTCTCGGGTTACGAGAATCCCGTGCTCGTCCGCGAGATGCTGGAGGCCGGCGCCCACGGCTTCGTCGAGAAGACCGCCGGCCTGGTTGAGTTCAAGAAGGGGCTCGAGACCGTCGCCAACGGCGGCACCTACTTCGGCCCGGCCGTCGCCGCCCTGCTCCGCGACGTCGTGGCCAATCCCGACGCCAGCAGCGCCTCCGACTTCCTGACCGACCGCGAGCGCGAGATCCTCCAGCTCGTGGCCGAGAGCCACAGCACGCGCGAGATCGCCGCCAAGCTCGGGATCAGCGTGAAGACTGTCGACAACCACCGCACCAACCTCATGCGGAAGCTCAATCTCCACGACGTGGCCAGCCTCACCCGTTACGCCCTGGAGGTCGGGCTCATCGAGCAAAAGAAGGCACAGTAAAGCCTTGCCGCCGCGCGGCGCTTGTTCAATAGGTACCGACCTCGACCACCACCGCCCTCTCCATGAAAATCGCTCTGAAGAAACTCGCCCTCATCATCGCCAGCGCCGCGTTCCTCTTTGCCGCGGGCTGCAAAAAGAAGCCGGTGCGCCCTGATCCCAACGCCACTGTGCTCGGACCCAATGGTGGCGGTTCGGTGAGCCCTGAGACCCTTTCGCCCGCCGCTGACCAGAGCGCGGCCGGCCTGACGCAGCGCGATGGTGTCATCGAGACCGATGACATGATCAAGGGCCTGCTCCAGCCGGTGTACTTCGACTTCGACAAGTCGAACGTGAAGGAGAGCGAGCGCGCGAAGATCCAGGCGGCGAAGGACTACCTCGCGAAGAACCCGCAGCACCGCATCCTCTTCGAGGGTCACTGCGACTGGCGCGGCACCGATGAGTACAATCTCGCCCTCGGTGATCGCCGCTCGGGCGCAGCGAAGAAGTACCTGATCTCGCTCGGCGTCGCAGCCGACAAGGTCGAGTCCAACTCCAAGGGCAGCCTCGAGGCCGCGAAGAATGGTGACGACGCCGCGATGGCCAAGGATCGCCGCGCCGAGATCATCATCCTCAAGAAGTGATCTGATTTCCCGTCCAGCAAAAGGGCCCCGGTGCGAACCGGGGCCTTTTTCTTGCGCTGGTTTCGAGACTGCCGACGCAGCGGGCTCCGTGGCGCTCAGCCCGCTTTCGCCTCGTCGCTCACTTCGCCGCGATCGCCTTCAACACGCGGCGCGAGGTCTCAATGCCCTTCTTCATCACGCCGAGGTCGAAGCTCTCGTTCGGCGCGTGCAGCCGGTCCTCCGGCAGGCACAGTCCCATCATCACCGAGTCGAGACCCAGCACGCGCTTGATCTCGCCGATGATCGGCACGCTGCCGCCCTCGCGAAGATAGAGCGGCGGACGGCCCCAGACCTCTGTCACCGCGGTGTCGGTCGCGCGGAACGCGCGCGCGAGCACCGGTGACTGGTCCTTCGGCGTGTTCGACCGGCCCGGCGGCACCACCACGTACGGCAGGCCTTCGTGACCGTCGGTGATCTTCACCTTCACGCCCTTCGGCGCGCGCTGGAGGATCGTGTGCTTGATCAGCTCGCGGATCTTCTCCGGCGACTGGTTCGGGACCAGGCGCGAGGTGATCTTCACGAACGCCTTGCTCGGGATCACCGTCTTGCTCCCCTCGCCCTGGTAGCCGCCACCGATGCCGTTGAACTCAAGCGTCGGATGGAAGCGCAGCGCCTCGAAGGGCGTGATGCCCGGCGGCACGTGGAATGAATCGACGCCGAGGAATTTCCGGTAGGCCTCCGTGTCGTTCCCCAGCTTCGCCAGCTCGGCGCGCTCCCACGGCTCCACGTCGAGCACGTCGTCGTAGAAGCCGGGCACGTTCACCCGGCCGTCGGGCGTGTGCAGCGACGCGCAGATTTCCGTCACGGCCTGGATCGGGTTCAGCAGCACGCCGCCGTGCATGCCGGAGTGCAGGTCGCCCGACGGGCCCGTGACCTCCACCTCGAGCGCCACCATGCCACGCAGGCCGGCGGTGATCACCATCTGCTCCTCGGTGGGAAGCGCCGTGTCCGACAGGAACACGAAGTCCGCCTGCCGCAGCCGGTCGCGGTACTGTTTCAGGAACGGGCCGAAGCTTGGGCTGCCGATCTCCTCCTCGCCCTCGACGAGGAAGGTGATCCGGAGCGGAAGGTCGGGTTGCTCCTCGAGGAGCTGCGCGACCGCCGCCACATGCGCGAGGAACGGGCCCTTGTTGTCGGCCGCACCGCGACCGTACATGCGCCGGCCCCGGATCGCCGGCTCGAACGCAGGCGTCGTCCAGAGGTTCAACGGATCGGGCGGCTGCACGTCGTAGTGACCGTAGATCAGGACATGCGGCCACGCGGGATTGCCGCCGCGGTGTGCCAGCACGATCGGATGCAGGTCGGTCTTCACCACCTCCACCGTGAAGCCCAGCGAGCCGATCAGGCCCGAGATGAACTCCTGGGCGCCCTTCATGCCGTCCTTGTAGCGGGAGTCGGCCGAGACGCTCGGTTGGCGGATGTAGTCCTTCAGCTTTTCAACGGGGTCGAACATGCCCCCACTGTCGCGCAATCCCGCCGCCGCGCCAACGCAAAACGCGCCGGCGCTCAAACCGGCTTCCGCGTGCGCCGCGACCAGAGCCAGGCGCCGAGGGCCGCGATGGCCACCAGGCCGCAGGCGACCCAGAGCGAATACGAATGGGTCCGCTCCAGCGTCTCGTTGAGCTGCTCCAGGTCGTCGCCAAACTCGACCCAGAGCCAGCGGCCGAGCCAGACGAAGATCGGGACGCTCACGAGCGCCGCGAGTCCGTCGAAGAAGAGGAACTTGAGGAATGACACCCGCACCGAGCCCGCCGTGAAGAAGATCGGCGCCCGCAGCCCGGGCAGGAACCGCCCGAGGAACAGGCCCATCGCGCCGTAGTGCTCCATCACCCGCTCGACCTTGATCTGTTTCTTCGCCGGCAGCACCCGCTGCAGCCAGGCCGACGCGAGCAGCCGCGTGCCGAGATGCCGGCCCGCGAGGAAGATCATCGTGTCGCCGCCAATCACGCCGAGGTACATGATCCCGCTCACCTGCATCCACGAGCGCCCGTCGATCTGACCCAGCGCCCCGGCCACCACCAGCACGATGTCCTCCGGCAGCGGCAGGCCGAGCCCGCAGAGCAGGAGCAGGCCGAAGGGTCCCCAGAGTGAAAAGGGGGTGCCTTGGAAATACTCGAGCAGCGACTCAAACATGGGGCCTCCGGGATTAGGAGGATTCCGGCCGTCGCTTCAAGCGCGACTGCACGGCCTCCGCACCGGGTGCTTCCATGGGACCCCGGTCAGTGTCTGAAGTGCCGCTGGCCGGTGAAGACCATCGCCATCCCGCGCGCGTCGGCCGCCTTGATGACTTCGTCGTCGCGCACCGAGCCGCCCGGCTGGATCGCGGCCGTCGCCCCGGCGTCGGCCGCGGCCACCAGGCCGTCGGCAAACGGGAACAGCGCCTCGCTGGCCACCACCGAGCCCTTCAGGTCCAGGCCGGCTTCCTTCGCCTTCCACACCGCGATGCGCGAGCTGTCGACCCGCGCCATCTGGCCGGCGCCGACGCCGAGCGTCTGTTCCCCGCGGCAATAGACGATCGCGTTCGACTTCACGTGCTTCACGACCGTCCAGCCGAACATCATGCCGGCCCACTCCTCCGCCGTGGGGGCGCGCTTCGTGACGACCTTGAAATCCGCCATCTTGCCGAGCGTGCGGTCCCGGTCCTGCACCAGCACTCCGCCCAGTACGCTGCGCACCTCGCGGAGCGACTCCGCGCCGATGCCGCCCTTCGCGATCATGAGGCGCAGGTTCTTCTTCGCCGACAGGACCGCCATCGCCTCGTCGCTGAACCGGGGCGCGATGATGACCTCGGTGAAAATCTCCGCGATGGTCTTCGCGAGGCCGCCGTCGAGCGTGCGGTTCACGACGATGATCCCGCCGAACGGCGCCTGCCGGTCGGTCGCGAACGCCAGGTCCCACGCCGCCTCGAGCGTCTCCGCGCTGGCCACGCCGCACGGGTTGGTGTGCTTGAGGATTGCAACCGTCGGGCGCTCGAACTCGCCGATCAGGTAGGTGGCCGACGTGATATCGAGAATGTTGTTATAGCTGAGCTCCTTCCCCTGCAGCTGCTGGAAGTGCTCGTGAAACGTGCCATACAGCGCGGCCTGCTGGTGCGGGTTCTCCCCGTAGCGCAGGCTCTGCGCCTTGCGGTAGGTCAGCGTCAGGCTGTCCGGGAATCCGGCCAGCGCCGCGACATCCGGCTCGGCCGCCTGCGACTCGAGGTAGCGCGCGATCGCGGTGTCGTAACGGCCCGTCCGCTGGAAGACCTTCAGCGCGAGCCGCCGGCGCAGTTCCACGAGCTCGTCCGGGCGCGCGAGGGCGGCCAGCACCGCGGGATAATCCGCCGGGTCGCAGACGACCGTGACACTCTCGTGATTCTTCGCCGCGCTGCGCAGCATCGACGGGCCGCCGATGTCGATGTTCTCGATCGCCTCCTCGAGCGTGACGTGCGGCTTGGCCACCGTTTCCTCAAACGGGTACAGGTTGACGACCACCAGGTCGATCAGGTCGATGCCGGCCTTCGCCGCCTGGGCCAGGTGCTCCGGCTTGTCGCGGCGGCAGAGCAGCCCGCCGTGGATCTTCGGGTGCAGCGTCTTCACGCGGCCCTCCATCATCTCGGGGAACCCGGTGTGCTGGCTGACCTCCGTCACGGGGAGCCCGCGCTCGAGGAGGAGCTTGGCCGTGCCCCCCGTCGAGAGGAGCGTGTAGCCGTGCTGTTTCACCAGGGTCGTCGCGAATTCGGCAAGGCCGCGTTTGTCGCTGACGGAGAGGAGGGCGAATTTGGCCATGGACCGCGGGAGTGTGTAGACGCCGCGGAAAGCGCAGCAAGTCCGAAACCCTCTTGCTCCGCGCGCCCTCCCCGCTCTCTTATGCGGCGTGTCCTGTTCCCGTGAACTTCCCGGGCTCACCGCCCGCCTCGACCGCCTTCAATATCACCACGGCGGCGCGACGCTCCCGCCCGACCAGCCGCACGCCTTCGTGTACCACATCACGATCCGGAACAGCTCGGAGCACACCGTAACCCTCCTCGGCCGCAAGTGGGTCGTCGAGCATGCCGACGGCAACCGGCTCGTGATTGAGGGCGACAAGATCGTCGGCGAGACGCCCCGCCTCGCCCCCGGCGAGCAGTTCACGTACAACAGCTACCACGTCACCGGCTGCGACGCCACGGCGCGCGGCTCGTTCCACGGCGTCGATGAGCACGGCCGGAAGGTGCACGTGCTGCTGCCACCGTTCGCGATGACGATCCCGCGGAGCTGAAAAAGAGCCTCGTTCTCCGCCCGTTTATCCTCCTGTGTCGGATTACTGAATGAAGCTCATTGACCTGAACCGCGACGGCGGCATCGGCGCGAACTGCATGGTGGTCCAGTTTGGCGACCTGCGCGTGATGATCGACTGCGGCCTCCACCCGAAGAAGGCCGGGCGCGGCGCCACCCCCGACCTCACCTCCATCCGCGGCGAGCCCCTCGATCTCATCATCATCACGCACTGCCACCTCGACCACATCGGCAGCCTGCCGGTCGCGATGCGGGAGCATCCCACCACGCCGGTCATCATGACGGTCTCCAGCCGCATGCTGATCGAGCGGATGCTGCACAACTCGGCCAACGTGATGATGCGCCAGAAGGAGGAGGCGAACATCCCGGAGTACCCGCTGTTCACGCACGAGGAGATCGACCGCTGCGCCGGCCGCATGACCGGCCTGCAGTTCGGCCACGCCAAGCGGTTCCGCGGCGCGAAGGACGAGATCGAGATCATCTTCCACCCGGCGGGCCACGTCGCCGGCGCCGCCGGCGTCGAGATCCACCACAAGCACCGCCAGGTCTTCTTCACGGGCGACGTCCTGTTCGAGAACCAGCGCACGCTTGCCGGCGCGAAGTTCCCGGCCGGGCACTTCGACACGGTCGTGATGGAAACCACCCGCGGCATCACCGAGCGGCCCGCCGGCAAGGAGCGCGTCAACGAAATGGCGCGGCTCATCCAGAGCATCAACGACACCATCAAGCGCGGCGGCTCGTTCCTCATCCCGGTCTTTGCGCTCGGCCGCATGCAGGAGATCCTCTCGATCATCCACGACGCCCGGAAGTTCGGTCGGCTCACCGAGTGCCCGATCTTCGCCTCCGGCCTCGGCATGGATCTCGCCGACTACTTCGACGAGATCTCGCGCAAGACCCACCACGTGAATTTCTCCCGGAGCGTGATCAAGGACCTCAAGATCAAGCCCACCCCGCGCAAGCTCACGCCGGGCGAGGACCCGCAGCAGAACGCCCTCTACATCGTCAGCTCCGGCATGCTCGTCGAGCGCACCCCGAGCTACACCCTCGCCTCCGGCCTCGCCGGCCACTCCCGCAACACGATCGGGTTCGTCGGCTACTGCGATCCCGAGACTCCCGGCGGTCAGCTGCTCGCCACGCGCCCCGGCGACTGGTTCATTTTTGAGACCGCCCACGTGAAGGTGAAGCTGAAGGCCCACGTCGAGCGCTTCGAGCTCAGCGGTCACGCCGACCGCGAGGAACTCCTCGAGTTCGCCGTCCAGACGTCCGCCCGCAGCATCGTCCTGACGCACGGCGATCCGCCCGCCCGCGCGTGGTTCGCCAGCCAGCTCGCCGCCCAGGCCCCCAAGGCCAAGGTCATTGATCCGGTCCCGCTGCAGCCTTATCAGGTCTAGCGCCGCCCTCGATGGGTGGCTCGTAGCTCAAATTTGCCACCAAGGGCACGAAGCACACGAAGGGCAGACGGATCATGTCTTCGTGATCTTCGTGCCCTTCGTGGCAAATCCCATCGAGTGAGTGCGCGGGTCACCCGGCGTGCAGCACTCGACGCAGGGCCGCGCAGGTCTCGGCGCTGCCGGCCACATAGCGGATGCGCGGCATGCGGAGGTCGAACTGCCGCAGCGGAAACGGGTCGCCGTTGAGAAACTCGACGCTGCCGCCGGCCGCCAGACAGAGCGGAACCGCCGCGGCGATGTCCCAGACTTTCACGTTGTGGTCCACCACGCCGTCGAGGATGCCCGCGGCCACGTAGGCGAGGTGAAGCGTGCTGCTGCCCAGCGCGCGGATCTTGAAATTCTCCACCAGCACCTTCGCGTCCGGCGCATACTGCTTCTCGTACGGCGTGTGGAAGCCGATCACCGACTGCGCGTCGAGCGGGCCCGTCCTCACCCGGGTCGCGCGCTCGCCGTCCCAGGCGCCCAGGCCCGGCCCGCCATGCATCAGGCGGTGCCGCGCCAGATCGTAAATCACGCCGTAGATCGGCCGGCCGTGCTCCAGCAACGCGAGCGAGATCGCGCAGTGGGCGATGCCGAGCGCGTAGTTGTTCGTCCCGTCGATCGGATCCAGCACCCACGCAAACCGGCGCGTGGCCGCCCGCGGCGCATCCGCCTCCACCAGTTCCTCGCTGAAGTAGTCGTCGCCCGAAAATTTCCCCCGCAGCTCCGTCACGATGCCGGCCGAGATGGCCAGGTCCACCGCCGTGACCCGCGTGCCGTCCGCCTTCCACTCGCTCTTCGCCCGGCCGAACTCGCGCTGCAGCAGCTCGGTCTGCGCCAGAACCGCCGCCTGGGCGGCCTCGATTCGGGCGGAGATCTCGGGATGGGTCATGATCGTCTCCAGTCCGGGGGAATCCGCGTTCACCGCCAATCCCAAAAATTCCGGCCGTCACCGCCGCGCGTGCGGGTCGCTCTCCCGCGCGCGGTCGAGTTGGTGACCATGACGCACCACGGCGTCCTTGCTGCCGCGGTTCAGCCGGTCGAGCACCCCGGCCAGCCGCCGGCGCTTTTCGGCATCCTGCGCGAACATCTCCAGCTGGCCGGCGCCCGCCTCCACCCCGGAGAACCGGACGCTGATCAGCCGCAGCGGCCGCCGCTTGCGCCACGCCGCCTTCAGCAGCGGCGCCACCAGCGGGTAGAACGGTGCCTCGAGGTCGGTGGCATGCTCCAGGCTCCGGCCGTGGGACTCATGACTGAAATCCGGGTAGCGCACCTTCACGGTCATGGTCCGCACCCGCTTGCCGTCCTCGCGGATCTTGGGGAGCAGCTCGTCAACCATCCGCTTCGCCACGCGCTCGATCTCCGCGAATTCCCCGATGTCCCGGCCGAACGTCTCCTGCTGCGAATAGCTCTTGGCGTCCTCGTGGTCGGTCTCGACCGGCCGGTCATCCTGCCCAAGCGCCGTCGCGCGCATCTCGCGCCAGCCCGAGCCGAAGATCGCCGCGAGCTCGCTGTCGTTGCGCGCCAGGATGTCGCCCACGAGCCGGATGCCGTGGCGCTCGACGAGGCTCGCCTCAGTCTTCGCGCCGACCCCGGGCAGCTTGCCGACCGCGAGCGGCGCGAGGAAGGCCGCCTCCGTTCCGGACGGCACCACAACAAAGCCGCGGGGCTTGCGAAGCTTGGAGGCGATCTGCGCGACGAGCTTGTTGGCCGCGATGCCGAACGACACGGGAATCTGCAGCTCCCGCCAGATGCGGTCCTGCAGCGCGCGAACCTTCGCCTCGATCGCCGCCAGGGACGCGTGCCCACACGGGCCGAGGTCGAGGTAGCCCTCGTCGATGGAGTTGCGCTGCACGATCGGCGTGAGGGTCTCGCAGAGGTCAAACATCTGCCGGGAGACGCGCCCGTAGAGTCCCGAGGTGTGCGGCAGCAGGATGAGGTCGGGGCACACCTTGAGCGCCCGCGCGGTCGGCATCGGCGTGTACACGCCGCACGCCCGCGCCTCGTAGCTCGCCGAAGAGATGATGCCCCGCTCCCGCCCGCCGACCGCGCACTTGGTCCCGCGCAGCTCCGGCTTCAGCGCCAGCTCGCACGACACGAAAAACGCGTCGGCATCGAGGTGGACAATGACCGGCAGAGCCATGCTCCCCAATCTGACCCGTCTCCCGCTCGTGTCACGTAATACGTGACACAAGCCCAAGCTTCGGCGTCGGCACTCGCGCTTGCTTCACCACGAAGGCCACCAAGAGCACCAAGATCAGTGCAGGGTCAGGTCCTCTTGGCTTCGTGTCCTTCATGCCCTTCGTGGCCAAACTCGAGCCTGCCCGCGCAAGACGATGCGCTAACGCGCGGACCAGCGGCGCAGCGCCGCGCCGGTCAGGGAACAGGCACAGGCCTCCACCTCAGCGCGGGTGCCAGCGCAGACGAGGCCGCCGCCGTCGCGGCCGCCGCCGGGGCCGAGGTCGATGATCCAGTCCGCAAGGCCGATCACGTCGAGGTTGTGCTCAATCACGATCACGGTGTGCCCCTGGTCGCGCAGGCGGAACAGGAGGTCCATCAGCTTCTGGATGTCGACCCAGTGCAGCCCGGTGGTCGGCTCGTCGAGGATGTAGAGCGTGCTGCCCGACGCCCGCTTACTCAGCTCGAGCGAGAGCTTCAGCCGCTGCGCCTCGCCGCCCGACAACGTCGTGGCGGATTGCCCGAGCGTGAGGTAGCCGAGGCCCACCGCGTCGAGCGTGGCGAGCTTGTCCATCACGCGCGGGATGTTCCGGAACAGGACCATCGCCTCGCGCACGGTGAGCTCGAGCACGTCGGCGATCGACTTGCCGTGGAACAGGACCTCGAGCGTCTCGCGGTTGAACCGCCGGCCCTCGCAGCTCGGGCACGGCGCGTACGCGTCAGCCATGAACTGCATGTCGAGCTTGATGGCGCCGTCGCCCTGGCAGCGCTCGCACCGGCCGCCGCGCACGTTGAACGAGAACCGGCTGGACTTGTACCCGCGCACCTTGGCCAGCGGCACCTGCGCGTAGAGGTCGCGGAGCAGCGGCAGCAGGTCGACGTAGGTGGCCGGGTTGGACCGCGGGCTCCGCCCGATCGGGTCCTGGTCCACCTGCACGAGCTTCTCGAAGAAATCGAGGTTCTCGATGTGCCGGTGCGCCCCGGGCAGCGACTTCGCGCCGTTCAGCTTCCGGGCCGCGGCCGCCGCGAGGATGTCGTTCACGAGGGTGCTCTTGCCCGAGCCGCTCACGCCGGTGACGCACGTCAGAAGTCCGGCCGGGAACCGCGCGTCGATGCCGCGGAGGTTGTTCGCCCGCGCCTCGCGGATCGTCAGCCAGGCTCCGTCCGGCTCCTTGGTCTTGGCGTCCTTCACGATGCCAAGCTTGCGCGCCAGGTACGGGCCGGTCTGCGACGCCTTCGCCGAGAGCTGCATGCACGCCGCGGGCGTCCCCTGGAACAGGATCTCGCCGCCCTCCACGCCCGCCTCGGGCCCGAGCTCGATGATCTCGTCCGCCAGCCGCATGGTGTCCTCGTCGTGCTCCACCACGAGCACCGTGTTGCCGCGGTCGCGGAGCGCGACCAGCGTGTCGAGGAGCTTCTGGTTGTCGTGCGGGTGCAGGCCGATGCTCGGCTCGTCGAGCACGTAGATCACGCCCATCAGTCCCATGCCCAGCTGCGTCGCCAGGCGCACGCGCTGCGCCTCGCCGCCGGACAGCGTGGCGTAGTCGCGGTCGAGGGTCAGGTAGCCGAGGCCCGTCTCGAGCAGGAAGTGCAGGCGCTGCTCGATGCCCGTCACGACCTCGCGCACCGCATCCTGCGCGCCGAGCCGCGCGACGAGCTCCTCGCCGAAGGCGCGCGCGGCCGTCACGTCGAGCCGCATGAACTCCGGGAACGTCTTCCCGCCCAGCCGCACGGCGCCGCTCCGGGCGTTGAGGCGCGTGCCGTGGCACTCGGGACACTCGCCGGCCACCATGTAGGTCGTGAGCCGGGCCTGGAATCCCTCGCTGTCGGTGTGGCGGAAACTCTCCTCGAGGTCCGCGACCACGCCGGCAAACGGCATGGCCTTCGCCTCGCGCATGCGCCGGAGCTTGAAGGCGAACAGCCGTTCGCCCGCGCCATGCAGGATCGTGTGGCGCGTCTCCTCGGGCAGTTTCCGCCACGGCACGTCCGGGTCGAACGGCAGCTGTTCCGCCAGCTGTTTCAGCAGGGCATTGTGCTTGATGATTAGATTCTTTCCGCCGATGCGCCACGGCTTGATGGCGCCCTCCCGCACGGACTTCTCGGGATCCGGCACGATCAGCTCGGGCACGAAGCGCAGCTTCCGGCCCAGGCCGTCGCAGGTGGGACAGGCCCCCTCGCGATGGCTGAAGGAGAAATGCCGCGGCGTCAGCTTGGCAAACGTGTCGCCGCAGATCTCGCAGGCGAGATCCTGGCTCAGGGTCACCTCGCGCCAGGGTGAGTCGGGCGAGCGCTGCGCGAGCACGAGGGCACGGTCCTTGCCCTCGCGGAACGCCAGCTCCAGCGAGTCCGCCAGCCGCGAGCGCTGGTCGGCGTTCGCCACCAGACGGTCGATCACGATGTCGACCGCGAGCTCGCGCGTGCCGGCGCCGGTCGGGATCAGCTTGGGTTCGTCGAGGCTGACGATCGTCCCGTCGATCCGCACCCGCTGGAAGCCCCGCTGCCGCAGCCGGGGCAACTCCTCGCGCAGGACGCTGGGTTTCGCACGGAGGCCGACGGCCAGCAGCATGACGCGCTCGCCGGCGCACTCGGTCAGGACGCGCTGGACGTTGTCGTCGAGCGAGCGCTGCACCACGCGCCCGCCATCTTTCGGACACTGCGGCTCGCCCGAGATGGCCCACAAGAGCTGGGCGTAGTCGGCGACCTCGGTGGCGGTGGCGATGGTGCTGCGTGGGCCGCCCGCGCCGGTGCGCTGCTCGATCGCGAGCACCGGTGAGAGCCCGTGGATGAAGTCGACGTCGGGCCGCCGGAGCTGCTCCAGAACCTGCCGGGCCTGGGTCGAGAGCGACTCCATGTACTTCCGGTAGCCCTCGGCATAGATCGTGTCGAAGGCCAGCGACGACTTCCCCGAGCCGCTGGGCCCGGTCACCACCACCAGCTTGCCGCGCGGGATCCGGAGCTCGAGGTTCTTCAGGTTGTGCTCGCGGGCGCCTTTGACGTGGATGTGGGTCGCGGCCTGCATGGGTGGAACGCTCAACTTACCGATTCCCGGGCCACGTCAAAGCGATTAGCAAACCGGGCGAACGTTCCCTCCCGGAATTAGTTCTTGAACTACCCTATCCCAGACCGTTTCTTCCAGCAGACTACAACCCCGGCGGCCCTGCCGCCAGAATCCCCAAAATACACCTGCCGGACGCAGTGACTACGGAGTCAACCGGAGGCCCTCCCTGAAAATCATGAACGTAACACCCCCCGCCCACCGCCTGATCCTGCTCGCCGGCCGCGCCGCCCTCGCGGGTCTTGCCGGACTGCTCCTGGCGCCGGTCGCCCACGCCCTCCATTTTGGAAGTGGCGAGGTCACCGGCAGCTTCGACAGCACCCTCTCGTTCGGCGCGATGTATCGCCTGAACGACCCGAGTCCCGACTACTACGGCACGACGAACTCCTTCGCCGGAGTCGCCGGCCGGCAGAACTCGGTCAATTCCGACGACGGCAACCTGAACTACGGGAAGGGCTGGGTCTCGGAGATCTTCAAGGGTTCCCACGACCTGGAGGTCAAGTTCCACGACTCGGGCTTCTTCGTCCGCGGCTACTACTTCAGCGACCTGAAGTCCGACAGCACGGTGCGCACGAAGCTCACCACGCAGGCGCGCGACCGCGTCGTCCGCGGCGCCGAGCTCCTCGACCTCTATGCGGTCACCAAGTTCGAGTTCGCGAACCAGGTGCCGGTCGACATCCGCATCGGCCGCCAGGTCCTCAGCCTCGGCGAGAGCACGTTCATCCCGAACGGCATCAACGTCGTGAACCCGGTCGACCTCTCCAAGCTCCGCGTCCCCGGCGCCGAGCTCAAGGAGGCGTTCCTCCCGGTCAACATGCTCAAGGCGTCGATCGGCCTCATGTCGAACGTCACGTTCGAGCCGTTCTGGCTCCTGGAGTTCCGCCGCAACGAGCTCGAGCCGGCCGGCACGTTCTTCTCGACGAATGACTTTGCCACCCGCGGCGGCGAGCGCGTCTTCCTCGGCTTCGGCACCCTCGCCGACACCGGCACCCTCGGCGGCATCCCGCGCGCCAACGACCGCGACGCGAGCAACCTCAACCAGTACGGCGCCTCCCTCCGCATCCTGGTGCCGCAGCTTAACGACACCGAGTTCGGCCTCTACTACGCCAACTACCACAGCCGCTCCCCGCTGATCAGCGCCAAGACGCCGACCGCGGGCATCGACTCGAGCCTCGTCGTCAGCACCGCCTCCAGCCTCGCCGCGACGAACCTCGCGCCGGTGATGATCGCCAACGGCTATCCCGCCGCCGGCGTCCCGGCCGCCCTCAACACCCTGATCGGCGCCGCCCTCACCAACGTGCCGATCAGCGCGCTGCCCTCGACGCTCCAGCCGTTCTATCCCGCGGCCCAGGCCATCGCGGCCGGCGCCGGCAAGATCGGCCTCCTCACCGCCGCCGCCACCGGCCGCTACTACGACGAGTATCCCGAGAACATCCGCATGGTCGGCGCCTCGTTCAACACGTCGATCGGCGCCACCGGCATCACGCTGCAGGGCGAGTTCTCCGTGAAGCAGAACGTCCCGCTGCAGGTCGACGACGTCGAGCTCCTGTTCGCCACGCTCTCCTCCCTCACCCCGACCTTCGGGGCGAACAACCAGATCAACGCCCAGGAGGGCTCGACCTACCTCGGCCAGTACAACCGCGAGGTGCGCGGCTACCGCCGGCACCGCGTGGTGACCGCGCAGTCGACCGTGACCAAGGTCTTCGGCCCGACGCTCGGCGCCGACCAGCTCACGCTCGTCGCCGAGGGCGGCGGCGTCTGGGTCAACCTCCCGAACAAGGACATCCTCCGCTACGACGGCCCGGGCACGTTCACGGCCGGCAGCGCGACCGCGATGACGAACACCGGCTTCGGCACGATCCCGGCCACGCCGGCCTCGGCCTTCGCCGACTCGTTCTCCTGGGGCTACCAGATCCTCGCCAAGCTCGACTACACGAATGCGTTCCACGGCGTGAACTTCTCGCCGTCGCTGGCCTTCGTGCACGACGTGAAGGGCGTGACCCCGCTCCCGCTGGCCAACTTCATCGAGGGCCGCAAGAGCGTCAACCTGGCCGCCGAGTTCACGTTCCAGAACGCATGGGCGCTTGAGTTCCGCTATGTGAACTACACCGGCGCCGGACGGTACAACCTGATCAACGACCGCGACTATGTCGCGACCACGCTGAAGTACTCCTTCTAACCGACCCCCCGCGCACCCCATGAAAAAGCTCCTCCTCTCCTCCCTCTTCGTCCTCTCCGCCGCGGGACTCGCCGCGGCCGTCTCGGCTGACCAGGCCGCGCGCCTCGGCGCCGACCTCACGCCGCTCGGCGCGGAGAAGGCCGGCAGCGCCGACGGCCTCG
>DAOQKI010000093.1:0-15590 GCA_035334485.1 Opitutaceae bacterium
GGATCGCGGCCGTGCGGAGCGGCCGGCGCGTTGTCGGCACGCCGCCCGTGTTTCCCAGTGCGAGCGTGGTGCTTTCACGGCAGCTCAACGGGCTTTGGACTGATATCGCCTTCGCCGACGAGACGCCCGAGGCCGAGGTGCCGGCCGCGGCGATCGGGCTGGGCCCGGGCTCCGCGCTTGCCGCCTATCTGGTTTCCCGCGCCGGCGGGGCCGAGTGCCGCATCGTCGAGCTGCCGCTGACCGCGCGGCCCGTGACCTCGTCCGCCTGGCGCAAGCTGCCGCCCTACCCGCAGGAGCCCGGCATGGCCGGCCCCATGGTCGGCATCGACCGGGGCACGCTGCTGGCGCTCGGCGGCGCGAACTTCCCCGACCGGCCGCCGTGGGATGGCGGCATCAAGCGGTACTACGACCCGGTGTTCGCGCTGGCGCCCGGCGCCCGCGCGTGGGCCGAGGTGGGACGGCTTCCCGTGCCGCGCGCATACGGCGCCACGGTGTCGGTCACCGAGGGCATTTTCTACGCGGGCGGCGAGAATGCGGACGAGGTCTTCCAGGACACCGTGTTTGCGCAGGGCGACGCGCGCGGGTTCACGCTTCGGGCCGGACCGCGCCTGCCGGCGCCGATCACGAGCGCCGCGGCCGTCGCGCTGGGCCGCCACATCTACCTCGCCGGCGGCTACGGACCGGGGATGCCCCGGATCAGCCGCAACTGTTTCTGGCGGCTCGATCTCGACCGACCTGGGCAGGGCTGGGAGGAACTGCCGACCTGGCCCGGTCCCACCCGCGCGCTGGCGGTGATGGCGGCGGTCGCCGGCGCGGTCTACGTCATCAGCGGGATCGAGGTCCGGGCCAAACCCGGCGGCGCGAACCAGGAGACGGAAGCGCCGGAATATCTGCGCGACGCCTACCGCTTCGACCCGCGCTCCGGCTGGGAACGCCTGCCGGACCTGCCGTGGTCGGTCCTCGCCGCGCCCTCGCCCGCGCCCGTGACCACGCAGCCGCCGCGGGTCTGGGTGCTCGGCGGCGTCGACGGCCGCCAAGTGGGCCGCCTGCCGCGGGCCACGCCGCTGCCCAACGACCTGCTCTACTTTGATGTGGCCAGCGGCGCGTGGAAGCACGGGGCCGAGCCGTGGCCGACCCCGGTGGTGTGCATCCCGTCGTTCGCGACGCCGGACGGCTGGGTGCTGGCCACCGGCGAGACGATGGCCGGGCGCCGCACGACCGCGGTCCGGCAGTGGCAGCCGCCGAGCTGACGCGGCACCGTTTCCTCATGAAGCTCGCAAACCTCATCGAGGAGCTGTCGGACTTCGACACCGCCCTCCTCGCCAACACGATCGGGTACCTCGACCCGACCCCGCCCCATGAGTGGTACATGGGACGCACGATTGCTTCCTGCACGCCCGCCGTGGGCCCCACCGTCGGCGTCGCGATGACCCTGGAGATCGACACCAGCAGCCCGGGCAACCGGCCCGAGCCCGAGAACTATTACCGCCTGCTCCGCGCCATCGAGCGGGAGCCGACGCCGGTCGTGCTCGTGATCAAGGCGGTGGGCCGCCGACCCGACCACGAGTGCGTGCTGGGCGACGGCATGGCGAAGATGCTGCACAGCGTCGGCTGCGTGGGCGTCGTGACGGACGGCGGCGTGCGGGACCTCGAGGGAATTCGCACGATTCCCTTCGGCGTGTACGCGCACGGCCTGGTCGTGCACCACTGCGCGCCGCGCTACGTGCACTACAATCGGCCGGTCGAGGTGGGCGGCATCCGGGTCGAGCCGGGCCAGCTGATCCATGCGAATGTCGGCGGCGTCATCCGGATCCCGCGGGCCGTGGCCCCGCGCCTGCCGGTGGCCGCGACCATGATGCGCGCGTTCGAGTACGAGGCGCATCGGATTTTCCGCCGCACGGACCTGTCGATCACCCGGAAGCGCCGGGAGGTGGAGGCGCTGGTGGCGGGCCTGAAGTGGCCGGCGGTACCCCGTCGGCAACGCGGCCGGCGCTAGAGCTTCACGACCTCGCCGGACTCGCGGCTCTTCATCACGGCGTGCGCGAGGACGCTCGCGGCCAGCGCGTCGCGGGGACCCGGGCCGTCGAACGCGGCGCGCCCGAGGATGCAGTCCGCAAGGTGGCCGAGCGCCGCGCGCCAGCCCTTGTCGACGAGATAGTTCATGTGCGGGAAGCGCAGCTCCATGAAGCGCCGCAGCTCCGCGTCGTTCGGGTTCAGCTCGCCCGCCTCCTGCTGGTTGCGCAGCTGCCACCGCGCCTTGCGGAACGCCGCCAGCGCCTCGGCGCCCAGCTGCTCGAACAGGACCTTGTGGGTGAACTCGCTGTCCGGGTGCGTGTGTCCGGGGTATCGCAGCACGGCAGGCTCGTCGGGACAGCCGTAGGTCCGGAGCTCGGCGTATTCCTCGATCACGAGCGCGCCCGGCCGGCGCGTCACGAGCTCGATGCGCTCCTTCGGCAAGTCCAGCGTCACCTCGCCCGTCGACATCACCGTCGCCACGCAGCCCGAGGTGAACTTGAGCGCGTAGATCTCGTCGTCCGGGCGGGCGCTGGCGCAGTAGACCGAGGCGACCTCGGCGTCGGCGAACCAGCGCAGCAGGTCGAACACGTGGCACGCCTCCTGGATGACCCGCACGCCGGGCGGATTCGCACGGCCCCAGCTCCAGTACTCGTCGCTGAGGCGGAAGTGGATGTTCGTCGGCCCGCCCCGCTGCGCGAGGATGCGCCGCGCCTCGCGGCACGCCGGCGCGAAGCGGCGGTTGAAGCCGACCTGGACGAGCTTGTGGTGGCGGCCCTGCGCCTGGATCACCTTGCGGCAGTCCTCTGGCGTGGTCGCGAGCGGCTTCTCGACGTAGACGTGCTTGCCCGCCTCGAGCGCGCGGCAGGTCAGTTCCACCTGTGCGTCCTCCTTCGTCGCGACCACCACCAGCTCCACCTCCGGGTCCGCGAGCAGCTCGTCGAACTTGGTCGTCGCGCGCGGCACGGCGTAGGCCGCCTGGGCCGCCTGCGCGGCGCGCTCGTCGACGTCGCACACGGCGAGGAGGCGGAGATTCGGCGCCCGCGAGAGATTGGGCAGGTGCTGCGACTTCGCGATGCCGCCGCAGCCCACAAGCGCGGCGCCAACACGATCCCTGGCGGTTTTCTTCGACTTCATGCGGACGGATGACGCGGGGTCAGACTCGCCGCGACACTGGGGGCCCGCGCCAGCGGGCACAATGGGAAAGCGGCCGGAGCAGCCGCCGGTCACTCGCCCGTCGCCGGGGTGCCCTCGCGCGAGGAGTCGATCGCGATCTTCACGCGCTGCGCGAAGCAGGTCAGGGCGGCCAGCGCCTCGGCGCGGTCTTCCGGATGCGGCAGGCGCTCAAGATGCTCGTTCAGCTGCTCAAGGCCGTTGATGACGGCCCGGGTCAGGGGATCGCGGCGCCGCTCGACCAGGCTGGTCTTCGCGACTTCGGACTTGAGGACGTGTTTGTGCAGCATGGGAGAGGACGGTCCGGGAAGGAGCCGCTCTAGACCGGTTCTATCGGCCAACGGTTCCCCGACTTTACCGGAAACCGCCGCCGGGAGCCGGCCGGCCGGGACGCCGCCCCGGGGGCCGCCGCCCAGATTCCGATTATTCTACCGCCGCGTGCGGGTTCGCCCGACGCCCAGACGAGGCTTGAGCGACGCGCCCCGACCCGTTTCGTTGACCCCGACCGCGTCCCCTCCCCCGCGATCCGCCCCATGTCCACCCTTCGCGTCCGCTGGACCCGCGCGCTTTCGCCCGGCGCCTGGATCATCCTCGCGACGGCTGTCGTCACGAGCCTCGTGGTCGCGCTGCTCCCGGTCCATCCGCCCAGCGGCACGCAGCTGTGGACGTTTCTCGACACCAGCGTGAAGCAGTACCAGCCGGTGTTCGACCGCTGGAACGCGGCGCACCCGGGCGAACATGTGACAGTCCAGCAGATCGAGTATTCCTCGCTGCAGCGGCGGATGCTCGGCGGTTTCTTCGCCGGGACGCCGACCGCGGACCTGATCGAGATCGAGCGCAACATGGCGTCGCGGGCCTTCGTGGGCCCGCTCGACCAGGTGGGCTTCGTCGACCTGACTGACTGGGTGCGCGAGGCCGGACTGCGCGAGGAGATCCCGGCCGCGGTCTTCACGCCGTGGACCACGCGGGGCCGGGTCTTCGGCATCCCAATCGGCGCCCATCCGGTCCTGCTTTGCTACCGCGCCGACTTGGCGGAGGCGGCGGGGATCGACGTATCGGGGATCGAGACGTGGGACGATTATTTCCGGGTGATGAAACCGCTGATGGCGGACCGCGACGGCGACGGCCGGCCGGACCGCTACCTGATCTCGGGATGGAACACCAACGGCGGGTTCCTCGACATGGTGATGCTGCAGGCGGACGCGAAGCTCTTCGACGAGGCCGGCCGGCCGACGCTGGACACGCCCCGCAACGCCGAGATCCTGGCGCGGTTGGTGGGCTGGTTCGCGGGCCCGAACCGCGTGGCGGCCGACGCCAGCGACTACACACCCGCGGGCAACCGCCAGCGCATCGAGGGCTACGTGGTCGGCACGCTGATGCCGGACTGGCTCGCCGGCGCATGGAAGCGCGACCTGCCCCAGCTCGCCGGCAAGGTGAAGCTCATGCCGGTGCCGGCCTGGGAGCGCGGCGGCCGGCGCACCTCCGCGTGGGGCGGCACGATGATCGGCATCGCGCGCACGGCGCCGCGTCCCACCGAAAAGTGGGAGCTGATCAAGAGCCTGTACTATTCCCGCGAGCTGGCCGCGCAGAACTATCACGACGCCATGATCGTCTCGCCGCTGCGGAGCTTCCGGAGCCTGCCGTTCTACCAGGAGCCCGAGCCCTATTTCTGCGGACAGCGGACGGGGCAGATGTTCCTCGCCCAGACCGATGCCATGCCGGCGCGCCCATCGTCGCCGTTCTTCCCCGAGGCCCACCTCCACATCATCGGCGTGCTGACCGCGCTGAAGGAATACGCCGAGTCGATCGGCCGCTACGACGCGGCGACGCTCCAGCCGAAGGCCCGCGAGCTGCTCGCCGAGGCGCAGGTGCGCTTCGTCCGCCAGGTCGAGCGCAACCCTTTCCTTGTCACGCCATGAGCACCTACCGGCCGCATCCCCGCTGGGCCCCGTGGGCGTTCATCGCGCCGTTCGTGATCCTCTTCGCGGTGTTCACGGCGTGGCCGCTGCTCCGCTCGCTGCAGCTGGCGTTCGAGCAGACCTACGGGCCGCAGACCACGGTGTTCGTCGGGTTGAAGAACTTCCGGTACCTGCTGACCGACCCGCTGTTTTGGCGGGCGGTGACGAACACGGTGGAGTTCACCGTCTGGACCGTCGGGCTGCAGGTGCCGATCGCGCTCGGATTGGCGCTGCTGCTGAACCGGCCGAACCTGCGCGGCCGGGCGGTGCTCCGGCTCATCTTCTTCTCGCCGTCGCTCGTCGGCCTCGTGTTTGTCGCCATGCTGTTCATGCCGATCTTCGAGAAGCGCACCGGGCTCCTGAATGTCTGGCTGCACGCCCTGTGGCCGGCGTGGAACCTGGAGTTCCCGTGGTTCGAGACGTACACGATGACCGCGCTGGTGATCGCGGCGGTCTGGACCGGCGCGGGCTTCATGATGGTGTACTTCCTCGCCGCGCTGCAGCACGTCCCGGCCGAGCTGCTCGAGGCCGCGCAGATGGACGGCGCCGGCCCGGTGCAGCGCTTCTGGCACGTGGTGCTGCCGGAGATCCGCCCGGTGCTCGGCCTGATGGCGCTGCTGTCGTTCGTCGGCTGCATGCAGCTGTTCGAGCTCTCGTACCTGATGCTGGGCGACGCCGGGAGCGCCGGGGCGCGGGGCTTCTCGATCGTGATGTACTTGTACCAAATGGGCTTCACCACCGGTGATCTCGGCTACGCGAGCGCCATCGGCTGGGTGCTCGCCCTCTTTCTCATGGCGGTGGCCTCCGCGCAGCGCCGCCTGGCCCGCCGGCAGCTCGAGGACTGAACCATGCGCCGCCGCCTCGCCCTCGTCCTGGTCTACCTCCTGCTGGCGTTCTTCGCCGGCCTGACGCTGACGCCGTTCGCCTTCATGCTGGCCTCGACCCTGAAGTCCAAGGTCGACTTCGCGAGCACGCTGTTCCTGCCCGACGGCACCGGGTGGCTCGGCGTCGGCTGGGACCGCCTGACGCTGGCGAACTACGAGCGGCTGTTCACCAAGCTGCCGATGGCGCGCGCGCTCCTGAATTCCGCGTTCCTCGCCTCGGTCGGCAGCATCTTCGCCACGCTCTTCTCGGCCATGGGCGGCTACGCGCTATCGAAATTCGAGTTCCGCGGCCGCGAGGCCCTGATCCGCCTCGTGCTCGGCGCCCTCATCATCCCGGCGCCGCTGCTCATCGCCCCGGGCTTCCAGAACCTCTGGCAGCTCGGCCTCCTCGACACCTACGCGGGCCTGATCGTGCCGGGCCTCGCCCCGGCCTTCGGCGTGTTCCTGTTCCGTCAGGCGATGATCAACGCCGTCCCCGCGGAGCTCATCGATGCCGCCCGGATCGACGGCGCGGGCGAATTCCGGATCTTCTTCACGCTCGTGTTCCCGCTCGTGCGGCCGATGGTCGGCGCGTTCCTGATGATCACCTTCCTCGGCATCTGGAACGATTTCCTCACGCCGCAGGTGGTGCTCCAGTCGCCCGAACTCTACCCGCTCTCCACCACGCTGGCCATGCTGCGCAACCTCGACTGGAACGACTACGGCCTCGTCCTCGCCGGCACGTTGGTCGCCATCGCCCCGGTCATGTGCCTCTTCCTCCTGCTCCAGCGCGAGTTCATCGCCGGCCTGACCAGCGGCGCGGTGAAGGGCTGAAGCGCCGTGCCCCACGCCCGATGAGCCGCCTCCTGCCCCGCCTGCCCCGCTCCGGCCTCGGCGTGCTGGCCGTCCTGGCCGTGCTCTCCTCGGTGGTGATGTGGTTTGAGACGATCCGGCCGACAGTGGGGCTGCAGGTCTGGGCATTCGACCCCGGCCACGTCGACGTCTACCGCCTGCTCGTGCCGGGCTGGAACCGCCTCCATCCCGGTCACCCGCTCGCGCTAAACGTCCTCTCCGGTTCCGCCCTGCAGACGCGGATGATGTCGGGCTTCCTCGCGGGCACCCCGGTGGCCGACCTGCTCGAGATCGAGCGCACGCAGACCGGGCCGGTGTTCGCCGGGCCGATCGACGGGATCGGTTTCGTGGACCTGACCGACCGCCTGCGGCGGGAGGGTCTGCTCGACCAGATCAACGCGGCGTCGTTCAGCCCGTGGACGACCCGCGGCCACATCTTCGGCCTGCCCCACGATGTCCACCCGGTCATGCTCGCCTACCGCCGCGACCTCGTCGAGGCGGCCGGCATCGACGTTTCGCGCATCGAGACGTGGGACGATTATTTCCGCGCCATGCGGCCGCTGATGCGCGACCTCGACGGCGACGGCCGGGGCGACTGCTACCCGCTGAACGGCACCTACGCCAACCCGTCCACCGCGGAGGTGATCCTGCTCCAGGCCGGCGGCACCTTCTTCACGGACGACGGGCAGGCCAACCTCGACACCGAGATCAACGCCGAGATCCTCGCGCGGCTGGCCACGTGGTTCGAGGGCCCGGGCCGCGTGATCGGCGACGCCAACCTCGGCACGGTCTCCGGCCAGCAGATGGTGCACAGCGGCTTCGTCATCGGCATCATCGCGCCTGATTTCTTCGCCGGCTCGATGACCACGATGCTCACGGACATGGCCGGCCAGTTCAAACTGATGCCCCTGCCGGCGTGGCGGCCCGGCGGTCGCCGGACCTCGGTGCAGGGCGGCACGATGATGGGCATCGCGCGGTCGACCCCCGATGTCGATCTCGCCTGGGCGGCGCTGAAGGAACTCTACCTCTCGCCGGTCAGCGCCGAGCACCTGTTCCGCGACCGGGGCATCGTGACGCCGGTGAAGGCGAACTGGGGGCACCCGGTGTTCGACGAGCCCAGCGCGTTCTTCAGCGGCCAGCCGGTCGGCCGGCTCTACCTGCGCCTCGCGCCCTCGGTGCCGCTGCGACCGTCGTCGCCGTATTACACCCACGCCACGACCTACCTCGGCAACGTCGCGCACCAGCTCGCGACGATGGCCGACCGGGAGGCCATCTCCGATCCGGCCCAGCTGCTGCCGCGCGCCCGGGCCCTGCTCGCCGCCGCCCAGCGCGACCTCCAGGCCCAGATGCGCCGCAACACCTTCCTCGCCCGTCCCACCCCATGAAGACCTACCGTCCGCATCCCGCGTGGGTCCCGTGGCTGTTCCTGGCGCCGTTCGGGGTCCTGTTCTCCACCTTCATCGGCTGGCCGCTGCTGCGCTCGCTGATCCTGGCGTTCGAGCAGACCTACGGGCCGCGGACGCGCGTGTTTGTCGGATTCCTCAACTTCCAGGGGGTCTGGCATGACCCGTGGTTCTGGACGGCGGTCGGCAACACGCTCTTGGTCGCCGGTGGCATCCTCGTCGTGCAGATGCCGGTCGCGCTCGGCCTCGCGCTCCTGCTCAACCGGCCCGGGCTCCGCGGCCGCGCGCTGTTCCGCCTCGTGTTCTTCTCACCGTACGTCGTCGGCGCGGTGTTCGTCAGCACGCTCTTCGCCCTGCTGCTGGAGAAGCGGATCGGCCTGGTGAACCACGGCCTGCACGCGCTGTTCCTGCACTGGGACCCGAACTTCCCCTGGCTCGACCAGTACGTGAAGACCTCGCTCGTCGCCGCGTCCGTGTGGCTGTCCACCGGCTTCAACCTCGCCTACCTCCTCGCCGCCCTGCAGAACGTGTCGCGCGAACTGCTCGACGCGGCGGCGATCGACGGCGCCGGCCCGTGGCAGCGCTTCTGGCATGTCACGCTTCCGGAGATCCGGCCGGTGCTCAATATCCTGGTCCTCCTCACCATCACCGGCGGCCTGCAGCTCTTCGACCTCCCGTTCATCCTCTACAACGACACCGCGGGCAACGGGCCCAACAGCCAGGCGCTCACGGTCGTCACCTATCTCTACCAGACCGGCTTCATCAGCGGCAACCTGGGCTACGCCAGCGCGATCGGTTGGATCCTGACCCTCGCGCTGGTCGGCCTCGCCCTCCTCCACCGTCGCCTCAGCCGCGGCGAGGACCACTCCGCATGAACTGGTCCCGCCTCGCCCGCTTCCTCGTCCTCGCCGCGCTTGTCGCGTTCACCGTGCTCACGCTGCTGCCTTTCGCCTGGATGCTCGGCGCGGCGTTCAAGCAGCCCGCCGACATTGCCGGGTCGCAGTTCCTGCCGTCGGGCGACGGTTTCCTCGGCGTCGCGTGGGACCGCCTGACCACCGAGAACTTCTTCCGGCTGTTCACGCGGTTTCCCACGGGCGCAGCCCTCCTGCACTCCGTCTTCCTCGCGTCCTTGACCAGCGTGATCGCGACCTTCTGCTGTGCAGCCGGCGGCTACGCGCTGGCCAAGTTCCGGTTTCCCGGCCGCGAGGTCATCACCACCGCGATCCTCGGCACCGTCGTCCTCCCGGGCGCGCTGCTGCTCGGGCCGGTCTTCGAGACGACCTTCCATCTCGGCCTGCTCGACAGCTACGCCGCCATCATCCTCCCGGGCGTCGCGCCGGCCTTCGGTCTCTACCTGTTCCGGCAGGCCATGCTCAACAGCGTGCCCACCGAGCTGATCGAGTCGGCGCGCCTCGACGGCTGCGGCGAGATCCGGATCTTCACCACGGTGGTCCTACCGCTGGTGCGGCCCATGGTGGGCACGTTCCTCGCCCTCGCGTTCATCGGCACCTGGAACAACTTCATCAGTCCCCAGATCATGCTGCAGACCCCGGAGCGGTACCCGCTCTCGGTCGCGATCTTCAACCTGCGGGGACTTTACGGCGGCGAGTACGGCCTGATCATGGCCGGCACGCTCGTCGCCATCGCCCCGGTGATGGCCCTGTTCCTCTTCCTCCAGCGGGAGTTTATCGCCGGGCTGACGAGCGGCGCGGTGAAAGGATGAAGGAAATGGCCCGCGTGGCGGGCGAACGTCGAACGTCGGACGCCCAACGCCGGACGCCGACGGGAGGAGCGAGAACAGCGGAAGGCGAACATCGAACATCGGACATCGAACGCCGGACATCGAAGGCAGATCACAGCCCTCCGGAATCCGGAATTCCGCATGCAGTATCTTCCGGTCGGCGGAAATTTCCTGCACCTTTGGCCGCAAGATCCTGAACGCCCGGGCCGGGGTTTCCCGCTAAATTGGGTCGTACCCTGCCGCCACCCCTGCGGCCCCGTCTCTGTTTCCCAACCTGAACCTTGTCATGAAACTACCCGAAGAAAACCGTGGCGCCGACGCGCCGAAAGCCATCATCGCCGCGCAGAGCCTCGCCGGCCAGCGCGAGGCCGCCGCCGAGCGCCGCGCCCGCTATCCCTACCGCTTCCCGGTCGACCGCCGCCAGCTGGGCGGCAAGTTCACCGTGAAGGAGAACAGCCGCCGGCTGCTCCGCTTCTTCTACCTCGAGCGCCGCCTGATGCACGCCCTCGGGTCCTGGACCCTCTCCATCCCGGAGTACGAGGTGAAGCTCGAGACCGGCCGTCACATCTTCTACCACGCCGACGCTGCCCGCCTCCTGCGCGAGCGCCTCACCGAGCAGGAGATGCGTCCCCCGGCGATCGACGCCCATCGCGACGCCGACGTCGACCGCTTCATCGACGAGATGCTCAGCGCCAACTCGTCGGCCGAGCTTCTCGTCGGCGTCCACCAGGTCCTGGGCCGCGCGCTGGCGACCGCATACCGGCACCACATTGACGACACGGACCAGGTGACGGACACCCCGACGATCCGCTGCCTGCGCCGCATCCTCGTCGACTACGAGCCGATGCTCGAGTGGGCCGACGCGGCCGTCGACGCCTACGTCGCGGGCGGCGTCGAGGAGGCCGGTCTCGCCACCTGGCGCTGGCACCTCACCCGCCTGCTCGCCTCGATCGGCGGCGTCACCGGCGCCGATGCGCGCGGCGAGGCCCCCGCCCCGCTCCGCATCGACGCCCAGCCGTACCAGCGCGGCACCTCGCCGCTGCGTGACGTCCGCTTCGACACTTTCCGCCACACCGGCGACTACGAGAAGGCCGACGGCGCGCCCCGCTACGACAAGGACTCGTACGAGGCCCTGCGCCTGCGGTTCATCCGCACACAGCGCGACGAGGTCGACGCCATCGAGGCGTTCGGCACGTTCGTGTGGGACATCCGCTTCAAGGATTTCAACGCCGAGTACGACCTCGCGCGCATCACGTGGGACGAGGCGCGCCACACCGAGATCGGCCACCGCGCCATGCTCGCTTCGGGCTACGACCCGTTCGAGCTGCGCAACCGGCTCACGAGCTCGACCTGCCGCGGCCCGATGGACCCGGCGTTCGCGATGGCCGAGATCAACCTCTTCGGCGAGGTCGGCGTCCTCAAGACGATCAACGACCTCATCGACACCGCCGCCGCGCGCAACGACGAGCTGCTGCGCCACATCTCCGACTACATCCGCGCCGACGAGCGCACGCACGTCCGCAAGGGCACCCGCATCATCGAGGTCATGACAAACCTCGACGCGAAGGCGCTCGAGCTCCGCACGCGCGAGCTGTTCACCGAGTGCCTCGTCAGCCTCGGCGCGATCAAGAAGGAGATCGACATGCAGACCCTCTCCCGGGAGGAGATCGAGCACCTGGTCGGGGAATAGCGCGGGCGAAGCCCGCGCTATTTGGAGTTGGGAGATAGGAGTCGGGAGATGGAAGGCCGCTGAGTCCGGCCGGTATTCCATATCCCAGCTCCAATCTTCCAGCTCCCGCCGCGCGCGAAGCGCGCGGCTTGGCTTGCGGAGGGAACGGATTCGCCCTTACTCGGCGGAATTCATGGCCACCACCGTTTTCACCATCGCCAACCAGAAGGGCGGCGTCGGCAAGACCACCACCGCGGTCAACCTCGCCGCGGCGCTGGCCGAGAAGAAGATCCACACGCTGCTGATCGACCTCGACCCGCAGGCGAACGCCACCAGCGCGCTCGGCGTCGAGAAGCAGGCCGGCAAGAGCCTCTACGGCCCGCTGCATGGCGAAGGCTCGGTGTTCGACATGATCACGCCGACCGCGTACGAGCACCTCGCGCTGGTCCCGGCCGAGGAGGACCTCGCCGCCGCCGAGATCGAGCTCGCGCAGATGGAGAACTACCTGATGAAGCTCCGCGGCGTGCTCGAGCCGCTGCGCGCCTCGCAGGGCTACCGCGCCGTGATCATCGACTGCCCGCCCGCGCTCGGCATGCTCTCGATGAACAGCCTCGCCGCCGCCGACCAGCTCCTGATCACGCTCCAGTGCGAGTACATGGCCCTCGAGGGCCTCGGCCAGATCCTGCGCAACGTCGACCGGCTCAAGACCGCCCATCTCAACGACAGCCTCAACCTCGGCGGCATCGTGATGACCATGTTCGACGCCCGCACCAACCTCGCCAAGCAGGTGGTCGACGAGGTGCGCCAGCACCTGCCCGACAAGATCTTCGCCACCGTTATCCCGCGCACCGTGCGCCTCAGCGAGGCCCCGAGCTTCGGCAAGCCCATCTTCGCCTACGACCCCCACGGCCCCGGCGCCCTCGCCTACCGCGCCCTCGCAAAGGAAGTGATGGAGCGGTTTGGGCTGACGCCTGGTAGCGCGTAGCGGGTAGCACTTCGGAGTAGCGCGTAGCGGGTAGCGAGTAGCGCGTAGAATACCATTTGACCGCTGCGCGAGCCCCACGACCTTACTCAACAGAGCACTTGTTGCCCCACGCTAGAATCCTACTCGCTACGCGCTACTCGCTACTCGCTACTACAGAAGATGCACAAGTACGCCCACTCGTTCCTCGTCGGACTCCAGAGCAACCTGGTGTACCGGTGGAACTTCGCGGTGCGGGGTTTCTTCTCCCTGTTTCACCTCACGGTGGTGTTCATCCTGTGGGGCGCGGCGTACAGCGGGACGAAGGACATCGGCGGGTTCAGCTTCGGGCAGACGCTCACGTACTTCCTCGTGATGCTTGTCATGCAGTTCTTCGTGGGGGCGTTCAACGAGGACTACCAGATCAGCGAGGAAATCCGGAACGGGCTGATCAACCAGTTCCTCCTCAAGCCGATCAACTATTTCCTCTACCGCTTCAGCATCTTCGTCGCTGCCCGGTTCGTCACCGGCCTGCTCATCCTCCTGCCGCTGCTCGTCGCGGTCCCGCTGCTGCGCGATTACCTCACGCTGCCGACCGAGCTGTGGCGGGTGCCGCTGGGGCTCCTGGCGATGGTCCAGTCCGCGCTGATCCAGTTCAGCATCGCCTACTGCTTCGGCATGCTGACGTTCTGGTTCCTTGAGATCCAGGGCTTCGTGATCCTCTCGATGGCCGTGGAATCGATTCTCGGCGGACAGATGTTCCCGCTCGATCTGCTGCCCGGCCCGATCTACCGCGTCGCCCAGTACCTGCCGTTCTACTATCAGACCTATTTCCCGGTCGCGATCTTCACCGGCCGCCTGAACGACACCGGCCTCATCGCGCAGGGTCTGGCCATCCAGCTTGTCTGGGTCGTCGTATTGCTCTCGGTCAACCAACTCCTCTGGACCCGCGGCCTCCGGAGGCATACCGCAGTCGGAGGCTGACGCCTCCGACTGCGGAGTAGCTGGTAGATAGCAGCTAGAAGTTAGCATCCCCTCTTTCTATCTCCAATCTTCCATCTTCAATCTCCCAGTTCCTATCTCCCATCTCCAAGACACCTACCAACTACTAGCTACCAACTACCAAGTCCGCACATGCCCCGCTTCCTCCAGATCTGGCTCGCCAGCGCCCGCTACTCGATCGTGCGGACGATGATGTTCCGCATGGACTTCTTCGTGTGGTCGCTGGTGGAGCTGTTCTGGATGAGCGTGAACCTGCTCATGATCGCCGTGATCTACGGGCACACGTCGTCGATCGCCGGCTGGAGCAAGTACGAGATGCTGCTGCTCGTCGGCACGGCGCTGCTGGTGCAGCGGTTCCTGATGGGGTTCTTCTGGAGCAGCATCTTCGAGATGGGCCGCAACATCCGCAGCGGATACTTCGACTTCTTCCTGGCCCAGCCCGGCAACATCCTGTTCATGGCGACGACCCGGAAGCTGGACCCCGACGGTCTCATCAACTCGCTCGTCGCGATGGGCGTCGTCGCGTACGCAGCCCACCAGCTGGGCCTGCACCCCACCGCGCTCGACCTGACGCTGTACGCGGTGATGATCCTCTGCGGGCTCGTGATCCACTACAGCATCCTCGTCATCTCGGTCTCGCTCGCGTTCTGGATGACCAGCGCGCAGGGGGTCGAGGGCATCTACTTCACGCTCGCCGAGTTTTCGCGCCTGCCGCGCGAGGCCTTCAAGGGCCTGGCGAGCCTCGCCTTCGTCTGGCTCCTCCCGGTGGTGGTGGTGAGCAACGCCCCGGCCCGCACCATCCTCTACGGTTTCCAGCCGCAGTGGGTGCTGGCGATCGCCGGCGCCGCGGTGCTCTGGTTCGCCGCCGCCGTGATCATCTTCCACCTCGGCCTCCGCCGCTACGCCAGCGCCAGCTCATGAGCCGCGAAGCCCTCCCGCCTCTGCAGGCCCGCCTCGGCTACGTCTTCCGCGACGAAGCCCTGCTGGAGCGCGCCGTCACCCACCCCTCGTGGCTGCAGGACCACCCGGGCGAGGGTGAAAGCTACCAGCGGCTCGAGTTCCTGGGCGACGCCGTCCTGCAGCTCGTGCTGACGGAGGCGCTGTTCCAGCTCTATCCCCAGGAGCGCGAGGGCGTGCTCAGCCAGCGCCGCGCCTCCCTGACCAAGGGCGCGTTCCTTGCCCAGCTCGCCCGTGAGCTCGGCATCGAGACCGCCCTGCGGCTCGGCACCAGCGAGGAGGCCGGTGGCGGCCGGCTGCGCGCCTCCGCACTTGAGGACGCGCTCGAGGCGCTGTTCGGCGCGCTCTATCTCGACAGCGACCTCGCGACGGCCCGCCGGGTCGTGCTCGGGCTGTACGGCGACCTGGGCGCGCGTCTCGCCCAGGAAACCACCGACAATCCCAAGGGCCGCCTGCAGGAACTCATCCAGCCGGAGCACGGCAACGATGCGCTGCGCTACGAGGTCACCCGGACCGAGGGCGCGGACCACGCCCGCGAGTACGAGGTCACGGTCTTCCTCCTCTCTCGTCCTGTCGGCACCGGCCGCGGCACCTCGAAGAAGCTTGCCGAGGAAGCCGCCGCTCGCGCCGCGCTCGCGGTCCTGGCGAAGGCGTAACGTTTGACCTGCCGGGCCGCGGGGTTTGGCAACGGTCATAGGGCGCAGGGTGCTTGAGATTTACCACAAAGACCGCGAAGGGCGCGAAGACCACGACTCCGGATTTGGCTTCGTTGCCTTGGTGTCCTTCGTGGCGAACCAAACCCGGCGCTTAGGTTTGCGCCCGGCGACTGGCTCGCTCCTAGTGTTCCTTCCGCCGCCATGCCGCTCGGATTTTCGGCAGCGGCGAGCAGGATCGAGCCGCGCAGGTTGAGCCAGAGGCGCATCCACAGCGGCAGCCCGCCACGCGGCGCGGTCAACGCGATCAGCAGGATCGCCACCACGATACCGACCGGAATGGCG
>DAOQKI010000094.1:0-15089 GCA_035334485.1 Opitutaceae bacterium
CCCGCCGCCTCCGCCCGCGGCTCCGCCGTCGAGCTAAGCTGAGTTTTGTCAGGGTTGGTTGTCTGGCCGCCGCGGCAGGGGTGTCGCGGCGGCCTTCTTTTTTGCCCCGGCGCAGCACCCATTGACTCGCGGGCCCGGGCTTCGCAGCGTGCGCAAATGGCTGAACAGCGCGAGGTCGTCGTCGTCGGGGGTGGAGCCGCGGGTTTCTTCGCGGCCATCACCTGTGCCGGCCAGCTCGGCACCGCCGGGCGCGTCACGCTGCTCGAGACCACCACCCATCCCCTCGCCAAGGTGCGGATCTCGGGCGGCGGCCGCTGCAACGTCACCCACGCCTGCTTCGACCCGCGCGAGCTCGCCAAGCGCTACCCGCGCGGCGGCCGCGAGCTGCTCGGCGCGTTTCACCGCTGGCAGCCCCGCGACATGATCGACTGGCTCGCCGCCCGCGGCGTCGAGACCAAGACCGAGGCCGACGGTCGCATGTTTCCCGTCACCGACGACTCCGGCACCATCGTCGACTGCCTGACCCGCGCCGCCGCCGAGGCCGGGGTCGACGTGTTCACGGGCCTGGGCCTGCGCACCGCCGAACGGGTGACGCGGCCGGACGGCACGCCGGGGTTCCGCCTCACCCTGACCGACGAGACCTCCCGCCCGTGCGACCGGCTCCTGCTGGCCACCGGCGGCAACAAGGGATCGTCGGGCCTCAGCGTCGCCGCGGCCTTCGGTCACACCATCGAGCCGCCGGTGCCGTCGCTCTTCACCTTCCATATCGATGACGCCCGGCTGGTGGGACTCTCCGGGTTGTCGGTGCCCGATGTGACCGCGGCGGTGCCCGGGACGAAGCTCCGCGAGCGCGGCCCGCTGCTCGTGACCCACTGGGGCCTCAGCGGCCCGGCGATCCTCAAGCTCTCCGCCTGGGGTGCCCGCGAACTGGCCGAGCGGAACTATGAGTTCCCGGTGGTGATCAATTTTGCGCCTGACCACACGCGCGAATCGCTGATCCAACAGCTGGGCCCGGTCCGTGAGCAGAACGCGCGGAAGCAGATCGCCACGTGGAGCCCGCTGCCGGTCCCGCAGCGTCTGTGGGAGCGGCTGGTGACCACCGCGGGCATCGCGGCGACGACGCCGTGGTCGCAGGTGAGCAAGGCCGCGCTTGGCGCGCTGGCGGGACTTGTCACGGGCGCGGAGTTTCAGGTGGTCGGGAAGAGCCTGTTCAAGGAGGAGTTTGTCACCTGCGGCGGAGTCCGCCTGTCCGAGGTGGATTTCAAGACCATGGAGAGCCGGAAATGCCCCGGCCTCCACTTCGCCGGCGAACTGCTCGACATCGACGGGATCACCGGCGGCTTCAATTTTCAGGCCGCGTGGACCACGGGCCGGCTGGCGGGACTCGCGATGGCGGGCTGAATTACGCTTTACGAATGACGATCGACGATCGGGCGGACGCAGGCGGGTGGGAGTGGGCCGGTCTTGCCGCGTGAGCCGCCAGCGCGTCCTGATCAAGAATCACCCTGCCCCCGACCGCACGGATTCAATCGCCAATCGTCATTCGTAAATCGTAAATCCCCCCATGTCTTTCTGGACCCTCCTCCTCCTGATCCTGCCGGTCTTCGCGCTGATGGGCCTGGGCATGGGGCTGCGGCGGGTGGGGTGGCTAACGGCGGAGGCCGACGCGAGCCTGCTGCGGCTCGTGGTGAATTTCCTCTATCCCTGCATCATCTTTGAAAACGTCCACGCGAACCCCGCGCTGCGCGATCCCGCCAATCTCGCGTGGGGCCCGTTCATGGGTTTCGCCACGATGGCCGGCGGCATCGTGCTCTGCCGCTACGTGGCGCGCTGGTTCGGCTTCGAGCTGGGCACCGGACTGCGCACGTTCGCGTTCACCGCGGGCATCTACAACTACGCCTACATCACGGTGCCGATGATGACCGCGCTGTTCGGCACCGGCAGCCTCGGCGTCCTGTTCGCGTTCAACGTCGGGGCCGAGGCCGCCATCTGGATCGTGGGCGTGATGATCCTTGCCGGGAAATCCTGGCGCGAGGGCTGGCGGCAGTTGCTCAGTCCGCCGGTGCTGGCGCTGTTCGTCGCGGTCGGCGTCAACCTCACCGGGCTCGGCTCCCACGTGCCCAAGCTCCTGCTCGACGTCGTGCACCCGCTCTCCGCCTGCGCCATCCCGATGGGCCTCATCCTGAGCGGCGCGACCATGGCCGAGCACTTCTTCGGCCGGCCTGCCGAGCTCTTCGAGGTTCGCACCTCGCTCGCCGCCGTTGGGATGCGGCTCGGCGTGATGACCGGGCTGCTCCTGCTGCTCGCGCGCTACGGCCCGTTCACTGCCGACCTGCGTCACGTGATCATGGTGCAGGCCGCGATGCCCGCCGGCTTCCTGCCGATCGTGCTCGTGAAACATTATGGCGGCCACCTGCTCACCGCCGTCCGCATCGTCCTCGCCACCGTGATCGCCAGCATCCTGCTCACGCCGTTTTGGTTGCAGCTGGGACTGGCGTGGATCGGGTGAATTGGAAGGGACGAGTGACGAGGGACGAGTGACTAGAGGGCGGAGAATTTTGAATATGGAACCTGTGATGATGCCGAAGGTTTATCGGGAGATTCGGTGCGGTGAGGTCACCGTGCTGTACGTGCAGGAGGCGGGCAGCCCGAAGCTCGGGCTCTGGCTCGTGCCGACCAAGCTGCGGCGAAAGGTCGTGCCGCACCGGCAGTTCCTTTCGGGGATCGAGATCGACAGCATCAAGGGCACGGCCGACCACGGCCCGCGCGCGTGGATGGTCGAGTCGCTGCTCCAGCTCAAGGCCGGCGGCGACGATGCGCCGGCGGCCTTCGCCCAGGGCCGCTCGCTGCGCAACAGCGTGACGGTGGACCGGATGGCGCTGGCGGGGCAGGTGGTGACGCGGGCCGGCGGGCGAGTCACGGTCCGCACCACGTTCAATCATCCCGATGGCTGGCGGGCTCACCACGACCTCGCCTGGCGCCGCGGGACCAGCTGGCTGGAGAGCAGCGTGACGGTGGAGAACACGGGCGCGGCTGCGCTGACCCTGGAGCAGCTGGCGAGCTTCTCAGTCGGCGGCCTCACGCCGTTCGCCACCGATGATGCGCCGGGCCGCCTGCAGCTGCACCGCTTCCGCGCGGTGTGGAGCATGGAGGGCCGGCAGGAAACCCGCGCGTTCGAGGATCTCCAGTTGGAGCGCTCGTGGGCCGGCTGGGGCGTGCGCGCCGAGCGGTTCGGCACCCTGGGCTCGCTGCCGGTGAACGGTTTCTTCCCCTTTGTCGCGGTCGAGGACACCGGCGCCGGTGTCACCTGGGGCGCGCAGCTCGCGCATCCGGGCTCGTGGCAGATGGAGGCCTACCGGCGAGATGACTTTGCCGCGATCTCGGGCGGCTTGGCTGACCGCGAGTTCGGCCACTGGTGGAAGACGCTGGCCCCGGGCGAGAGCTTCACCTCGCCGGTCGCGACCCTCGCCTGCGTGGCGGGCGGGCTCGAGGACGCGTGCGCCGCGCTGACGGCGGCGCAGGAGCCGGCGCTGGCGGGCGTGCCCGCGAGCGAGCGGGCCCTCCCGGTGATGTTCAACGAATGGACCACAAGCTGGGGTAATCCGAGCCACGCCAACATGTCCGCCCTGGCCGAGTCGCTGCGCGGCACGGGCATCAAGTACCTCGTGATGGACGCCGGCTGGTACAAGCCGGCCGGCGGCGACTGGTCGACCGCACAGGGCGAGTGGGTGCCGAACGCGACGATGTACCCGCACGGCCTCCGCGCCACGGCGGACGCGATCCGGGCCTGCGGCCTTGTGCCCGGCATCTGGTTCGAACTCGAGGTGATCGGATCGGCCTCGCCGCTGTTCCAGCGCACGGACCTGATGCTGCACCGCGACGGCCGCGTCGTGACGGTCGGCTCGCGCCGCTTCCTCGACCTGCGCAAGCCCGAGGTGGTCGCGCATCTCACGGCGCGGGTGATCGACCTGCTGCGCGCCGGAAACTTCGGCTACCTCAAGGTCGACTACAACGAGAACATCGGCTTGGGCGTGGACGGGGCGGAGTCCCCGGGCCAAGCGCTCCGGCAGCATCTCGCCGGCGTGCAGGCGTTTTTCCGGAAGCTTCGGACGGAGCTGCCCGAGCTCGTCATTGAAAACTGCTCGTCCGGCGGCCACCGGCTCGAGCCGTCGATGATGGCGCTCACGTCGATGAGCAGCTTCTCCGACGCGCATGAATGCCGCGAGATTCCGATCATCGCCGCCAATCTCCACCGCGTGATGCTGCCGTGCCAGAGTCAGGTGTGGGCAGTGCTCCGCGCGCGGACCGACCTGCGCCGGATCACGTACCTCCTCGCCGGTGGATTCCTCGGCCGGCTCTGTCTCTCCGGCGATTTCGCGGCCCTGCGCCCCGACCAGCGGGCGCTGGTGGACCAGGCGATCGCGCTATACGGCCGGGCCGCCCCGGTGATCCGGCGCGGACGCTCACGGCGGCACGGTCCCGACGTGATGGCCTATCGTCACGCGCAGGGCTGGCAGGCAGTCGTGCGCGCCAACGACCGCCTCGCCCTCGTTGTGGCTCACACCTTCGCCGCGCCCGGGGTCAAGACTCTGCGGATCCCGCTGCCGCCCGGCCGCTGGCGCGTCATTGGCGAACTCCACGCCGACCGCCGCAAGGTCACGCTCAAGCGGGGCGAGTGTCACTGGACTCACCCCGGCGAATGGTCCGCCTGCGTCGTGCTGCTAAGGAGGTAGGTGGAAATTCGAAGGCCGAAGCTCGAAATTCGAAACTCGAGCTAGTCCCAGATCGGCCGCCAGTTTCGCGGGTAGTCCGTGAGGGAATCGAGCGCCAGCATCTCCTCGCCGTTGAGACGGTAGCCGACGGCGCCGAAGGACTCGCGCAACTGGGCCACGGTGTTGGCGCCGACGATGGGGGCGGTGACGACGGGGTTGGTCAGGAGCCAGGCCAGCGCGGTCTGCGCGACGGTCTTGCCGTGGCGGCGGGCGATGTCGGCGAGCTGGCGGATGACGGCGTAGCCGCGGTCGTTCGCGTACTTCTTCGCGATCTCCGGCGCGCGGGTGCTGTCGATGGCGGCGCCCGCCCGGTACTTGCCGGTGAGGAAGCCGGCCGCGAGCGGCGAGTAGGGGATCACGCCCAGCCCGTAGTGACGGCAGAGCGGGCGGGCCTCGACCTCGAACAGGCTCCGCTCCATCAGCGAATACTCGGGCTGGTACGATTCGAAGCGCGCGTGGCCCAGCCGGTCGCTGCGCCACAGCGCCTCCAGCAGCCGCCAGGCGGGATAGTTCGAGGCGCCGATGACGCGGACCTTGCCGCTGCGCACGAGGCGGTCGAGCGCGCCCAGCGTCTCCTCGATCGGCACGGCGACGTCCGCCCAGTGGCACTGGTAGAGGTCGAGATGGTCGGTCTGCAGCCGGCGCAGGGAATCCTCGCAGCAGCGGATCACCCGCGCGGCGGCGAGGCCCTCGCCGCCGGGGCCCTCCGCCATCTTGCCGCGGACCTTGGTCGCGATCACGACCTGCCGCCGGTTGCCGCGCGCCTTCATCCACCGCCCGATGATCTCCTCGGAGCGGCCGCCGCCGGCGAGCCCGTCCGCGCCCCACGTTGTGTAGATGTCCGCGGTGTCGATGAAATTGCCGCCGGCCTCGACGAAGGCGTCCATCATGGCCCAGGAGGCCGCCTCGTCGGCGGTCCAGCCGAACTGCATCGTGCCGAGGCAGAGCTCGGAAACCCGGAGGGGACTGCGGCCGAGGGGACGGAGGTGCATGGGGCAAGCTTGGGCGGGCGGCTGGACGGAGGCGAGCGCGGTTGAATTCGGATTGGCCCGCGCCGCATCCTCCGCTGTCGTGGGAGGGATGTCCGTCCAACCCTCACCCGGGAGCCTCCCCGCATGAAACTCGCCTCGGTCGGCGTGGCCGTGCTGGGACTCGCGTTCGCGGTGGCGGCGACGGTGGTCTGGCGGCATGGGCGCAGCCCGACCGACGACCGCGTGACGATCCGCCTGTCGCACTGGCAGCTCGAGGGCACGGTGCGCGAGGGCCTGCAGGCGGTGGCGCGGCGGTACGAGGAGCTGAATCCCCGGGTGAAGGTCGAGATCCTGGTGGTGCCCGACACCATCTACCGGCAGTGGATGCGGACCCAGCTGGTGGGCGGCACGGCGCCGGACCTGATCGAGTACACGATGTGGTGGGGCCGCATCGAGGAGCTGGCCCCGCGGTATTTCACGCCCATCACGCGGTACGTCGCCGAGCCCAACCCGTATAACCGTGGCACGCCGCTCGCGGCGGTGCCGTGGCGCGACACCTTCCTCGACGGCATGAGCGGCGTGGACGGCTACAACACGCTGATGCGCGACTACTACGCGCCGACGATCGCGATGTTCACGATGCGGCTGTTCTACAACCGCACGCTGCTCCGGGAAATCACGGGCCGCGACGAGCCGCCGACCACGTGGCGGGAGTTCCTCGTGCTGGCGGACCAGGTCCGCGACTACGCGCGGCGGCGGCAGGTGGTCGTGTCGACCATCGGCAACTCGTGGGACAACGCCCGCTGGCTGGCCGAGCCCGTCATCCACGGGATGGGCAGTCACTTTTCGCCGCAGCTCGACCACGACCACACGCTGAGCCTGTCGTACTGGGAAACGGCGCTCGGCTGGCAGCGGGGCGAATGGTCGTTCCGCACGCCCGAGCTGGCCAACGGCCTCGCGGTATTCCGCGAGCTGGGCAACGCCAGCCAGCCGGGCTTCGTGCAGATGAAGCGGGACGTCGCGATGCTCGACTTCCTCCGCGGCCACGCGCTCATCCTCTGCGCGGGCAGCTGGGACGCCAGCAGCCTCCGCCGCGAGGCCCCGTTCGAGGTCGGGGCGTTCCGCCTGCCGCTGCCCGGCACCGAGGACCCGGAGTACGGGCCGCAGACGCTCGGGCCGCTGTCCGACGGCTCCGTGCAGACCTCCACACCCTTCTACCTCAACAAGGCCTCGGCCCATCCGGCCGAGGCGCTCGATTTCCTGCGCTTCCTCACGAGCGTGGAGGGCAACCAGATCTTCGTGAGCGTCAGCCAGTGGCTCCCGGCCATCCGCGGGGTGAAGCCGACCGATTTCTCCCGGCGATTCATGCCGTTCTACGACGGCTACAACTGGGGCGCGGCCACCTCGTACTTCAGCGGCACCGGCACCGAGATGAACATGTTCTTCCTCCAGGAAATGCACCGGCTGTTCGGCCCGGCCGGCAGCGTCGCGGCGTTCCAGGACGAGTTCGAGCGGCGCGGCCGCGAGTACGCCGACCGCGACCTGCGCGCCCATCTCCGCGACTCGCGCGTGGCGTTCAACTCCGACGATGTCACCGCCATCGCCCGGCGCCGCGTCGTCGACGAGACCGACCGCCTCCCCGCGACCCCCGCGCTGCTGGAGGCAAAATACTACCAGACCACCCGCGTGATGACCCCGCCCGCCGCGACACCGTCACCCGCCGCGCCGCCCCGCTGATCCGACCTCCCATGCTCCTGCCCGTTTTTCGTCCCGCACACTCCAGCTCGTGTCACGTGTTGAGTGACACCGGGCGGGGCTTGGTTCGTGGGTTCACGCTGCTGGCCCTGCTGGCGGCCGGGCCGGTGGTCGTCCGTGCAGCCACTCCGCCGGCGGACGTACCGGATCCGGCGTGGGTAGCGTTGGTGCGCCTGCGGACGGACGAGGCGGCGCGGGAGTTTGCCCGCGGGAACCGGCCGGAGCGCGAGCGCGACTTCGGGCTGGCGGTGGCACAGCTGGCGCGGCAGCCGCTCACCGCCGAGCAGATCGTCGCCGCGCGGGCCACCTTCACCCGGCTGGCCGACAGCGGCGCCGACGAGGTGGCGCAGGCCTCGCGCTATCTCTTGGGCCGGATCGCCCAGCATCATCTCGAGACCGCCGACCCGGCGGAAGCCGCGCGCCAGTACCGGCAACTGCTGGCCGAGCATCCGGATTCGATCTGGGCGCAGACCGCGCTGACGCGGCTCGCGCTGCTGGTGCTTTATCCCGCTGACCCGGCCGTGACCCCGGACGCGGCTGTCGCGGAGGCCGAGGCCCTGGTGGATCGGGCCCGGATTCCGGCGGCGCGGAGCGAACTCCACCTGGTGATCGCCGACGCGATCTTCTTCTACCGCCTGCCCGCGGCGCGGGCGCTGCCGCACCTGCTCGCGGCGGATGGGATCGGCCTGCTCGACCGTCCGACCAAGGCCGACACCCTGATCCAGATCGCGGAGGTCTCGGTGCTCACCGGCCAACCTGCCCAGGCCCGGAAGTACTACGAGGCCTACCTCGCCGACTTCCCGCTCGATCAGCGGCGCTTCATGGTCCGGCAGCGGCTCGCCGGACTTTGACCCCGGCATTGCGCCCGACCGCGCGGCTGTCACTTTTTCCGCATGACCCGTCGCCTCCTCGCCCTGTTTCTCGTCACGTCCGGCCTGCTGCTTGCCGCCGAGCCGCCGACCGGGTGGATCGCCCTCGAGGAGGAGGTGGCGGCGGCGGTGAAGGGCCCGCAGGTAACCGTGGTGCACTTCTGGGCGCCGTGGTGCCCCAACAGCAAGGCCGAGCTCGAGCACCACGGCTGGAGCACGTTTCTCGACCTGAACCGGGACGTGAAATTCATCTTCGTCACGGTCCGCAGCACCGACGACGGCCGGGTGCTGCTGTACGACAACGGGCTGAACGACCAGCCGAACCTCATCCTGCGGCACCACCCGAACCACGTGCGCAAGGGCGAGGGTGTGATCCAGAGCTTCATGGACCTGCCGCTCACCTGGGTGCCGACGACGTGGGTGTTCCGCGACGGTCAGCTGCGCTTCGCGCTGAACTACGGCGAGGTGCGCTTTCCGCTCCTGCAGCAGCTGATCCGCGACGCGGCGGACCCGTGGGAGCATGCCGCGCCCGCGCGGCCGGCGGCGAAGTGACCGCGGCCGCGGGGCATTTTCGCACTTGTCACCCCCGACCCGGGGTTGGGAGCTTCGGCCCGCGCGACCCCTGCGCACGGCCATGAGACTAACCGGAAAGACCGCGGGCCTGCTGATGCTCGGCGCCGGCTATGTCGCCGCGGTGGTCCTGATGATCTGGCGGACCGCGGAGGAGGCGCGGCCGGACCGGGTGACAATCCGCGTGTCGCAGTGGCAGCTGGAGGGTGGGGTGCGGCAGGCGTTTGCCGCGATGATCCGCCGGTACGAGCAGCTCAACCCGCGGGTGCACGTCGAGCTGATCTCGATCCCGGACCGCACCTACCGCCAGTGGGCGCAGACCCAGCTGATCGGCGGCGACGCGCCGGACATCGTGGAGTACGGCGTGGATTTCAACTCCGTCGGGCGCTTCTTCTCCCCGATCACCGACGAGGTGATGAAACCGAACCCGTACAACCGCGGGACGCCGCTCGAGGGCGTGCCATGGCGCGACACGTTTCTCGACGCGATGATGAACGCGGACGGCTTCAACCCGCAGCTGAACCAGTACTACGCGGCGACGCTCACGCAGCACAGCATGCGGATGATCTACAACCGGCCGATGCTGCGGGAGATCACGGGCTCCGACCAGCCGCCGACCAACTATCGGGAGTTCCTCGCGCTTTGCCGGCAGGTGCAGGCCTACGCGCAGGCGCACCACCGCGAGCTGTCGCCGATCGCGAACTCGAAGGACACCGTGATCGGCGAGGCCATGTTCATCTTCGAGTGCACGGCGAGCGGCGTCGCGGCGCGCATCGACCACCGCCACGTCTACGGCTTCACGAGCAAGGAGCTCGCACTCGCCTACCTGCGCGGCGACTGGAGCTTCCGCGAGCCGGAGCTCCGGATCGGCCTCGAGCTCCTGCAGGACCTCGGGAAATTCAGCACGCCCGGCTTCCTCCAGCTGTCGCGCGATTCGGGCATCATGGACTTCGTCCGCCAGCGCACGCTCATGGTCGTGGCGCCCAGCTGGGAGGCGAGCAGCCTCAAGGAGCTCTGCGACTTCGAGATCGGCGCGTTCCGCTATCCCGTGCCGCTGCAGGACGACCCCGTGTACGGCGCGAAGATGCTCGGCCCGTATGCCGACGGCCGGCTGGCCACGCTGATGGGGATGTACGTGAACCGCGCGACCAAGCACCGCGCCGAGGCGATCGATTTCCTGCACTTCATCACCAGTGTCGAGGGCAACCAGATCTTCACCGACGTCAGCACCTGGCTGCCGTCGGTCGTAGGCGTGAAGGCGTCGGAGTACTCGCGCCAGTTCCTGCCCATCTACGACGGGTACATCTGGTCGCTCGACGGCGGGTTCATGAACCTCTCGGGCGACGACGCGATCGCCCAGGTGCGCAACAACTACTTCCAGCTCTGGGGTCCGAACGGCGCCCCGGAGAAATACCGCGCGGCGCTGGACGACGGCATGAAGGCGCGGATCATCTCCGATCTCAACCGCGAGATCAGCATCCGCGTGCAGACGCTCACGCGCGAGGACGCCGCGGCCGCCGCCGCGCAGATGCTCGCGCCCGGCGCCGACGCCCCGGTGGCGCTGCTGCCTGCCCGGCTCGAGGGCCGGACCTACCAGATGATCACCACGGTCCGCTCGGCCGAGCAGGAGGGCGCGAAATGAGCCGCCGCGCCGCCAGTCTCGGCCTGCTGCTCGTCCTGGCCGCGCGCGCCGCCGGGGCGCCCGACGCCGACCGGGCGGCGTGGGAGCTCATCGGCGCGTACAAGCCCGAGCAGGCGCTGAAGGAATTCCAGGCGTCGGCCGGCGGCGACCAACGCCGGCACCAATTGGGGGAGGCGATGGCGCTGCTGGCGCAGCCGATCCCGGTGCCGGACCGCGTCGCCCGCGGTCGCGCGCTGCTGGAGGCGGTGGCGGCGGGTGACGACGACCTCGCGCTGGCCGCGCGTTTCTACCTGGGACGCGTGGCCGAGTTTCAGGCCGAACCGCCCGACCCGCGCGCGGCGGCGCTCCGCTTCGAGCGCCTGATCGCCGAGCACCCGGACTCCCGCTGGGCGCAGGCCGCCCTCTCCCGGCTGGCGATCCTGTGGCTCTACACGGCAGCCGGCCCGGCGACGCCCGCGGCGCGGGTGGATGAGGCCGAGCGGCTGGCGGCGGCGGCCCGGCAGCCGCAGGCGATTGCGGACCTGCACCTCGTGATCGCCGACGCGGTCTTCCACTATCGGCTGCCCGACGCGCGCGCACTGCCGCACCTGCTGGCGGCGGAGCGGACCGCGGTGCTCGACCCGGCGACGCGCGCCGACGTGCTCGTGCAGATCGGCGAGCTGGCGCGCCTCGGCGGCGATCGCGCGCTGGCGGAGAAATTCTACCGGACCTTCCTGCAGGAGTATCCGCGCGACGCCCGGCAGTACCCGATCCGGCAGCAGCTGGCCGGGCTGGCCAAGGCCGCGCGTTAGAGGGTGCCTTCAGACCCCGCCTGTCATTCTGAGCGAAGCGAAGAATCCAGTGGGACGTGGCCGATGCCCGCGGCAAAAGCTAACTGGATTCTTCGCTTCGCTCAGAATGACAGGCAGGAGAGCCAAGCTTGAAGCTATGGCGTAAGACGGGCGGGAATATTCGCGCCGCGGCGGCGCCGGCTTGAACAATCGCGCAGCCGCGCCTTGCGAACGCGACGCCATAGTCTACATCGCCGGGGCCTGCATGAAGATCTCCCGGCAGATGATTGGCCTGACTCTGTTGGGCGTGGCGTATGTGATCGCCGCGTTCCTCGTCTTCCGGCGCAGCGCCGAGGAGGCGCGGAGCGACCGGGTGACCATCCGGTTCGCCCAGTGGCAGCTCGAGGGGACGGTGCGGAAGGCCTTTGACGCGATCATCGCCCGCTACGAGCAGCTCAACCCGCGGGTGCACGTCGTCCATCTCGCCGTGCCCGACACGGTCTACCTGCCGTGGATCCAGACCCAGATGGTCGGCGGCACCGGGCCGGACATCGCGGAGTACGTCTGGATCTGGCCGGACATCGCGCGGCGCTTCCAGCCGCTCGACGAGGACGTGATGAAGCCCAACCCGTACAACCGGGGGACCCCGCTCGAGGGCGTGCCGTGGCGCGACACCAACATCGACGGCTTCTCGAACGACGACAGCTACGTCAAGTCCCTGAGCCACTACTACGGCGTCACCGTCACCTCCCACGTCAATCGCATCGTCTACAACCGCGAGCTGCTGCGGAAGATCACCGGCTCCGGCGAGCCGCCGCGCAACTACCGGGAGTTCGTGGCGCTGTGCGCGCGGATTCAGGCCTACGCGAAGGCGCACGACCTCAACCTGGTCCCGCTCGGCGCCTCCCAGGACACCTACCCGTTCCTCACGTACATGGTGATGGGCACGATGGGTTCGGGCCTGTCGGAGCGGCTCGATGTGCGGCACCGGCTCCAGATCTACCAGAACCAGCTCGCCTCGCAGTATCTCCGGGGCGAGTGGAACTTCGAGACACCGGAATTGCAGGCGGGACTTGAGGTGCTGGAACACCTCGGCACGGTCGCGACCCCGGGCTTCGTGCAGCGCCGCCGGCACACGGCGCTCGCCGACTTCGTGTCGCAGCGGACCGCGATGGTCGTGATGCCGAGCTGGGAGGCGAGCAGCCTGCCGCTGATCTGCTCGTTCGAAATGGGGGCGTTTCCGTTTCCCTATCCGCTGCAGGACGACCCGGTCTACGGTCACCTGGCCAAGGGGCCGTATGGCGAGGGTCCGCGCACTTCGGTGATGGGGCTCTACGTCAATCGCGCAACCAAGCACCGGGCGGAGGCGATCGATTTCCTGCACTTCCTCACCAGCGTCGAGGGCGCCCAGATCTTCACCAACGTGAGCAACTGGCAGCCGGCCACCGTCGGCGTGAAGCCATCCGGCTTTGCCGCCCAGTTCACGCAGGAGACCGAGGGCTGGGCCTGGGCCGCGAGCTACATCGGTCTCACGATCGACGCCGAGCCGTTCCTCCGCACGCGGTTCAGCACGCTCTGGAACCCGAACCGCGGGCTCAAGGAGTTCCAGGCGGAGGTCAAGGCCGGCCTGGCGTCGCGCATCCGCGACGATCTCCGGCGCGAGGTCATCGGCGGTGTTCACAATCTCCAGCGCGAGGACAACGTCGCGGTCGCGACGTATTTCGGCACCCCTGCCGCCCGGCGGCCGCGGAAGCTCGAGCTCGCGACGCTGTCGAACGAGATCAAGGTCTACCAATTCGGTCGCCTGCTCGCGGCCCCGGATCCGTCGAAGCCATGACCCGCCGCCTTCCCACCTTGAGCTTCCTGCTCGCGACCGCGGTCGCGCTGGCCGTTGTCGGCGTCGCGCGCGGCGGGGAGCTGGCGGCCGGCTGGGAGGCGCTGGCCAACTACCAGGCGGATGCCGCCCTCAAGATCTTCGCCGCCGGCGAGCAGTCCGCCGATCCCGCGGTCGGGCGCGAGGCCCGCTTCGGTCACGGCGTGGCGCTGCTCACCCGGCAGCTGGTCACCGCGGGCCAGGTCGACTCAGCCCGCGCGCTGTTTCGCGCGCTGGCGGAGAGCGGCACCGACGAGTTCGCCCAAGGCGCACGGTTCTACCTCGGACGGATCGCGCAGCACCACCAGGAGACGCCCGATCCGGAGGAGGCGGCGCGCCAGTTCCGGCAGCTGCTCGCCGAGCATCCGGACTCGGTGTGGTCGCAGTCCGCGCTCAGCCGCCTGGCCCTGCTGCAGCTCTACGCCCTGGACCCGGGCTTCAGTCCGGACCAGCGCATTGCGGCCGCCGAGAAATTGCTCGGGCTCGCCCGGGCGCCCGCCGCCGAGGGCGAGGTGCACATCGCGATCGCCGAGGCGATTTTCTACTACCGCCTGCCCGGCGGCCGGGCGCTCCCGCACCTCCTGGCGGCCGAGCGGCTCGGCGGCTACGACCGGGTGGGCCGGGCCGACATCCTCCTCCAGATCGCCGAGCTGTCGCGGCTCGCCGGCGAAAAACAGCAGGCGGCGAAATTCTATCACCTGTTCCTCACCGAAAACCCGCGCGACTCGGCGAACTTCAACGCCCGCATGCACCTCGCCGAGGTCGAGCCGCCTGTCTCGACCCCGGCGAAACGGTAGGCGGAGTTTTTCGCGCACGCTGGGCTCAATCTTACCACGAAGAGCACCAAGGACACGAAGTCAGGGTGGATCGGTCTTCGTGTGCTTCGCGATCTTCGTGGTAAAAATGCGACGCTGCCTTCGCCCAGAGCGGTGCGCTACGCGATCGGGACGAGCCGCGTCGGCAGGCGCAGCGGCTTGAAGTGCCACGCAGGGATGAGCGTCGGAGTCGGGGCGTCGGGCAGGTCGGCGAAGTTCTTGTCGCCGACGATCTGGCCGGGGCTCACCACGTGCCAGTCACCGTTGTAGTAATGGTGCGGCCCGAAGTAGTTGAACGTGCTCGGGACCAGTTCCACCCGGAGCCGATGCGGACCCGCCGCCAGCGGTGCCGCCAGCGAAAGCGTCCAGTCGGGGCCCCAAGCCCAGCCGGCCGGCTGGCCGTCCACCCACACGCGGATCGCGTCGCCCGCCACGCCGTCGAGCCGCAACTGTCGCGCTCCCGTCGCCAGGACGAAGGTCGTCTCGGCGGTCAGCGGACGGTGGAGAAACGGAAAACCCGCCGCGGTCAGTTCGGCGGCCGGATCGAACGTCGCCGTCCGGGCGACAAACGGCCCGTCGGTCCGCTGCGTGCCGTTTGGTCCCGGCACGTACGCTGTGCGGCTGTGCACCGTGAACGCGCCCTTGAGCCAGACAAAGGGCTTCGCGGAGAACTCGCGCTCGGTCTGGAAGCGAAGCTCATGCCGTCCGTCCGAGAGCTTGGACAGCGGCACCACCATGCCGTCGTAGTCCGTTGCCAGCCCGAGCGGCCGGCCGTCGTGGCTCGCGCCCACTAGGTCGTCCGCGAAATGGAGATGTAGCCCAGCCGGGGCGCCCGCGCCGAACGCGGTTTCAAACGTCGCCACAAACTCGCGCGGCGCGGTCCGGTCCGGCTCGATCAGCCAGGTGTTCTCCGGGAGCGCGGGCACGCTCCAGGCGAGATTGGCGAACGCGACGGTTTCAGTCGCGGGCGGGACGACCACCGCGGCCGTGGCGGGGTGGGCGGTCAGGACGGCCACGCTGGCGCGCAGCGCCGCCGGGACGAGCCGCTCGCC
>DAOQKI010000095.1:0-15013 GCA_035334485.1 Opitutaceae bacterium
GGGCGTCGGTGAAGCCGGCCGTGAGGGCGGCCCGGGCGTTCGACGCCTTGGACTTCTCGAGGTAGTAGTCGTAGTCGCCGGCGTACGGGGTGAGCCGGCCGGAGTGGACGTGCAGGACGTTCCGCGCGAGCTGACGGATGAAATAGACGTCGTGGCTGATGAAGATGAGCGTGCCCTCGTACTGCTTCAGGGCGTGGAGCAGCGCGTCGATCGACACCATGTCGAGGTGCGTCGTGGGCTCGTCCATCAGGAGCAGGTTGGGTGGATCGACGAGCAGGCGGGCGAGGGCGAGGCGGGACTTCTCGCCGCCGGACAGGACGGAGACCTTCTTGAACACGTCGTCCTTCCGGAAGAGGAACGCGCCGAGGATCGTGCGGGCCTGCTGCTCGGTGAGGTCGTTCTGCGCGGTACGCAGCTCCATGACGTTCTCCATCACGGTGAGGTTGAGCTTGAGATTGTCGGCGCGATTCTGCGCGAAGTAGCCCGGAAAGACGTTGCTGCCGAGCTCGCGGGTGCCGCTGCGGATGGGCACGACATCGGCAAGGATCTTGAGCAGGGTCGACTTGCCGGCGCCGTTGGGCCCGACGAGGACGATGCGCTGGCCGCGCTCCGCCTCGAAGTTCAGGTCGCGGTAGACCACATGGTCGCCGTAGGCCTGCTCGACATGCTCGAGCCGGATGACCCGCAGGGCCGAGCGCGGGGTGGGCGGGAAGCGGAAGTTGACGCGCTTGAGCTCCTCGATGGGCTCCTCGACGGCGTCCTCGAGGAGACGCTCGATCTGCTTCTCCTTCGACTTGGCGCGGGAGGCCATCGAGGCCTTGGCGCCGAAGCGGTCGACGAAGCGCTGGAGGTGGGCGATTTCGCGCTGCTGGTTCTTGAACAACGCGGCCTGCTGCTCCTTGCGGGCCTCCTTCTCGGCGACGAAGTCGTCGTAGTTGCCCGTGTAGCGGTGCAGCGTGCCGGCGCGCAGCTCGAGGATGCCGGTGCAGAGGGCGTTGAGGAACGCGCGGTCGTGAGAAACCACGAGCAGGCCGCCAGGGTAGCGCGTCAGGTAGTCCTGGAACCAGAGCAGCGCCTCGAGATCGAGGTGGTTGGTCGGCTCGTCGAGGATCAGCAGCGCCGGTTCGCTCACAAGCAGGCGCGCGAGATGGGCGCGCATCACCCAGCCGCCCGAGAAGGTCTTGGCCTGCTGGTGGAAATCCGTCTCCCGGAAACCGAGGCCGGCGAGGATCTTCTTGGCGCGGGGCTCGAGCGTCCAGTCGATGTCCCAGTCGTCGTCGTTCTCCGGCGCCAGCTTCTTCCCGCTGGTGGCAATGTGGAGGATGGTTTCGTCGCCGGCGGGCGCGCTCTCCTGCGGGAGGAATCCGAAGTCCGCGCCGCGCTCCCACTCGATGATGCCCTCGTCGGGGGTCTCCTCGCCGAGGATGAGGTTGAAGAGCGTGGACTTGCCCGCGCCATTGGGTCCCACGAGGCCGAACCGATCGGTGCGCGCGACAAACAGCGACACGTCGCGGAAGAGTTCCCGCGTGCCGTAGGACTTGGCGATGTCGGCGATTGTGAGCATCGAAGCCGGCCAAAAGAATGACCGGAACCATGTTCGTCAATGCGCAGATTTTGCGGTCGGTTCGGGGCTGGGTTCACCACCAAGGGCACAAAGCACACGAAGACCAAGCCACTCAGGCCTTAGCGATCTTCGCGTGCTTGGCGGCAAATCGGACCCGAATACGACCCTGTTTCACCGCCAAGTCCGCGACGGCCGCTAAGTTCGGATCACCTTGGGCTTCGTGCCCTTTGTGTTCTTCGTGGTGATGAGCCCGTCGCTCAGCGGCTGAGCGTGAGCGCGATGCAGCCGGCGACGGCGATGACGCCGCCGACGAGGGAGCGACGGGTCGGACGGTCACCCTCGAGCCAGTAGGCGATCGGGATGGCCAGCAGCGGCGTGGTGGCCGCGATGGGCAGAACGAGACCGCTGGGCGTGGTGGCGAGGGCCCATTGGTAGCAACCGACGCCCGCGACCGGACCGGCGAGACCGTTGGCAATCATCCACCAGCGGCTGCGGCGACGCTCGGCGTCGCTAACGGCACCCGGCGGCGGCTCGGGCTTCAGCACCTGCAGCGCGATGAACCACAGCGCTGTAAAAACTGCGCCGGCCAGGATGCGGTGGTAGGCGGCGTTGAGGCCGAACGTGACATTGGCCACCTGCTCGCCCGCCTCGACTGCCGCGGTCACGCCGCGCCGGCTCACCAGCGCGCCAAAGCCCTGGCCGGCCGCCGCCAGCAGGCCGAAGAGGAAGCCGATGGGACGCACCTTGACCCGCGGCGGACTGGAGCGGCTGGGCATGAGCGCGAACGCGACGCCGACGAGAATCACGAGACCCCACACCAGTTGGAGGGTGGTCAGCTTGGTCCCGAGCCAGAGCCACTCGCCCAAGGCTGCGATCGGCGCGGCGAGGCACTGGGTCATGAGCACGGTCAGTCGCGATCCCAGGAGGGGCAGGGCGGAATAAACGCCGAGATCACCGAGGCCCATCCCGATGATGCCGCTGAGAAGGAACCACCCGAGGCTGGCACTGGACAGGCCGTGGCCGACGGTGTGGGCGAACAGCCCGAGCACGATCAGGGCGACCACCAGCCGCCCGAGATTCGCGCGCAGCACCCCCTGCGCCCGCACGCTGTGGCTGGCGCAGGTCGCGTTGAGCGCGAAGAAGAAGGCGGCGAGGAAGGAGGCGAGCATCGGAAGGGCCTTATAAAAGGCCCGGGGACAACGAATACCACACCAGTTTACGCGTCCCGGACCCCGCATCGCACCGCATTCCTTGCCCGAAATGCCCGGTTTTTTGTGGCCAATTCACCGGCCCGGACGTGTAGTCAGAGGCATATATGAAAGCCAAGAAAGCCAGAGTTCTGCCCGAAGCGGTGAATGCCGCGCTGGCCGCCCGGAAGGGTCCGGTTTCCAAGTTCGTTGCCCGGCACTACCGTCACTTCAACGCCGCCGCCCTCCTCGACGCCGCCAAGGCCTACGAGGCTCACCTCCAGGCCGGCGGCAAGATGCTGGTCACGCTCGCCGGCGCCATGTCGACGGCCGAGCTCGGCATCTCGCTGGCCGAGATGATCCGCCGCGACAAGGTCCACGGCATCGTCTGCACCGGCGCGAACCTCGAGGAGGACATCTTCAACCTGGTCGCCCATGACTATTACGAGCGGGTGCCGCATTACCGTCACCTGACGGCCAAGGACGAGCAGTCCCTGCTCAAACGGCACATGAACCGCGTGACCGACACCTGCATCCCGGAGATGGAGGCAATGCGGCGCATCGAGTCGGCGGTGGCGGAGGAGTGGGTCCGGGCCGACCGGGCCGGCGAGAGCTACTTCCCGCACGAGTTCATGTACAAGATCCTCCGCAGCGGAAAACTGCGGAAGAGCTACCAGATCGACCCGAAGAATTCGTGGATGCTCGCGGCCTGCGAGAAGAACCTCCCGATGTTCGTGCCGGGCTGGGAGGACGCGACGCTGGGCAACATGTACGCGGGCCGCGTGATCACCGGCGAGGTGAAGCGGGCGCACACCGTCCGCACGGGCATCGAGTACATGGTCCGGCTGGCCGACTGGTACACCAAGTCGGCGAAGCGACTCCGGACCGGCGAGGGCAGCATCGGCTTCTTCCAGATCGGCGGCGGCATCGCCGGCGATTTCCCGATCTGCGTCGTGCCCATGCTGCATCAGGACCTCGGCCGCACCGGCGTGCCGCTCTGGGGCTATTTCGCCCAGATCAGCGATTCGACCACGAGCTACGGCAGTTACTCCGGCGCCGTGCCCAACGAGAAGATCACGTGGGGCAAGCTCGGCGCCAAGACCCCGAAGTTCATCGTCGAGAGCGACGCCACGATCGTCGCCCCGCTGATCTTCGCCTGGGTGCTGGGCCAGTAGGCGGAGACGAACCGAACGCCGAACATCGGACGCCGAACGCCGGACGTCGAAGGGGAGGCAGGAAGCGAGATGCTTCCCGCTTCCATATCCACCAAGCCGGCGCACCGCGTCACACGCTCCTTCGGCGTTGGGCGTTCGACGTCCGATGTTCGGCGTTCGTTCGGCATCCGACCCAAAACCTTTTGCCTCTTGGCGGGAATGCGTGACCGTAGCCGGGCATGCCGAACCGTCTCGCCGCCGAAAAGTCGCCCTACCTCCTGCAGCACGTGGACAATCCCGTGGACTGGATGCCGTGGGGCGAGGCGGCGTTTGCGCGGGCGCGCGCGGAGCAGAAGCCGATCTTCCTGAGCATCGGCTACTCGACCTGCCACTGGTGCCACGTGATGGCCCACGAGTCGTTCGAGAACCCGGCGATCGCCGCGATCCTCAACGAGCACTTTGTGTCCATCAAGGTGGACCGCGAGGAGCGTCCCGACGTTGACAAGGTCTACATGACCTACGTCCAGGCGATGACCGGCCACGGCGGCTGGCCGCTGAGCGCCTGGCTCACCCCGGAGCTCAAGCCGTTCTACGGCGGCACCTATTTCCCGCCCGACGACCGCTACGGCCGGATGGGCTTCGCGGCGCTGCTACAGGCCATTGCGCGCGGCTGGCGTGACGAGCGCGAGAAACTGGTCGCGGAAGGTGAGCGGGCGATCGCGACTCTGCGCGAACACTACGTCGACAAGGCGGCGGCACCCGCGGCCGAGGAACTCCCGGTGGCGGGCGGCGCAGCGTTTGAGCGGGGATTCCAGCACTTCTATGAGTCCTTCGACCCGCAGAATGGCGGGTTCGGAAGCGCGCCAAAGTTTCCCCGGGCCTCGAACTTCGACTTCCTCTTCCGCTGCGCGGCGATCCAGGGACCGACGAGCGAGACCGGCGCGGAGGCGGTGAAGCTGGCAACGGCGACTTTACGGCGGATGGCTTGGGGCGGGATTCACGACCATGTCGGTGGTGGCTATCACCGGTACTCCGTGGACGAGGCGTGGTTCGTGCCGCACTTCGAGAAGATGCTCTACGATCAGGCGCAGATCGCGGTGAACTGCCTCGAGGCGCGGCAGGCGACCGGCGACGAGCGCTACGCGTGGATGGCGCGCGACATCCTGGACTACGTGCGCCGTGACCTGACGAGCCCAGAGGGCGCGTTCTATACGGCGGAGGACGCGGATAGCGCGAGGGCCGAGGGACGAGGGACGAGGGACGAGGGCGGGCATGCGGAGGGGGCGTTCTATGTCTGGACGGCGGCGGAAGTACGGGCGGTGCTGGGTGAGAAGGATCCGGCGCTGGCGGAATTCGTCATCGGGCACTTTGGCGTGGAGGAGAACGGCAACGTCGACCCGGCGCGGGATCCGCACGCGGAGTTCACCGGCCGGAACATCCTGGCCCAGCGGGCGTCGCTGGTGGAGACGGCCAAGAAATTCAACCTCGACCCGGAGCGGGCGAGCGAGCGGCTGCTGGCGGCGATCGAGCAACTGCGGACCGCGCGGGCAAGACGGCCCCGTCCGTTGCGCGACGACAAGGTGGTCACGGCGAACAACGGCCTGATGATCTCCGCGCTCGCCCGGGCGGCGCTCGTGCTGGGCGAACCCGAGCATCTGGCGGCGGCCGTGCGCGCGGCGGAGTTCGTGCGGCGGGAGTTGCACGACGAAGGCCCGGCGCGGCTGTACCGGAGCTGGCGCGAAGGCCGGGGGGCGGCGGAGGGATTCGCGGAGGACTACGCCTACTTCATCCAGGGGTTGCTCGACCTCTACGAGGCGGCGCACGAACGACGCTGGCTGGAGTGGGCGGCGCGGCTGCAGGCGACCATGGACGCGCGGTTCTGGGACGAGGCGCGGGGCGGGTATTTCAATTCGGCCGCGGACGACCCGACGATCGTGCTGCGGCTCAAGGAGGACTACGACGGCGCGGAGCCGGCCCCCAGCTCGGTGGCGGCGATGAACCTCCTCCGCCTTTCGGCCATGCTGAACCAAGAAGCGCTCAACACCCGTGCGATTCGGACCATCGAGGCTTTCCGAGCCCAGTGGTCAGGCACGCCGCAGGCGATGCCCGCGATGCTCTGCGCGCTGGCGATGGCGCTCGAGCCGGTGCGGCAGGTCGTGCTGGTGGGGGATCCCGGAAGGTCGGACTTCCAAAGCTTGGCCGCGGTGCTGCATGAGCGCTTGGGTCCGCGACGGGTGATCCTCGCGCTCACCTCGGCGGAGGACCGGGAGTGGTTTGCCGCGCGGGCGCCTTGGCTGGCGGAGATGAAGCCGGTGGAGGGGAAGGCTACCGCCTACGTGTGCGAGCACTTCTCCTGTCAGGCACCGGTGACCGATGCGGCTGGGCTGCGCCAGAGGCTGGCCTGAATCGTGCGATTCCCGGGCTAAGCCCGGTCAATCCTCGGCCACCTTGAGTTCGGGCTCCGACTGCTGGGCGGCAAGGTCGTGAACGGCGCTGCGAAACTCACTTATCACCTCAAGTGGGCGACGGGTGCTAACCGCATATCGCAGGAGCCCGATCTGGTCCTCGGTCAGGCCGGCCTGCAGCACTTCCTCCTGCAGCTGCTGGGCCGCCTGTTTCACGCCTGACCGGTAGTTGGCGATCGCTTTCTGGGCGGCCTGCCTGGTCTTGGCCCGGGAAAAGGGAATTTCAGTGATGCTCTCGAAATAGAGCAGGAGCACGCTGCGCATCTCGTCGGAGTCCGAAGGATAACCCATCTTCTGCACCAGCTGGATGAGCGTCTTGAGCCTGACGCGGCGCCCGGACTCCACGTTGACGATGGTGTTGCGGTGGCAGCGTGACAGACGCGCGAGCGCATCGAGGGTCAGACCCTTCTCTTCCCGAAGCTTTCGGAAAAGCAGCGTGTAGTCCATTCGGCGCGAGTAGCGGAAGGGCGGGGGCAAAAGTCAACGCGGCGAAAGATCACGCTACGCTCTGCCATGCTTGACGAAAATTGTCGGCATTTCGCGCTGTGAGCAGGCGGGTGGTTGACAAAACTTGTGAGGCACAAACATCGTGGGCAAATGAGCACTTCACGTCTTGCCAAGGAATCCAGGTTGGGTCGGCCGGGAGACGCCCGGAGCGCCTATCGGGCTCGGATCTATCGCGGGCTGGTGGATGTTTGTCGCCAGCTGGAATTGAGCCAGAGCGCGGCGGGTCCGCGGCGGGCGTGTCGCGAGGTGCAAGCCCGCCTGCGCGGGCTCGGGCGGGAGGAGGCCAAGGGCTCGAAAACCTCGGAGTGACCATGGCGCGGATCCTCGTGATTGATGACAGCGCCCATATCCGGGACACCCTGGCGAGTTGTCTCCCGAAGCTGGGGCATGACGTGGTCCTCGCGTCCGATGGCGAAACCGGCCTGACCAAGGCGGACCCGGCATGGGTCGATCTGGTGCTCCTTGATGTCGAACTGCCCCGGATGTCCGGCCTCACGGTATGTGGGACGCTGAAGCGCGATGAAGCACGGCGGTGCCTGCCGGTGGTGATGATGACCGGGAGGCCGACGGATGCGGTCCGCCTTCAGGCCGCCAAGGCCGGGGCGACAACCCTGCTGGTCAAACCCTTTGCGCTGGCGGAACTGGCGGAAGAGATCGAGCGACACCTCCCGGTTCGGTCATAAACCGGGTATTCACGCCGGGCCGGGCATTTTCCGCGTTGCGCGCGCGTCCCGGAGCCGCACACGATTTGGCCCGTGAAGATTCTCGCCGTTGAAGACGATGCGGTGTCCCGGGCGGTGTTGCGGCAGGCCCTGTTGAAGCTGGGCCACGATGTGCGACAGGCCAGCGATGGCGAGGAGGCGTGGACGATCCTCCAGCAGGAACCCGTGCGCGTGGTGGTCAGCGACTGGTCGATGCCGCAGATGGACGGCCTGAGCCTTTGCCGGAAAATCCGCGCGATGGTCGGCGCCGAGTACACCTACTTCATCTTGCTCACGGCGCGCGACGCCACCGGCGAAAACCAGCAGGCGGCAGCCGACGCGGGCGTCGACGATTTTCTCACCAAGCCGCTCGACTTCGACGAGCTCTGGAATCGCCTGCGCGTGGCCGAGCGGATTCTGCGCTACGCCACCCAGGTCCGGCAGCTGGAGGAACTCATGCCCATCTGCTCGTACTGCAAGAAGGTCCGCGACGACAAAAACTACTGGCAGCAGATCGAGGGCTACATCAACGAACGCACCGGCAGCGAATTCAGCCATTCGATCTGTCCCGACTGCTACCAGCGCGTGGTGATTCCGCAGATCGAGGAGCTCAAGAAGTCCACCAAGCGATGAACGAGCGTCTGCAGCGGCTCGAGGAGAAGATCGCTTACCTCGAGCGTCACGTGACGGAGCAGGACAAGGTCATGCTCGAGCTCAGCGACACGCTCACCAAACTCCGTCTCGAAGTCCGCCTGCTCCGCGAGCGTGCCGGCGGGTCGGGTCCGGCGGAGACCGATCTGCCCCCGAAAGACGAGCGGCCACCGCATTACTGAGGCGCGGTCGTCGGGTTTGGCGCTGGGCGTTGTTTTGCCACGAAGGGCACGAAGCGCACCAAGGGCAGATCTGCTTGCTTGGCGTGCTTGGCGGACTTCGCGGTTAACTTGGATTGGATCCCAATCCGGTTCACCGCCAAGCCCGCGAGGTTCGCGAAGCTCGGCCGCCAAGGGCCTTTGTGCCCTTTGTGTTCTTCGTGGCAGAATTCCAGCCCCGAACCGCAACCGAGCCTAGAACGTGGCGGTGACTTCCTGCTGGTGGCCGGAGTCGATGGACTGCGCGCCGAGCGCGGTGCACTCGGTCTCGTCGTTCTTGAAGAGCTTGTACTTCACCGGGGTCGTGGCCTCGGCGCTTTCCCAGCGCCACTTGCCGATCGAGACAAACTGGAGGGGCACGCCCTTGTCCCAGGTCAGGCCGGGACCTTCGCCGCGGATGAAGAGGCGGTTGCCGATGCCGATGTAGGCCGTGACCAGGATGCGGGTGGCGCCGTCGGCGGAGATCGCCTTCTCGGCGGGTTCGCTCGGGGCGACCTGGCTGAACTCGTCGACGGCCGGTGCAGCCGGCGCGGCTGGCGCGGGCTCGGCCATGGCGAGTTCGAGCGCGGGCGCGGGCGTAGGTTCGACGGGCTTGGGCTTGCGCGGGGCGCGCGGCTTCTTGGGCTTCGGCTCCTCCGCCGGAGCGGCCGATGCGGCCGGCGTCTCCTCGGGCGCCGCGCGGAACGGGTCGGAGGTGTCGCGCGTCTTTGACTTGGGCTCCTCCGGCAGCGGCGTGTCGTCGCTCACGATCTCGGCGCGTCCGGTCGGCGTCGGAGCCGGTGCCGCCTCGCCGGCGTCCGGGGCCTTCGTCAGGAGCGCGTCGGGCATCGGCGGGATCGTGATCTCCTCCTCGGGCGGGATGGAGATGATGTTGCCGGTGAACGGGGCCATGGTCGGCGGGACGACCGGGAGAATGGGGGTGCCGACCTCGACCGGCTTGCCGGCAGCGGCGATGGCCGCCGCGCTGGCGCCCTCGCGGGCGAGCTGGGCCCAGCGGGCCTCGGCCTCGCTGAGGGCGGTCTTCAGGTTGGCGGTGTGGATCGCGAGCTTGGCCTCCAGGTCCGCCAGGGCCGCCTTGCTGCTCTCGGCGAGCTTGGCCTCGAGCGCGGTAAGCTGGGCGGCGCCGGCGGCGGCCAGCGCCTCGGGCGCCTTGGTGGCGGCGGCGAGGGACTTCTGGGCGGCGGCCTCGGCCTTGGCCAGCTCGGCGGCGGCCTGCTGGACCTTGGTCGCGGTGGCGGCAAGCTGCTCGCTCTCGACGGTGCGCAGGGCGATGAGTTCCTTCTTCAGTTCCTCACGCTCCTCGTCGCGCCCCGTGTCGATCTGCGCCTGGATCGCGGTGACCTTCTCCTGCAGCTTCTGCGGCAGCTGCTCGGCGGCCTTCAGGGTTTTCTGGCTGAGGTCGGCGATCGAATTGAGCCCCTGGGCGGCGATGCCGATCTGCTCGGCGGCGGTCGTGATGGTCGAGGCGAGCGCCTCGAGCGCACGCTGGCGGTCGTCGAGCGTCTCGTTCTTCTCGCGCTCGTAGTGCAGCAGGAGCGGAATGGTCCCGAGGATGGCGCCCGTGACGACGAGGGCCGTGATCGAGAGGATGGCGGTGGACGACAGCGGACCGGTGCTGCGGCTGGCGATGTACCAGGCGGCGAGCAGGAGAATCGCGTCAGTCAGGAAAAAAATCCACTTGGGCAGTTTCGGAGACGTGGTGGAAGGCATCATGGGGGCGCCGCGGACTCGGTACTGGTGTGCGCCTCACCCGGCGGATTTTCAACTCCGGAGTGGCCGGTTTACCGGGGTCGTCACGAGGTTTTTGCGTCGCCACGGCGCGGGGGATCGGATTGGGTCCCGCCCGGCAATGAGCTTTGCCCATTTTCTGCGCATCGAGCGGGAGGAACCGGGCGGTTCGCGGCACTACGTGGTGCACGCGAGCGACCCGAGGTTTTCTCTCGAGCTGGCGCCGGACCGGGAGGCGCCGGACCACGTCGGCCGGGGCGTGATCAAGCGGATCTGCCTCCCAAATTCCTGGGCGGGCGACTACGGCAAGTACGCCAAGTGGATGGGCGCCGCGCAGGAGTTCTTCTCCCAGTCGTTCGACGAGCCCGTGTCCAAACCCGAGGCCCGGCGGTTCAACACTTGAGGCTCAGGCCGGCGGCACGCGGCCGAACTTCGCGGCGAGGATTCCGCGCAGGCGCTCCCATTCCACGGGATTCAGGTCGTCCTTGCGGCCCGGCGCCACCTGCCGGTGGTCGGTCATCCAGTCGAGCGTCCAGCCGTATCTCGTCCAGCGCGGCTCGAGCCACTCCAGCGCCGACGCCAGCTGCGCCTCAGTGAGCGGTGCGCGGTAGGTGTCGCCGGCAAACGACAGGCCGAGCATGAAGGCGTTGCAGCCGGTCCGGCCGCGGAACGACGAGACGCCCGAGTGCCATGCCACGTGCTCGTCGGGCACGAGCGTGCAGCGCGTGCCGTCGGCGGCGATCACGCAGTGGTAACTGACCTTCTTCGCCGGATCCGTCATCAGCACGATCGTCTCCTCGAACGTGATCACCGTGTGGTGAAACACGACCCCGCGGAGCTCGTGGGGCACCGTCGCGTCGCAGTTGGGCGAGGGACGGGTGAGGGTGGGGAAAGGCATTGGGAAGTGACGAGTGACTAGGGACGAGTGACGAGTGGGACGGAGAAATTGGGAAAAATCGGTTTGGCGTTTGGAAACTGGCGTTTGGTGTTTTCGCCTAGAGTCTTCTCCAGGCCATGCCCATCAGGGACATCAGGAGGCCGATCCGGATGGCGCCCTCGAGGGTGAGGACGACGAGCAGCCACTTGAGACCGCAGTTGCGGCGGATGCCGTAGCCGACGGCTGAGACAATGAGGAGCACGAGGCCGTAGACCCGGGTGAACGGCACGAACAGCAGCGCGAACTGCCAGACCCAGGCGGCGAGAATCAGGCCGCTCCAAAAAAACGCGGTGACCTCGCTGAGTCCGAGTTTCCGCGGATCCCCGTTCCGCGCGATCTGCTTGATCCCGACATACCGCTCGCTGATCACCAGCTGCCAGAGCTCGAACAGCAGGAAGATCGGCGCGGCGAGGATCAGCGGGGTCACCCGGCCAGTCTCGGTGAACCGGCTAGGTGGGCCAAGCAAAAGACATGACGCATCCGGAAAGAGGAATCGACCGCCGGCGCCGTGCACCTATTCTCCGCCCATGCCAATTTTGGGCGGATTCTCCTTTGATGAGATTGGAGTCGCCCAAGCCAAGACGGGAGCTCGGTTTGGCGAATGGGCTGAGTTGGAGTTGGCAGAGCTGGAGCTCGTGACGCCAAACTCCTCGCAGCCTTCTTATCAGCTACGACTGAATTTCACGCGGGGTCGGATGATCGTGGTGCCGACCAAGGTAGATTTCTTGGGTCGACCGCCAGCAAAGGAACTGGCGATGGTGCTGGAACTGGCGGCGCGGCATGGGCCGCCCACGGTGCAGCTCAATCCGAAGGCGACCCTCGTGCGCCGGTGGGGAGATTGCCCACCGGAAGAGACCAAGATGTTGGAGAGTGTTAGTCGCTGGAGTTCGGATCGGGACGCGCTGTTGCGTGCGGCCCAATGGCGATGGTCGCGGCTGCAATACCGGCGGGCCAAGCGACTGGTAAAGACTGCGGCCAGTCTGGACGCTACGGATCCGGAACCATGGCGCCTTTTGCTCCAGATTGAGGCAGAGCACAGCTTTTCCTGGAGGAGACAGCTCAATCTGTGCGTCGAAATACGGCTGCGGGCGCCGTCGGATCCATTGGCGCACGCAGTGCAGGCCATTGGCTGGCTGGCGCGCGACGACCAGCAAGGGGAAGAAGAGGCGCGGGCCTGTCTGGCAAACCCTGAGATGCGGGGTGCGGTAGTCGCGGCTTTGGCGGGGTACCTCGGCCGTCAGGAGAGGTTTGACGAGGCGGTGGGGGTGCTGGGTGACGAGTTGCAGCGGATCACGGTGTCGGTGCATCGGCAGCGCCTCGAATCGGCGATCCGCGAATTCGAACGGATGCGGGATGATGAAGGTTACCTTCGATCATTGCGACGGAGACGCCGCTGGGAGAAGACGCGCACGATTCTGATCCTCGTGGTGGTGGTAATGGCAATCACGGCCCGGATCTGGTTTTCACTGGCGCCCTCTTTGAGAGCCTCGCGTCAAGTTGCGGAAGCGTCGGCCCGTTTGCAGCGTCAGCTGGAAGACCAGGAGAAGGAGATTCTGGCGCAATTCCGGGCGCTAGAAAAGCGCGCCAATTCAGGCGATCCGGTGGCAATGCTGGAAGCGGCCGCTTGGCTTCGGATCGGTAGCAGGGGTGTCCAGAAGGACATCAAGGCTGCGCAACGGTGGGAAGACCGAGCCATCGAAATGGGGAGTACGACCGCCTTCCGGAACCGCGCCGAGAACCTGCGCAATGGTACCGACGGACCGGCCGATCTCGCGGGGGCGCGGCAGTGGTTTGAAAAGGCGGCGAACAAAGGCGATGTCCAGGCGATGGTCGCCCTGGCCGAAATGCTGAGCAACAACAAGGATGCGCACCAAGACGACGCGCAGGCGCTTGCCTGGTATCGCAAGGCCGCCGCCGGTGGTGACGTTCAAGCACGCAATACTGCGGGTTACTGGTTGGAGACGGGTCGTGGCGCTCCGAAAGACGAAACTGAAGCGTATCGGCTCTATCTGGAGAGTGCGAAAGCAGGCAACACTTGGGCCCAGGCTAAGGTCGGTCTGGCGCTCTGGTGGGGAGACGGGGTCAAGGCGGATCGCCAGGCGGCGATCGTGTGGTTGACGCCGGCGGCTGAAAAGGGAGACGCCGACGCGCAGGTGCTCTTGGGGAAGGCATTCCTAAGAGGCATAGGTGTGAAGAAGGACGAGACGCAGGCCGCAGCCCTGTTTTCCAAGGCGGCGGCGAAAGGCGATGCTGTCGCCCAGTACCACCTGGGTATCATGAAACTCAACGGGGCCGGTCAACCGGCTGATCGGGCTGGCGGAATCGAGTTGCTGGAACGGGCGGCCAGACAGCACGAGCCGTACGCGGCCATGGAGCTCGCTCTGATCTACTACCGGGGCAAAGGAGTTCCTCGGTCGGAAAAGGACGGAGCCAAATGGCTCGCTCAGGCTGCGGAGGATGGACTAAAGACGGCGCAGGCCGAGCAACTGGTGATGCGTCGCTTTGATGGTGGCAAACAGGCTCCGTCGGATGCTGAAGTGCGGGAGGCCTTGCGCGTCGCCGTAGAGAGCGAAGGCGAGAGCCGTATTGGGGTGTTGTATTCGCTCTACTGTCGGAACGGGATGGGTGGACCGCTGGATGGTCCCGAGGCGGAAAAAGTCCTGCGGTCAGTGGCGCTCCGCGGCAACCTTGTCGCCAAGTTCTTTCTCGCCGAACATCTGTTCTTCGAAGCCCTCGACCAAGGTGGCGATCAGTCCGCGCGGATGGCCGAGGCGAACCAATTGCTGGAAGAATCAGCCAAGGAATGGAAGTCTGCGGCCTACTACAAGACGCAGATCGAACGCGAAGGTTGGAATGTCCTTCGCGGTGTCAGTCGGGAAGGAACCAGAAAGTTGTCTACGGCAGGCGGCTTCCACGGGCATGATGGCACGGCCGACCGGAATTCGCTTTTGCCCATTTCGCGGACGGCTCCGATCTGCCCGGCCGACATGACGTACTTGGGGGCGGAGGGAGAAGTGGTAGTGGATTTCTGGGTTGATCGGGAGGGCCGGGTTCGAAATCCGACCGCTGCTCGCTCGACCAATGCGGCATTCGAAATGGCTGCAACGACGGCCGTCGCCCAGTGGACGTTTGAACCTCCGCAGTCGGATGGGCGGGCGACCGAGGTCCACGTTCAGGTCCCCGTCATCTTCTCGCGTACGCCCGCTGTCCCGGAGCGCGAGGCCGACGCTGATCGCCAGAAACCCGCGAGTGCCACCAAGGCGAGCAAATGATAGAGGACGTTGTGGTTTAGGACCGGGGTCAGATCAAGGCGCCCCACCTGGCACACTCCGGCCAACAAGGCTGTCACAGCCGAGGCCACGGTCGGCGCAAAGCGCAGACCGCGTTGAGTGCGACGGTCCCAAGCCGCCAATCCAAGCACGGCCGCGAGCGTGACACCCTGGTCCAGCGCGGCGGGCAGGAAAGAGCTCCCGCGGAAGGAGAATCCGATCAGGGCAGCAAACTTCGCCCATGCGAAACTCCGGAAAAATCCCCGCGGCCCGGTCGAAAGCGGAGTCGTCGCGGCGATTAACAGGGCAACATCGGCTAGGCCCAAGGTCACTATCGTCGCGGACCACCATGCGTCCGAGACCTCCGGTGACACGAGTTCACGGGCAGCGTGCCACGTTCCCCCGAGCGCGGCGGCTATCCCGGTGGCTGCCAGAAACGCCGCCATGGGCCGGGCGACTGGGTGGCCGGCGCGCCGCGACCACAGATGCCAGGCGAGGCCGCTGGCGAGGAGGGCCAGGGGGGCGTCGGACAGCGCGGTGGCCAGCTCCGCGTTCACGGCGGGCTACTTGCCGGCGTACCAGAAGGCGCGGCGCCAGTTGTGGCGGCGCAGGCGCTGCAGCAGCGCGGGCGT
>DAOQKI010000096.1:0-14992 GCA_035334485.1 Opitutaceae bacterium
CCGGTCGCCGCCGGCCGCCCGCCGCTCCGCGTCATCTCCTGCCACCTCGGCGGCAGCAGCTCGGTCGCCGGCATGCGCGACGGCGTCGCGATCGGCTCCAGCATGGGCCTCAGCCCGCAGTCCGGCCTCCCGCACAACAACCGTGTGGGCGACCTCGACTCCGCGGCCGTGCCGTTCGTGATGAAGACCCTCGGGCTCCCGCTCGCCGAGGCCGAGCGCCAGATGACGAAGGAGGGCGGCCTGCTCGGGCTCTCCGGCGTCAGCAACGACCTGCGCGACATCCGCGCCGCCGCGCAGCAGGGCAACGCCCGCGCCCAGCTCGCGCTCGACGTCCTGGTCCATTCCGCCCGGCACTGGATCGGCGCCCTGTTCTTCGCGCTCAACGGCGCCGACGCCCTCGTGTTCACCGCCGGCATCGGCGAGAACAACCCCGACCTCCGCGCCGCGATCTGCGCCGACCTCGACCAGCTCGGCCTCGTGCTCGACCCGGCGAAGAACGCCGCGACCCGGACCGAGGGCGAGATCTCCGCGGCGGGCTCGCGCGTGAAGGTGTTTGTCGTCCCGGCCAACGAGGAGCTCGTCGTGGCCCGCGAGACGCGCCGCTGCATTCTCCATACCGCCCGCAACTGAACCGAATCCATCCCACTTACACCCTAACCCTTAACACTTAACCCTCAGCCACTATGTCCAAAGCCATTGGTCTCCTCGAAACCCGCGGTCTCACCGCGCTCGTCACCGGCGTCGACGCCATGCTCAAGTCCGCCAACGTCTCGCTCGCCGGTCCCATGAAGCAGGTCGGCAACGCCCTCGTGTCCGCCGTGGTCATCGGCGACGTCGCCGCGGTCAAGGCCGCGACCGACGCCGGCGCCCAGGCCGCCCGCACGGTCGGCGAGGTCGTCAGCGTCCAGGTCATCCCGCGGCCGCACGACGACGTCACCCTGGTGCTCCCGAAGGCCCCCGCGGCCAAGAAGTAACCCGGACCCCGCGTCCGGCTTCCGCCCATGTTCCTCGCACGCGTTATCGGCTCCGTGGTCTCGACCAAGAAGGACGAGGCCATGAAGGGCCGCAAACTGGTCATGTTGCGCCCGATGCTTGTCGACGAGGCCAACCCGACCCAGTTCCGCGCCGGCGCGAACACCGTGGTCGCCGTCGACGCGCTCGGCGCCGGCCTCGATGAGGTCGTGCTGTTCTGCCAAGGCAGCTCTGCCCGCCAGGCCACCGGCATGAAAACCCTGCCGGTGGACGCCGTCGTCGTCGGCATCGTCGATGCCGTCGATGTCCTCAACCAGAAGATCTATCCCCCGAAAAAATAGGCCGGCGCCCGCCGCCGGCCTCCGGCGGAATTCGTGATCCGGCCATCGGAATTCGTCGCGCCGCCCGCCTGCCGTTCCCTCGAATCCGAATCTCGAATCCCGAATCCCGCACCTCGCCATGAGCACCCTGCAACTTGATGACCAGGCCCTGCGCGCCGTCGTGGAGGACGTGATGCGCAGCCTCGGCCGCTCGCCGGTCCTGTCGCCCGCGCCCGCCCCGTCCGCCCCGGCCCCGGCCGCGTCCACGCGCGCCAGCGTCGGGCATTCCGTGAAACCCGGCCGCTTCGGCGTGTTCGAGGATGTCAACGAGGCCTGTGTCGCCGCCGCCGCCGCGTACGAGCAGCTCCGCGAGAAGGGCGTCGCCGGCCGCGCGAAGGTCGTCGAGTTGGTGAAGGAGATCGTCACCGCCAAGGCGGTCGAGTGGGGCAAGTACGAGTTCGAGGAGACGAAGATCGGCCGGCTCGAGCACAAGATCGAGAAGCTGCAGATCGTGAAGCTCGTCCCGGGCACCGAGTGGCTGCGGCCCTACAGCCTCAGCGGCGACCACGGCATCACGATGGAGGAGCGCACCCCGTTCGGCGTCATCGGCGCCGTCCTGCCGGTCACGCACTCCGTCCCGACCCTCAGCGGCAACATCATCAACATCGTCGCCGCCGGCAACGCCGTGGTGTTCAACCCGCACCCGGGCGGCGCCCGCTCGGCCGCCCTCGCCGTGCGCACCTACAACGAGGCGATCCACGCCGCGCTCGGGATCGAGAATCTCGTCTGCACCGTCCTCAAGCCGACGCTCGACACGTTCAACGCCCTCACCAAGCACCCCGCGATCAACATCCTCCTGGTCACCGGCGGTCCCGGCGTCGTCAACGCCGCGATGAAGTCCGGCAAGCGCGCCATCTGCGCGGGCCCCGGCAACCCACCCGTCATCGTCGACGGCACCGGCTGCCTCAAGAAGGCCGCGCGCGACGTCATCCAGGGCGGCGCGTACGACAACAATCTCCTCTGCATCGGTGAGAAGGAGGTCTTCGTGCTCGAGAAGCACGCCGACAAGTTCATGGAGGGCCTCCGCGAGGCCGGCGCCGCGCAGCTCAACGCCCCGCAGCTCGCCCGGCTCACCGCCGCGGCGTTCACCTTCTCGAAGGACGCGGGCGGCTGCTCGCACGCCGCCGTCAACCGCCAGCTCGTCGGCGCCGACGCCGCCGTGCTCGCGAAGCACGCCGGCGCGAACGTCGCGCCGAACACGCCGCTGCTCTTCGCCGAGACCGACGTCGACCACGCGTTCGTGATCGAGGAGCAGATGATGCCGATGGTGCCGATCGTGCGTGTGCGGGACATGGACCAGGCGATCGAGTACGCGCTGAAGGCCGAGCACGGCTACAAGCACTCTGCGATCATCCACTCGCTCAACGTCGACCACATGACCCAGATGGCCCGCGCGCTCGACGCCACCGTGTTCGTGAAGAATGGGCCGTGCGTCGCCGGCCTCGGCCTCGGCGGCGAGGGCTACCTCAGCTACTCCATCGCCACGACCACGGGCGAGGGCATCTCCAACCCGGCCACCTTCACCCGCACCCGCCGCTGCGTGATGGTGGACAACCTCCGCATCTACTGAGTCCATGATCCTCGCGCGCGTCGACGGCGTGATCGTCTCCACCCACTGCCATCCCAGCATGGTGGGTTGCCGCACGGTCATCTGCCAGCCGCTCGACGAGGCCGGCCGGAGCGAGGGCGCGCCGATTCTGGCGATCGACCCGCTCGGCGCCGGCCAGCACCAGCGCGTGCTGGTCTCGACGGACGGCTCCCGGACGCGCGAGCAGGTCGGCAACCCGAAGTCGCCGCTGCGCAACATGGTGCTCGGCGTCGTGGACCCGCTCGGAAAGGAGGCGTACTGACATGCGCCTCGGCCACGTCATCGGCCGCGTCACCCTCTCCCAGTGGGACCCCGCCTACAAGGGCGCGCGCTTCCTGCTGGTGCAGCCGTTCACCAAGGCCGAGTTCGCCGGCAAGGGTATGACTCCGCTCGCGGCCGGCTCCTCGGTAGTGGTGTACGACAATCTCGGCGCCGGGGTGGGGCACGTCATCGGCTTCACCGAGGGCGCCGAGGCCACCGCGCCGTTCGACACGCCCACGCCGGTCGACGCCTTCAACGCCGCGATCATCGACGAGATTTTCTACACGCCACCCGCCTCCTAACCCGTTTTTCCCATGGCCAACGTCATCACCGCCCGCGAAGCCGAGGAGCTTCTCCGCAAGGGGGAACAGCCGCCCGCCGGCTCCATCCTGACCCCGTCCGCCCGCGACGTGTTCAGCGGCCGCTCCCAGCCCGCCTTCCGCTCCCCCGCGGCCACCGCCTCCGGCAGCCCCGCCAAATCCGGCGCGCCCAGCACGCCCGATCTCGAATACAAGTGGGCCCCGGGCTCTGACCCGAAGACGCCCGCCGAGATCGAGCGCTTCTTCCGCTCGCCTGCGATCGAGGTGCTCAAGGAGCGCATCTGCGACATCGGCCGCCGCCTCTGGACCCGCGACTACACCGACGGCAACGGCGGCAACATCACCATCCGCGTCGGCGACAATCTCGCGCTCTGCACGCCCACGCTCATCTGCAAGGGCTTCATGAAGCCCGAGGACATGTGCCTCGTGGACCTCGACGGCAAGCAGCTCGCCGGCACCCGCGTCCGCACCAGCGAGGCGCTGACCCACTTCGGCATCATGAAGCGCCAGCCCGCGGCCAAGGCCTGCGTGCACGCCCATCCGCCGCACGCCACCGCCTTCGCCATCGCCAACGTCGACATCCCGTCGTGCCTCATCCCCGAGGCCGAGGTGTTCCTCGGCAAGATCGGCGTCGCGAAGTACCAGACCCCCGGCACGCCCGCCAACGCGGCCGAGGTCGGCGAGGTCGGCAAGGTTCACCAGGCCGTCCTCATGCAGAACCACGGTGTCATCGTCTGGGGCAAGGACGTCGAGGACGCCTACTGGAAGATGGAGAACATCGATTCCTACTGCCGCACCATCTGGATCGCGGCCGGCCTCGGCAGCGGCCTCCACCGCTTCACCGGCGGCCACGCCAAGGAGCTCATCGCCCTCCGCCAGAAGCTCGGCATGCCCGACCCGCGCGCGAACCTCAAGGAGTGCGAGCTCTGCGACAGCGCCGATTTCCGTCCCGCCACGGTCTGCGCCGCCCCCGCGGCCGCCGAGGCCAGCGCCCCCGCCGACCCCCAGGTCGAGGCGCTCGTCCAACAGATCACCGAGCAAATCCTGAAGGCGATTGCTGCGAAGTAGCGAGGATGCCTCGGGTAGTTAGTAGCTGGTAGTTGGTAGATGGTAGGCCGTTCGCCCAGGCCGAACCAGGCCTGCATCCATGCTGTCTACTAGCTACTAGATTCTAGCTACCAGCCACGCCAACCCGCTACTCGCTACTCAAAAATGAAAGTCTCCATCATCGGCGGCGGTGGCCGCGTCGGGTCCAATGCTGCGTTCGCGCTCCAGTGCGCCGGCATCGTGTCCGAGATCCAGCTCCTCGATGCCAACGCCGATCTCGCGGAGGGCGAGGCGCTCGATCTTCTGCACGGCTCGTCCGCGATCGCCGACCAGCGCATCTACTCCGGCGATTACGCCCGCGCCAAGGACAGCGATGTCTTCATCATCACCGCCGGCCTGCGCCGCAAGCCCGACGAGTCCCGCCTCGATCTCATCAACCGCAACGTCGCGCTCTTCAGCGGCATCCTCGACAGCATCAAGGCCGCCGGCTTCCGCCGCGACGCGCTCGTGTTCGTCGTGTCGAACCCGGTCGACATCCTCACGCAACTCGCCGCCGCCCGGCTCGGCCTGCCGTGGTCGCAGGTGCTGGGACTCGGCACCATGCTCGACACCGCGCGCTTCCGCTCGCTCCTCGCGCAGGAGCTGAAGCTCGCGCCGACACAGGTGAAGGCGCTGATCCTCGGCGAGCACGGCGACTCGATGTTCCCTGTGTGGTCGTCCGCGACCTGCGCCGGGCTCCCGCTGGTGAAGTTCCCGGGCTGCACGCCCGCGTTCCAGTCGCAGATATTCGAGCGCACCAAGGGCAGCGGTGCCGAGGTCATCCGCCGCAAGGGCGGTGCGGGCTGGGCCGTCGGCCTCACCATCGCCGAGGTGGTGCACACCATCGCCCACGACCGCCGCCAGGTCCTGCCGGTCTCCACCGTCCAGCAGGACGCCTACGGTCTGCGCGGCGTGGCCATCAGTGTCCCGACCGTCGTCGGCCGCGCCGGCGCGCTGGCCCACGTCGAACTCGAGCTCTGGCCCAAGGAGCACCAGGCCCTCCAGTCCTCAGCCCGCGCCCTGCAGGAAACCTACGCGAAGGTCGCGAAATAACCCGGAGGATTCGCCCACGGAACACACGGAATACGCGGAAGCACGAAGCCCTTCCGTGTATTCCGTGTGTTCCTTGGGCCTAATCCGGATCGGATAGTGGGCCCTCGCCAAGAACAACGCCGTGTGTCGTGATGGCCCCGGTGAACTCCGCTGATCCGTTTCGTACCATTGCCATCGTGGGGGCCGGGGCGATCGGCACGTTCTATGGCGCGCGGCTTGTGCTGGCGGGACGTGAGGTCCGCTTCCTGATGCGGAGCGACCTCCCGCTGGTGCGCGAGCGGGGCATCCGGCTGGTTGAACCGGCCGGCACGCGATCGCTGCACCCGGTGCAGGCGTTCGGTTCCGCTGGCGAGATCGGTCCGGTCGACCTCGTGGTGATCACCCTCAAGGCGACGGCCAATGCCGAGCTGCCGCGACTCCTGCCGCCGCTGCTGCACGCGCACACCGCCGTGCTCACGCTCCAGAACGGCCTGGGCAACGAGGAGGCCGTCGCGGCGGTGGTGGGCGTGGAGCGCGTGCTCGGCGGACTCTGTTTCATCGCCGCGACCCGCACCCTGCCGGGCGAGGTGACTTGCGGCAATCCGGGCTTCATGGACGTGGGTGAGCTGGCCGGTCCCGCGCAGGACCGCACGCGGGCCGTGGCCGCGATGTTCACCGCGGCCGGCGTACGCTGCACCGCCGACGACCGGCTGGCGGAGGCGCGGTGGCGCAAGCTCTCCTGGAACATTCCGTTCAACGGTCTCGCCATCGCGGCGGGCGGCCTCACCACCGACCGGCTGCTCGCCGACCCCCATCACCTGGCGCGCATCCGGGCGCTGATGACGGAGGTCGCCGCGGCGGCCCGGGCGCTCGGCTACGACGTGCCGGCGTCCTTCCTGCAGCGGCACCTCGACCAGACCCCGAAGATCGGGGCCTACCGGCCGTCGAGCCTGGTTGACCACGAGGCCGGCCGGCCGATCGAGCTCGAGGCGATCTGGGGCGAGCCCCTCCGGCGCGGCCAGCAGGCGGGCGTCGCGATGCCGGAGCTGGCCGCGCTTTACGCCGAGTTGCAGGCCGCCGCCCGCCGATGACGCGGTCCCCGCGAAACGGGCTTTCCCTCGGCCGCGGCCCGTGTTTCATGGTCTTTCCCCCGGTGGATTCCCGGCCTCTTTCATGAAAATCGGCGCACACATTTACCTCTGGATGGAACGCTGGTCCGACGCGGAAGTCGGGCTGCTTGAGCGGGCCCGCGGCCTCGGCCTGGAGGCGATCGAGCTCTCGGTCGGGCTCGATGTGAAGTTCTCCGCCGCCCTGACGCGTCGCGTGGCCGAGGCGAACGGCATCACGCTCCTGGTCGGGCCGGGTGGCGCCTGGCCCGACGGCGCGGACCTGTCCGACGACGATCCGGCCAACCGCCGCCGGGCGCTTGAGTTTCACAAGGCCATCGTCGACCAGACCGCCGAGCTGGGCGCGGTCGCCTACGCCGGCGCCCTCTACGGTCGCCCGGGCAAGGTCCTGCGGCGCCGACCGCCGGCGGACGAGCTCCCGCGCACGGCCGAGGGCCTGCACGAGCTGGGCGAGTACGCGCGCCGCGCCGGCGTGAAGATCGTGCTCGAGCCCATGAGCCGGTTCCGCTCGCACGTCGCCAACACCCCCGCGCAGATGCTCGCGATCGTGAACCGCGCGGATCACGCGAACCTTCACATCCTCCTCGACACCTACCACCTCGTCACCGAGGTCCGCGACTACGCCGCCGCGATCCGCTCGGTGGGCGACCGCCTCTGGGGCCTGCACGCCTGCGAGAACGACCGCGGCGTGCCCGGTGGCGGGCTCATCCCGTGGCCCGCCGTGTTCGCGGCGCTCAAGGAGACGAAGTGCCAGTACGTCGGCTTCGAGGGATACAACACCGGGATCGACGACTTCGGCTGGCGGCGTGGTATTTTCCAGAACGTCTGCCCGGACGGTGACGCGTTCGTCCGCCAGGCCGTCGCCTTCACCCGGCCGTTCGTGAAGTAGCGCCGGCGGGTCATTCATCCGGCCGGACCCGCCTCCGGCCGCGCCGATTCGCCGTTCGTCACTGCGCGCTTGTCGCCGGCCGGACGGACAGGTGAGGGTGGGGCATGCGCACACTCCTCCCGGTGGCCTTGGCTGCGATCGCCCTGTCGCCCGCGCTCCTGCGCGCCGACGTCAATCCCGCGAACTTCGACCTGACGGTAAAGCCGCAGGACGACTTCTACCGGTACGTCAACGGCACGTACCTGAAGAACACCGTGATCCCGCCCGCCTACAGCTCGTGGGGCTCGCATGCGACGCTGCAGAAGAGCAACCAGGAGGCCCTGCGCAAGGTGTGCGAGGCTGCGGCCGCGAAGGGCGCGCAGGCTTCGGCCGTGGAGCGGCAGGTCGGCGACCTCTGGACCAGCGGCATGGACGAGGCGGCGATCAACGCGGCCGGCATCGCGCCGCTGCAGGACGAATTCAACCGCCTGGCGGCGGTCAAGACGCCGGCCGACGTGATGGCCGCCATCGCGCGTCTCATGACTGGGGGCGTGGGTGGCGCGGGCTTCCGGTTTGGCAGCTCGGCCGACGCCAAGAACAGCGCGGTGGAGCAGGCGCAGTTGTCCCAGGGCGGGCTGGGCCTGCCGGAGCGCGACTATTACCTGCGCGAGGACGAGAAGTCCAAGACCCTCCGGACCCAGTACGTCGCGCATGTCGCCCGCATGCTGGCGCTGCTGGGAGACGAGCCGGCCGCCGCACAGGCGGAGGCCGCGGCGATCCTCAAGCTCGAGACCGCTTTCGCGCGGGCATCGCTGACCCGCACCCAGCTGCGCGACCCGCAGGCCCGGTACCACAAGATGACCGTGGCCGAGCTTGGGACGCTGGCCCCGGGCCTCGACTGGCCGGCCTTCTTCACTGCGACGGGCGCGCGGCCGTTTGCCGACCTCAACGTCGGCACGCCCGAGTTCTTCAAGGCCTTCGCCGGCCTCGTGGCCTCGACCCCGATCGAGGACTGGCGGGCCTACCTTCGCTGGCACCTGATCAGCGAGACGGCGCCGTACCTGAGCAAGCCGTTCGTCGACGAGAATTTCGCCTTCTACGGGAAGATTCTGACCGGCCGCCAGCAGCTGCGCGATCGCTGGCAAATCGTCATCGAGGCCATCGACGGCTCGGCGGGCGAGGCGCTCGGCCAGCTCTACGTGCGGGAGTATTTTCCGCCCGAGTCGAAGGCCCGGATGATCCAGCTCGTGGCCAATCTCCGCCAGGCGCTCCGTGATCGGCTCCAGACGATCGAGTGGATGGACGAGCCGACGCGCGCCCGCGCGCTCGCCAAGCTGGACGCCTTCACCGTGAAGGTCGGCTATCCGGACAAGTGGCGCGACTACGCGGACGCCAAGATCGACCGCGGCCCCTACGTGCTGAACATCTTGCGGCTCTCCGCCCTCGATCACCGCTGGGACATGGAGAAGATCGGCCAGCCGGTCGACCGCACTGAGTGGTCGATGACGCCGCCGACGGTGAACGCCTACTTCCGTCCCACCGCCAACGAGATCGTCTTCCCCGCCGGCTACCTCCAGCCGCCGTTCTTCGACGCCAAGGCGGACGACGCCGTCAACTACGGCGCCATCGGCACCAGCATCGGCCACGAGATGACCCACAGCTACGACGACAGCGGCCGCCAGTACGACGGCAGCGGCAACCTGGTCGACTGGTGGACGCCGGAGTCCGCGGCGCGGTTCAAGGCGCGCTCGACGGTCATTGTGAAACAGTTCGGCGCCTACACCGTGCTCGACGGCCTGCACATCAACGGTGAGCTCACCCAAGGCGAGAACATCGCCGACCTCGGCGGCCTCAAGATTGCCTTCGCCGGCCTGCAGAAGGCGCTCGCCGGCAAGCCGCGCGAGAAGATTGACGGGTTCACGCCGGAACAGCGCTTCTTCATCAGCTTCGCCGCCAAGTGGCGCCGACTCAGCCGGCCTGAGGCGCTGCGGCTGCAGGTCCAGACCGATCCGCACTCGCCGTCCGAATTCCGCGTCAACGGCCCGCTCTCCAACCTCGACGAGTTCGCCCGGGCGTTCGATGTGCCGGAGGGGGCTCCGATGCGCCGGCCCGCCGCGGAACGCGTTACGATCTGGTGAGATCGCAGTCGTCGCCGCTACCTGGCGCGCGCTGACCGTCGCTGGACGCCCGATCTTGGGCGTCCGGCGCAGGAGCGAAAAAACCGGCCGCCGATGGCGGTTCTGACCGCCCAGCTGGTCATAGTTGATGCTATGGCCATGAGATCCGTCATTGTCGGGTTGGCGCTGTCTCTCGCCGCCGCCAGCGCGGCGACGGCCGCCGTGCCCCCGAGTTTCGTGGTGCAGCCCGCGACCCGGTTCGTGCTCGTGGGCGGCACCACCTCGTTCAACGTCCTCACCAGCGGGGACCTGCCGATGGCGTACCAATGGCAGGCCGGAACCGCCGAGTGGGACCCGGTGAGCCATTCCGTGGTGGTGAACACCTGGGCCAACCTCGTCGACGGCGGGCCGTACGCCGGCGCCACGACCGCGACGCTGGCCGTCACGGCCGCGAACTACGCGATGAGCTCGCTCCAGTTCCGCTGCGTCGCGACCAACGCCGTCGGCTCCGCGACCAGCGACACCGCGTCGCTATCGCTGCAGTACACGGTGTTCATCGGCGCCTATTTCGGCGCGTTGAGCGGTGGCGGCAACTGGGCCCTGTGGGCGACCGCGCTCGACCGCGGCAACTTCATCGCGTACCTGCCCGACCGCCACAGCGTGGTCGTGCAGGCGGTCGCGATCGATCCGGTCACGGGTGTGTTCACCGGCGGCGGCACCGAACAGGTGGCCGGCGGCACGGGTGCGTCCTTCACGGTCACCGGCACGGTGCAGGCCCCGCTGAGCGGCAGCGGTGCGCGGACCGTGACCGGCCAGCTGGCCGGACTCGGCCAGACCTTCACCGGCGAATTCCGTGCGGGCGGCGGCGGCTCCACGCCCCTCTCGGGCTCGTACTACACGGCGACGGCGCTCAACGGCGACAAGGGCAGCGTCTATGCCGTCGTCGGCTATGGCGGCGACGTCCTCGCGGTCGTGGTGGCCCCGACCTTTGTCGACGCGGCGTCCGGTGGACTGAATGCCGCCGGCACGATGGCGGTCACCTCGGCCGCCGGCGGGCAGTTCACCTTCGCCGTCGACCCGAACGCGCACGCCATCACCGCCACGCTGCAGCCGGCGTCGGCCGTCAAGACGACGCGGTTTGCCGGGCTCTCCGCCATGGTGGCGCCCACGACGCGCCTGGCGAATCTCTCGATGCGGGCGACGGCCGGCACGGGCGACCAGACGCTGATCATGGGTTTCGTCGTGCAGGGCGGCGACGCCAAGCGGGTCCTCGTGCGCGGCTTGGGGCCGGCCCTTGCCCAGTACGGCGTGACCGGTGCGATTGCCGATCCCCAGATTCGGCTCCAAGGAACGAATGGCCCGCTGGTGGGGCAGAACGACGACTGGGGCGGGGGAGCGGAACTGGCCCAGGCGGCCGTGGCGACGGGTGCCTCACCGCTGCCCGTGAACGGCAAGGATTCGGCCCTGCTGGCATCGCTCAACGCCGGATCGTATACCTCGCTCGTGTCGAACGCGGCGGGCGCTGCTGGGGTCGCGCTCTGTGAGACCTATGACGCCGACGCGTCGGCGACGACGCGCCTGGTAAACGTCTCCGCTCGCGCCCCGGTCGGCACCGGAGACGCCGTGCTGATCGCAGGATTTGTACTGACCGGCAACGCCCCGAAGCGACTGCTGATCCGCGGCGTCGGCCCGACCCTCGCGGGTTACGGCGTTGGCGGGACGCTGGCGGATCCGAAGCTGAGCCTGCTGCAGGGCGACATTCGCCTGGCGGAGAATGACAACTGGGGCGCAGACCCCGACCTCCGGCAGGCGTTTACGCGGACAGGCGCCTTCTCGCTGCCCGACGCGAGCAAAGATGCGGCGCTGCTGGTGGACCTGCAGCCCGGGGTCTACACCGTCCAGCTGTCAGGGGTGAACGGCGCGACCGGCAACGCCCTGCTCGAGATCTACGAGGTGCCCTGAGGGGCCCCGGCCCGCGACTTCGGCTTTGCCTGCGGCGGGTTTTGCCGGTAACAGGACGGGAACCGTCTCCGCGATGAATTCCCTGTTGCCCGAGATTGCCCGCTCCTTCGACACGCGGGCCGAGAACTATGCCCGCGGCGAGTGGCATCGCCGCTACGCCGAACGGCTGGTCACCCTGGCGCGGGTCGCGCCGGGCCAGCACGTCCTCGATGCTGGTACCGGCACCGGCTTTGCTGCGCTGGCCGCGGCGCGGATCGTGGGCCCTTCGGGCCGCGTGCTCGGGATCGACATCTCGCCCGGCATGCTGCGCCATGCGGAAGCTGCCGCCCGCGCGTCCGGGCTGACGCAGCTCCAGTTCCGCGAAGGTGACGCGGTGCATCTCGGACCCGGCGCCGCGGTGAGTTTTGACGTCGTGCTCTGCGCGTCGGCGCTGCTCTACATGCCGGCGGCCGACGCGCTGCGCGAATGGCACCGGGTCCTGCGCGTTGGCGGTCGCGTGGCATTCTCGACCATGCAGGCCGGTTCGCCGCTGCCGGCGCAGCTGTTCCGCGATTGCGCGGCCGAGTTCGGAGTCACGCTGGCCGACCCGAGCGAGCCGCTCGGTACCGTCACCGCCTGCCGGCGGGCGCTGGAGGCGGCCGGCTTCACTGCCGAGACGGTCCTCGCGGAGAACGTCGACTTCATGACCGAGGATTTCGCGCTCGCCTGGGAGGCGAACTACCGGTCGCCGGCGCACCTCGCGGTGCATCGGCTCGGGCCCGAGGATCAGCGGGCTCTGGAGAGACTCTTCCGACAGGAGCTGGACCGCCTGGCCCGCGAGGAGCCCGCGCGACTGAAGGAAGTTCACGCCCTCTACGCGCTGGGGCGGAAGTGAGTCAGGCGGGATTCACAGGAGGCAACGGAGGGAACGGAGGGTCGACCCCTTTGGTCCGCACGATACGCGCGAATAGGTACCCCGGTCCCGGTCACGGTCCACCTCATCGCCACCGCCCACTGTTCACCGTTTACCGTCCACCGTCCCCGCCTAGCCGCGCGGCGTGTAGGTCTTCTGCTGCAGACCGTCGCCGAGATGGCGGCGGAAGGCGGCGAGATTCTTGACGGCGCGGAGGGCGACCAGCTGGCTGGCCATGTTGCCGACGGCGGTGCCTTCGAGATTGAAGGACACGACGGGGATGCCGGCGGCATTGGCGGTGGCCTGGCAGAGGAGGCGGTTCTTCGAGCCGCCGCCAACCATAAGGATGCGACGGAATTTCCGGCCGGTCATCTGCTCGAAATTCGCCGCCGCTGTTGCGTGCCCGCGGCCGAGCGAGTCGCAGATCAGGCGGGTGTAGCCCGCGAGGTTCCGGGGCGCGGCGGCGCGGTTTCGCTTCAGCTGCGCGTCGATCGCGGCCCGCATCGACTTCGGGGCGGTGAACGCCGGGTCAGAGGGATCGAGCAGCCGGGCGGGAGCGGGCAGTTTCTCCGCGGCGGAAATCAGGGCGTCCCAGTCGCGCGGCGTCTGCGGGCGCTCCCGGAAGTCAGCCATCGTCTGCTCGAGCAGGAACAGGCCCACGACGTTGGTCAGCGGGCGGTAGGCGCCGAGGCCGGTGCGCTCGTTCGCCACCTTGGCCGCGAGCGCGGCGGCGCCGAGCAGCGGCGTCGGATTCTCGAACCCGACCAGCGACCAGGTGCCGGAGCTGAGGAAGAGGTCGCCGCCCTCGGGGGCGGCCGGCATCGCGTCGTAGGCGCAGGCCGTGTCGTGTCCCGGGACCGCGATCACCTGCGTGCCCGCGAGTTCGGGCAGGCTCGTGACGCGGCCGAGCTTGAGCCCGGCGCGGACCGGCGCCCCGAACCAGCTCGGCGGGATCCGGAAATGCTCGAGCGCCGCGCGCGACCACTCGCAGCCGTGCACGTCGAGCAGCTGCGACGTGCTCGCCACCGTCAGCTCGTTCTCCATGCGGCCGCTTAGCAGGTAATTGAAATAGTCCGGGAGAAACAGGCAGCGGGTCGCGAGGTCCGTGACCGCCGGGCACCGGGCCACGGTTTCCGCGAGCTGGAGACTGGTGTTGTAGAATACATTGGGGATGCCCGTGGCGGCGTAGATCCGCTCGACCCCGCTTTTCGCGAGCGCGGCCAGCCCGGCCTGGGTGCGCCCGTCGCGATAGGCGTGAACCGGGAACACGAGGCGCCCGGCGTCGTTGAGCAGCACATGATCGCAACCCCAGGTGTCGACGCCGACCGACGCGAGCTTGGCCCCGCGCGGCAGCAGGGCCGCCGCCTTGCGCAGCCCCGTCTGCACCTCGTGCCAGAGCGTCCCGATCTCCCAGTAGGTGTGCGCGCCGAGCTCGCGGTAGGCGTTCGGGAAGCGGTGCGCCTCGGTCAGGGTCAGGCGGTTCTTGGCCCAGGTCCCGAGAATGACGCGGCCACTGGTGGCTCCGAGATCAACGGCGGCAAGGTAGAGCGGGGAAGGCATGGGAGTGGTTGGAAATTGGAAAAGCGGGAAATTGGGAAAGTGGGAAACGAAGGGTGCTGGGAGGGGGCCGCGGGGCGGCGCAAGGGTGTCAGCTCGATGATACGCGCCAACGTCCCGTTGCACGCCAAAATTGCCGCCGGTCCAGCATCCGGGATTCGAAATCCGGAAGGCCCATCGGCCAACCGCCGCCCAATCTGCAATCCGCGATTCGCGATCCGCAATGGATAAAGGGTCTTGGTTTTACCTCTGGCTTGGCTAAACCCTCCGCATGCCATCCCCGTCCGTCCCCAAAATGGAGCCCTACATCGCGCCGGAAACCGTGATGAAAGAGTTCACGCTCCGCGCGGTGCTCACCGGCGCCATCCTTGGCCTCATCTTCGGCGCGTCCTCGCTCTACCTCGTCCTGAAGGTCGGCCTCACGGTCAGCGCCTCGATCCCCGTCGCCGTCATCTCGCTCGCGATGTTCCGCGGCTGGTCCAAGGTCGGCGGCCGCGACGCGACCATCCTGGAGAACAACATCACGCAGACCGCCGGCTCGGCCGGCGAGTCGCTCGCGTTCGGCATGGGCGTGACGATGCCGGCGATCCTGATCCTCGGTTTCGACCTGGAGCTGACGCGCGTGATGCTCGTCGCGCTGCTCGGCGGCACGCTCGGCATCCTCATGATGATCCCCCTGCGCCGCGCGCTGATCGTTAAGGAGCACGGCGTGCTCAAGTACCCGGAGGGGACCGCCTGCGCGGCCGTGCTGAAGGCCGGCGCGTCCACGGAGTGTCGCGCCGCCGCCGCGCCCGCGGCCCAGGCCGAGATGCGTGCCGCCGAGGCGGCGG
>DAOQKI010000097.1:0-14832 GCA_035334485.1 Opitutaceae bacterium
CATGTCGCCCATCGCCGCCAGCGCGTCCGCCGGCAGGCCCGCCGCCACGACTGCGCGCCACGCCGCGCCGAGCTCGTCATGGGTGTCGAGCACCATGATGCGGATCACGAAGGCCAGCTCGCGGTAAAGCCCACCGGTCCACTCGGGTCGGTAGACCAGATGATCCTCGTCGCCGAATGGCGACTCGTCCGGATCACTGCGGTACGGCTTCAGGTCCGCGCGAGCGTAGAAATCCCGCCGCACCGGCAGGCGCCGCAGCGCGAACCGCTCCGGTCCTCCGGGCGTGCCGGGCCGCAGGTTCCAGAGCTGCTGGCCCTCCGGCGAGAGCGTGTATTCGATGAAGGCCTCAGCCACGGCCCGGTGACGCGCCCCGCGCAGCAGGGCGATCGGGTCGACCGAGGCGACCGCCCCGCCCTTCGGGGTCACAAACACCACCCGCGGCTCGCGCTCGCTGCGCGCGTTGGTCACCTCGGCCTGCGCCCGGCCGTAGAAATCGATCGCGATGCCGACCGCGCAGTCGCCCTGGGAGACGTCGATCGGCGGCTTCTGCGAGCTGTCGGTGAAGTAACGGGCGTTCGCGCCAATGCGCTGGATGAGCTGCAGGCCCGCCACCCAGCCCTCGGCCACGGCCTGCTTTTCCGGAACCCCGGCCTTCACCCGCTGCTGGATCCGTTCCTGGATCAGGTTCTCGAATGCCTTGGCGATCGAGCTGCTCTTCGTCGGGTCCGCCAGGCCGATCTCGCCGATCAGCTTCGGGTCCTGCAGGTCGTCCCACCGCACGGGCGGATGCGCCAGCCCAAGCCGCCGGACCGCGTCGGAGTTGTAGAGGATGCCATACGTGCTGAGCACGTTGCCAAACCAGCGTCCCTGCCGATCCCAGTAGACCTCGCCCGAATAGCCCTGCGGGATCACGTCGTCGGTGAACCACTCCGGGTGGCGTTCCCGCAGCGGCACCGACACCAGGCGCCCGGCCTCGGCCTGCCGGATGTGGTCGTAGCTTCCGCCGCCAAAGAAAACGTCGACCCCGCAGCTCACGTCCGAGCGCAGGAACTCGGCCCGCGCCTCCCGGACCACCGCCGGGGCGTCCGCCGGCAACCGTGCGTTCGCGAAGCCCGCCTGGATCTCCGCGCTCCAGGGCCGGCCCAGCTTGCCGGTCCAGAGATTGCGGAACGCCGCCGTGTACTCGGCCTCGAGGAAGCGCGTGATGTCGCTCGTCCCGCCGAGCATGCGCCAGTCGACCAGCACCGTGCGTCCCGTCCGGGCGTGGTACCAGGCGTTGAAGCCGCGCGCGAACTCGGTCCGGATCGCCTCGTTGTGCGGCGTGATCACCACCACCGTGTCATCCGCACGCTGCAGCACCGAACGCCGGGGGCGCAGCAGGAACGGCAGCGCGACGACGGCCGCCAGCGCCACCAGGAGGATGGAGCGCTTGACCATGGCCGTCAGCGACGCAGGACGATCACGTCCTCGGGCAACGCCGCCGCATAGAGCTCGCCCGCCATCGCCGGGTCATGGAACCGCGGGTTCAGCTCGAGCACCTTCAGGCGCTGCCCGCCCGCCACAAATTCGTGCTGCGCGAGTTCGCCGAGGTAGACCGACTCGCCCACCCGTCCGCGCACCGCGTTGGTCGCCGGGCATTCCCGGCTGATTCGCCAACTCTCGGGACGGATCGACAGCGTCGCCTCGTCGCCCGCCTTGACGCTCGCCGCCGGATCGCCCCGGACGCCGGTGAACACGCCAATCGCGGTCTCCACCGTCACGTGCTGATCGTCCACGCCCGTCACGCGCCCCGGCAGGAAATCCGTCTCGCCGATGAAGTTCGCCACGGTGCGGCAGATGGGCCGCCGGTACAGCTCGCCCGGGGTGCCGACCTGCAGCACGCGGCCGGCATCGAGCACGGCGAGGCGGTCGGCGATCGACAGGGCCTCCTTCTGGTCGTGAGTCACGTACACCGTCGTCAGCTTGAATTCCTGGCAGACGCGGCGGATCTCGCCGCGCATCTCGAGCCGCAGCTTCGCGTCGAGATTCGAGAGCGGCTCGTCGAGCAGGAGGCACCGCGGCCGGATCACCAGCGCTCGGGCCAGCGCCACGCGCTGCTGCTGGCCGCCCGACAGCTCGTTCGGCCGGCGCGCGCCGTAGGCACCCATGTGGACCGACTCCAGCGCCTCCGCCACGCGACGGTTGAGCTCGTCCTTCGGCACCTTCCGCTCCTCCAGGCCGAAAGCGACGTTCTGCGCGACCGTCAGGTGCGGCCAGAGCGCGTAGCTCTGGAACATCATCCCGGTATTCCGCTTGTGCGGCTCGAGCCGCGTCACGTCCTCGTCGCCGAAGTGGATCGTCCCCTGCTCCGGCACGTAGAACCCGGCCAGGCTGCGCAGCAGCGTGGTCTTGCCGCAGCCGCTGGGGCCGAGCAGGAAGAACAGCTCGCCGGGATTGATCGTCAGGCTCAGCGACTGCAGCGCCGTGACAGTGCCAAAGCGCTTCGTGAGGTTCTGGATCCGGATCGAAATCATGCGGGACAACGCCGGCGCCGAGGCAAGATTTCGCCTCCGGGCAAGTCAAAGGAAATGGCGCCGGCTGACACACCGACGCCGGCCGTGGGCCGGGCGGGCAGGCGGTCCCGCCGTTCGTCGAAAGACCATTGCCAGATCGGTTTTCGTTTGCCTCGCTCTAGGCCCACCATGGCCCAAGCCACGTCCGCCCTGCATCCCGACATCGAGGCCGTCCTCGTCACCGAGGAAGCCATCCAGCGCCGCGTCCGCGAGCTCGGCGCCGAGCTCAAGCGCACCTATGGCGGCGCCGAGTTGACGGTGATCTCAATCATGAACGGCGCGATCCTGTTCACCGCCGACCTGCTGCGCCAGCTCGACAATCCCGTTCGCCTCGACTGCATCCGCATCTCCAGCTACGGCAACGCCACCGAGTCCCAGGGCACCCCCAAGCTGGTGCACAGCCTGACCCTCGACGTGACGAACCGCCACGTGCTGCTGGTCGACGACATCCTCGACACCGGCAAGACCCTCGCGCTGGTGACGGGCATGATCCGCGGCCTCCAGCCGGCCAGCCTCCGCGTCTGCGTGTTGCTCGACAAGAAAGGCCGGCGCCAGGTGCCGTTCGAGGCCGACTTCGTCGGCTTCGCGATTCCCGACAAGTTCGTCGTCGGCTACGGCCTCGACTACGCCGAGCGCTACCGGAACCTCACCTCGATCGGCGTGCTCAAACCCGAGCGCCAGAAACTCTCCACCTGAATTTACCCCACTACGCTTATGAAGAACCTGAAGATGTTGACCCTCGTTGCCCTCGTGGCCGGCGCCTTCGCCGGATGCGCGAGCAACCCCAAGCCGAAGGATGCCAAGGCCGACAACGGCGAGTACGAATGGGTCACCCCCGTCGGCTCCAACATCGCCGTCAAGGTCCGCAAGGGCGAGAAGGCCTCCACGATCGGCAGCCCGACCGAGACCATGACCGCGGAGCAGCTCAGCACCCAGGTCCACACCTCGGGCGGAGCCAAGCCCGCCGGCGGTCCGTAACCCCGTCCTGGCTTCGGGCCCAGAAGCGGACCGCGGCCATTTCGTCACCAAGGCCACAAAGGACACGAAGACGGAATTCCACTCCGATCTTCGTGCCCTTGGTGTTCTTCGTGGCAAATCCGTCGTTAACGCCGCGGTTTTCGGGCGCCGCGTTTTGACGGGTAGTCCGCCGGGCGAGCGGCTTTCTTGTAGTCGCCGGTCTTGAGGGCGTTGATCTGGTCGCGGAGGACCGCCGCCCGCTCGAATTCGAGCCGGCCCGCGGCTTCCTGCATTTCCTCCTCCAGCTCGGCCACTACCGCCGCGACGTCGTCCACGGCTTCCGCTACCTGCGGTTCGGCCCGGTCGCCGGAACCGTCGTACATGTGCAGGCTCGACTGCGCCGCCCGCTGGACGCTCCGCGGAGTGATCCCGTGCTCCCGGTTGTACGCCAGCTGTTTTTCCCGCCGGTACTTCACCGTCGCCACCGTGCGGTTGATTGATTCCGTCAGCTGGTCCGCGTAGAAGATCACGCGACCCTTCTCGTGCCGCGCGGCGCGACCCGCCGTCTGGATCAGGCTCGTCTCGCTGCGAAGAAAGCCCTCCTTGTCCGCGTCGAGGATCGCCACCAGCGCCACCTCCGGCAGGTCCAGGCCCTCGCGCAGAAGGTTGATGCCGATCAGCACGTCGAAATTGCCCAGCCGCAGGTTGCGCAGGATTTCGACCCGCTCAATCGCGTCGATGTCCGAATGGAGGTACTCCACCCGCACCTTCGCCTCGCGGAGATAGGTCGTCAGGTCCTCGGACAGCCGCTTCGTCAGGGTCGTCACCAGCACGCGTTCCCCCGCCGCCACCGCGCGCCGGATCTCGCCGATCAGATCCTCCACCTGACCCTTCGCCGGCCGGATCGTGATCTCCGGGTCCAGCAGGCCCGTGGGACGGATCAGCTGCTCGGCCACGACGGTTGAGCGCTTCAGCTCGAACTCGGCCGGCGTCGCGGACACGTACAGGGTCTGTCCCGCCACCTGCTCGAACTCGTCGAAATTCTGTGGGCGGTTGTCCAGCGCCGACGGCAGGCGGAAGCCGAAGTCCACCAGGGTCTGCTTCCGCGCCCGGTCGCCGTTGTACATCCCGCGGATCTGCGGGACCGTCACGTGGCTCTCGTCGATCAGCAGCAGGAAATCCTTGGGGAAAAAGTCGATCAGGCAGAACGGCCGCTCGCCCGCCTTCCGGCCAGTGAGATGGCGGGAATAATTCTCGATGCCGCTGCAGAATCCCATCTCCTGCAGCATCTCGAGGTCGTAGTTCGTCCGCATCCGCACCCGCTGCGCCTCGAGGTACTTGGCGTTCTGCTCGAAATACGCGACGCGCTCATCCAGCTCGGCCTTGATCGCGGCGATCGCCGGATCGAGGCGGCCGCGGCTCGTGACGTACTGGTTCGCCGGGTAGAGGTCGAATTGCTCCAGCTGCCGCAGCACCTCGCCGGTCAGCGGGTCGAATTCCGTGAGCGCCTCGATGTCGTCGCCAAAGAACTCGATGCGCAGCCCATGCTCGAGGTAGGCCGGCATGACGTCCACCACGTCGCCGCGGACCCGGAACCGGCCGGGCTTCAGCTCGATGTCGTTCCGCTCATAGATGTTGTCGACCAGCCGCTCTAGCAGCCGGTGCCGCCCGAAGGCCTCACCGCGCCGCAGCGGGATTCGCATCTGGGTGAACTCCTCGGGCGAGCCGAGGCCGTAGATGCACGACACGCTGGCCACCACGATCACGTCGCGCCGCGACACCAGGGCACTGGTCGCCGAGATGCGCAGGCGCTCGATCTCCTCGTTGATCGACGAGTCCTTCTCGATGAACGTGTCGCTCGAGGGGATGTAGGCCTCGGGCTGGTAGTAGTCGTAGTAGCTGACGAAGTACTCGACCGCGTTGTCCGGGAAGAAATTCTTGAACTCCGAGTACAGCTGCGCCGCGAGGGTCTTGTTGTGCGAGATGATCAGCGTCGGCCGGTCGAGCCGCGCGATGACGTTCGCCATCGTGAAGGTCTTGCCCGAGCCCGTGACGCCGAGCAGCGTCTGGCAGCGATTCCCCGCCTGGATCGACTTGACGAGCTGGTCGATCGCCTGGGGTTGGTCGCCGCTGGGCGGATAGTCGGACTTGAGGGCAAACGGCATGGTCAGAGCCCGAAGACCTTGAGCAGTCCGCCCCAGACATTCGACCAAATCCGTCGCGCCGCCTTGGCCTCGCCCTCGGAGGCGACCTGCTGGCACAGGAACAGCCCCGCCCCCGTGAACAGGTCGTCGAAGAGCGGGTTCATCCCGCGGTAGTAGCTCCAGAAGGTCTCCGCCCGCGCCGGCCGATACTCGAGGTTGGGCGTGAACCCGATGGTCGCATCCTGGTTCGCGCGCCGGGCCGCCGGCGGCTGGCCCTCGCTCCGCGCCAGCCACTCCGCGCGGACGCCGCGGCTGCCGGCCACCACGAGACGGCAGGGACCGTGAAACTCGAAGAAACGAAACTGCAGCGTCACCCACGACTGCCACCGCCACAGCTGCCAGCGGCGCTCGACCCGCAGGTCCTGGTCGCTCCCCAGCAGCACCGCCGCGACAAAACTCGGGCGGACCACCATGCGCGCGCCGGGGCGCAGCAGGACGACCGCGAGTTCGCTGTGCGGGTTCGCCTGGTTCGACAGCGTGCAGCGAAACTCCCGCGAGAGATGGCAGTTTTTCATCTCGATCAGCTCGGTCAATCCGCTGGCCCAGCTGGCAAACGGCATCCGCCAGTCGAGCAGGAACCGGGTCCGCCGCGCCAGACCCTCATCCGAGGCCTGCAGGAACTTCTCGCGCACCATCAGCCGCTCTCCCGGCAGCAGCGCCAGGTCCGCCGATACCGCGCTCGGGCCGACGCCAGGCATCTCGGGCAGGTTCGGGGTCAGCTGGACCGGCCGACCGCGGGCGATCAGCGGCGCCACCACGAAGTACATCGCCAGCTTCCCGAGCGTCGGGCCGAAGAAATACAGGCCGAGCGTGAGGATCACCCAGCCCTTCACGGTGAAACGGCCCACCCGGTGATTCCAGACCCGCTCGAGGTAATGCATCACCTTCGACCGCTTGGCCTCGATCGCCTTGAGCTGCGAATCGACCTTGCCGAGGGCGATTTCCAGCCCGTCGCGCTCCCAGCCGATCCGCGTCACGTCCTGCTGCAGCGACGCCACCCGGGCCTGCGAATCGGTCTTGGACTGCTCCAGCTTCTGCCGTCGCTCCCGGTTGGCCTTCTGCTGGGCGTCGCCGGTCAGTTGGTCCCAGGTGCTGTCGAGGTCCTTGAGCTGGCCGATGACCCGGTCGGTTTGGCGGATCTTCTCCTGCTCGGCCGCAATGGCGTCGTTGGTCTGGTGCAGGCGCTGGCGGACATCCTCCAGGGCCGACTGGACCTTGGCGCGCTCGCCGGTCAGGGCCCGAATGACGTCGTGGCGCCATTCGTCAAAGTCCACGTTGTCCTGTAGATACAACCACAGGCCCGAGGCCGCGAGGGCCAGGCCGAGGATCAGCCCGGCAGTCGCGGATTTCTCAAGCAACCACCGGCCTATTTTAAGCAACGCGCCCATTTATCATGCACCGTGTTTCGCGGGATTAGTCCCGATCATTGAACGCCGGTTCGATCCCGATGCCAATTGCTAAACCGGCGGCTTTTTCCCAACCTCAGCCCAACCAAAGTCAGTACCCTTCAAACCCCTTACCCTATGTCTAAAGCGATTGTTTCCAGTCTTTACGACTCGGACGTCTTCAAGATGGCCTGCCGCCAGTTCGATCAGGCTGCCGACGCCATCAACCTTCCGGACGCCATCCGCGACCGGACCAAGTATCCGCGCCGCTGCCTGGCCGTCTCGATCCCGGTCCGCCGGATCGACGGAAGTGTCACGGTCTTCGAGGGATATCGCGTTCAGCACAACATCTCCACCGGTCCGTCCAAGGGCGGCATCCGGTTCCACCAGGACGTGACGCTCGGCGAGGTTGCCGCGCTGGCCATGTGGATGAGCTGGAAGTGCTCGCTGGCCGGCCTGCCTTACGGCGGTGCCAAGGGCGGCGTGATCGTCAACCCGTCCAACCTGTCCGAGTCCGAACTCGAGCACCTCTCCCGTCGCTACATGCAGGAGATGGTTAACTTCCTCGGGCCGCAGACCGACGTGCCGGCGCCCGATGTTGGAACCAACGAGAAGATCATGGGCTGGATGATGGACACCTACTCCACCCACGTCGGCTACCTCTCGCCCGCAGTCGTCACCGGCAAGCCCATCGCCCTCGGCGGCTCCCAGGGCCGCCGCGAGGCCACCGGCGCCGGCGTCGCCTACCTCACGAAGAAGTACCTTGAGGACATGAAGCTGCCCGTGAACAAGGCCACTGCCGCCATCCAGGGCTTCGGCAATGTCGGCAGCGAGACCGCCATCGCGCTCGCCAACTACGGCGCCAAGATCATCGCCATCTCCGACTACACCGGCGGCATCTACAATCCGAAGGGCATCAACATCAAGAAGGCCCTCGAGTACGTGAAGTACGCCAAGGTGCTCAAGGACTTCGACGGCGGCGAGCCGGTCACTAACGAGGAACTCCTCGAACTGAAGTGCACCGCCCTCATCCCGGCCGCCCTCGAGCGCGTCATCACCGACAAGAACGCGCCCAAGCTCAAGTGCCGCGTCCTCGCCGAAGGCGCGAACGGCCCGACCACCAACGCGGCCGACCGCATCCTCGAGCAGCGCGACGACATCGAGCTGATCCCCGACGTGCTCTGCAACTCCGGCGGCGTGATCGTCTCGTACTTCGAGTGGCTCCAGAATCTCTCGAGCTTCTACTGGTCCCGCGACGAGGTGCTGACCAAGCTCTACGGCATGCTCGACAAGGCCAAGGACTCGGTCGACGCGCAGAAGCGGAAGTTCAAGTTCAACCGCCGCCTCGCCGCCCTCACCCTCGGCATCGCCCGCGTCGCCGAAGCCAAGGCGTCCCGCGGCCTGTTCCCGTAAGGCGGGCGACGCCCGCCGTCGAAGGTCGCAGGTCTCAGGTCGAAGGTCCGGTTCTAGCCGACCTTCGACTTTTGACCTGCGACTTTTTTTGCCCGAGACCAGCCTCCTCACGTCCCAATCCGCTAGCCTCCGACCTGCGACTTGGGTCCTGGAACCTGTTACCTAGAGAAACAACCACGCCCCGAGCGCCAGGATCGGCAGCAGGATCGGCAGGCTGTAGCGGAAGAGGTAGCCGAAGAATGACGGGACGTGCACCCCGGCGCTCTGCGCGATCGACTTCACCATGAAGTTCGGGCCGTTGCCGATGTAGGTCATCGCCCCGAAGAACACCGCGCCCAGGCTGATCGCCACGACGATGGGAGAATGGGTCTCCAGCAACTGCGCCACCGCCCGCCGGTCGTAGTCACCGCTTCCGGCCGCCTGCTCCTCCGGCGTTTCCTGGACGAACGTCGTCTCGGCCAGCTTCAGGAAGTTCACGTAGGTCGGAGCGTTGTCGAGGACCGCCGACAGGCCGCCCGTCGCGTAATAGTACTGTGCCGGCCGGGTCACGCCGAGTTCGCGGCCATGCGCCTCCAGGTAGTTCAGCGCGGGCATCATCGTCGTGAAGATGCCGATGAACAGGAAGCCGACCTCCTTCACCGGGCCGAAATTGAAGTGGTTCCGCTCGTGGATCTCGCGCGGCGTGGTCTTCAGCGACACCAGCGCCGCGGCCACCATCACGATCTCCCGGATCAGGTACTGCGCCGGCAGGAACACGCCCGCCACGATCACCGCCAGCAGGCCGAGGTTCGGGAGCCCCTCGATCTTGAACGTATCGTGGTGCGCGGCGACCTCGCGCCGCAGCGGCTGCGGCAGGTGGACGAATGACCGCCGGTCGAAGACGTAGAAGACCGCGAGGATCATCAGGACGGTGACGATCCACTCCAGCCAGAGGTGCTGGACCAGCCAGAAGAACGGCACGCCGCGGAGATAACCCAGGAACAGCGGCGGATCGCCGATCGGCGTGAGCGCCCCGCCGACGTTGGAAACCACAAAGATGAAGAAGACGATGTGGTACGCGCTGATCCGGATCTTGTTCATCCGAATCCACGGGCGAATCAGCACCACCGACGCGCCGGTCGTGCCGATGAAGTTCGCCAGCACCGCGCCGATGAGCAGGAACACCACGTTCTCTAGGGGCGTGGCCTCGCCTTTGACCCGCAGGTGGATGCCGCCCGCCGCCACGAACAGCGAGCCGATCAGGGCGATGAACGAGATGTACTCATGCAGCGTGTGCTGGAGCACAACCCGGCCGGCCGGCACGGCGAAGAAATAGTAGCTGCCCACTCCGAGGGCGAAGGCGATCGAGACGTGCGGATAGTAGTGCTCCCACCAGTGGTGCACCTTGGCCGGCGTCAGCGGCATCACCGCGATCAGGAGCAGCAACAGCGCAAACGGAATCAGTAGCACCGGCGGAATGTCCGCCGCACCGGAAGCGAAAAAAGGAGTCAGGGTCATAGCAGCGCCAGCAGTTCCTGGAGCGAATGGATGAAAACCTCGGCCTCGGCCCGCACCCGCGGACGGCTCACGTAGCCGCCGAAGCCGATGAAGCGGTCGACCACGGGCTTTGTCTCAAGGTCGCTGGCGCCGTCGCCCACCATGACCACCGTCGCGGGCTTCAGCGCGTCGCGGAGCCGCGCCACCACCTCGGGCTTCCCGCCGGACCGCGTGGTCGGGTACGCCGCGTCAAAGCTCAGGTAACTGCCGTCGGGATTGAAATACAGGTCCACCGCCTCGACCCGGTCGATGCCCAGATACTCTGCCAACGGCCGGATCAGCGGGGTAAAGCCGCCGCTAACGATCACCGGGGTCCAGCCGCGCGCGCGCAGCGCCGTCACGGTGGCCCGGGCGGTCGGCTCGACCGTCTCGACGTAGCGACGCCCGACGGCGGCCGCGTCCTCGCGGCGCGGCTGGATGATCTCCAGGCGACGGCCAAACACCTGCTCGACCGGCACCAGGCCGTTCATCGCGTCATTGGTCATCTCCTCAACGCGGCGGAGCACGTCCGGCCCGCGGAGCCGCGCCAGTTCATCAATGCCCTCGATCGCGGAGAGGGTGCTGTCGCAGTCGAGGCAGATCAACTTGGTCGCCGACACGCCCACAGGGAGCCAGTCCCGCCCCGCGGGCGGCAACAAAAAAGCCCTCCGGAATCCGGAGGGCTCGAAAGGGTCCGCGGGGGACGGCGCTTACTTCTTCGAGGAGCGCTTGAACTTCGAGGTGAACTTCTCGACGCGGCCGGCGGTGTCGACGATGCGCTTCTCGCCGGTGTAGGCGGGATGCGAGTCCATCGTGACGTCGCGGGCGATGACGAAGTACTCGACGCCGTCGATGTTCTCCTTGCGCGGCGACTTCATGGTCGAGCGCGTCAGGAACCGGCGACCGGTGCCGATGTCGAGGAAGCAGACGTTGTTGAGCGTGGGATGGCCTTCAGCTTTCACGGCGGTAAAAAGTGGGTTGATCAGCCTTGGCGCGCCTTGTAACGCGGCTCGACCTTGTTGATGACGTAGATCTTGCCCTTGCGGCGAACCACCTGGCACGCCGGGTGACGCTTCTTGGCAGACTTGATGGAGGAAACGACTTTCATAAAAGAAACCAAAACAGAGCCCGCCTCCTACCCTGTCAACTGAAATGTCCCAAGGGTAGTGTCCTAGCCGTCCGCCGGACGCCGCCGATCCCCTAACCAACGGTCCCTCCACGGCATGGGTGGCCCACGGAACACACGGAAGACACGGAAGGCTGGCCAGGCTTTTCCGTCTGTCATCCTGAGCGCAGCGAAGGATCCAGTTAAGCGTAGCTGAAGCATGCTGCGTCGTCTCACTGGATCCTTCGCGTTGCCCAGGATGACAGGACTAGTGCGAGGCATCCTCTCGATCCACGAAAACCGAGAGACCCTCAATGAACAGCCCTGTACCGCTGTCTCAGGCCTTCAGCGTCCCAAGGGTTCGGCATCGATCCGTGTGTTCCGTGGATTCCGTGGGCAAAACGGACCCCACCATCCGCGTCACAACCCCCGCCGTCGACAGCCGCCCTAGTTCAGGCTCGTGTCGTCGGGTTCCTGGGCCAGCAGCTGCCAGTCGTCGCCGACCGCGCTGAGCACCTTCCGCCACAGGCCGTCGTCCTGGGGGTGATCGAGCAGATCAGACGGCACGTCGACGACGATCCAGGTGTTCTGCTTGAGCTCGCTCTCGAGCTGTCCGCCCGACCAGCCGGAGTAGCCGAGGAAGGCCCGGATGTGCGTGCCCTCTTCCGCCATCAGCATCGCCGCCTTGTCCGGCTCGATGCCGAACTGGAGTTGAAAGCCATCGTCCCGCTCCTGCCACGCGGCCAGCAAGAGCTGCTTGGGCTCCACCGGGCCGCCGCAATACAGGGGCACCGACGCCAGCGCGCCAAAGGCGAACTCCGCGTTGAGGTCGCCCAGCTTCTTCCCCAGCGGCCGGTTCAGCACCACGCCCATCGCGCCGTCGGTCCCGTGCGCCGACATCAGCACCACCGTGCGCCGGAAGTTCGGGTCGCGCAGCACCGGATGCGCCAGCAGCAGCGAGCCGGCGATCGAGGTCTTCAGGGCTTTGCGACGCTCCCGCATGGTCGGGTTCAGAGTTTCAGGATCTTTACGCCAGCATCGGACAGCAGCGTGGCCACGATCGGGTCGTTCGAGTAGTCCTTCCGGTACCGCACTTCCGCGATGCCCGCCGCCGCGAGGATCTTTGCGCAGTTGATGCACGGGTAATGGGTCACGTACGCGACGCAGCCCTCCACCGAACTGCCGCGCCGTGCGGCGTCCGCCACGGCGTTCTGCTCGGCATGCACCGTTGCCTGCTCATGACCGTGGCGCACCCGCGACACGTGGGGCGTGCCCGGGAGAAACCCGTTGTAGCCCGCCGCCACGATCCGGTTCTTGCGCTCGCCGCCCGTGACAATCACGCAGCCCACGTGCAGCCGCTCGCAGTTCGACCGCGACGACATCAGCACCGCCGTCGCCATGAAATACTCGTCCCACGTCGGACGCGTGGGGAATTTCGCCGCGGCGGCGGCAATCAGGTCGACCGGATGCTTGCGGGCTTTGCTCTTGGACATCGGCCGCAGCTTGGCGGTCCCACCGGGGTCCGGCAACCACCGTCTGATGACCCGCCCCGCGACAGGGCCGGTTGCCTCGCACGGTCCGAGCGCCGGGAGCGGCCCTTACGCATCACGCCGACCGCTCTTTTTGTCTCGTGACTTTCCCCGGGTGGTTTACCGGACATGACAGCCGGAATCTCCCCCCGCCATGCCTACCCTCGCCGAAGTCGTCGCCTACTGTGACCGTCGCACCCGCCGTGCCGCCTTCAAGGACGCTCCCGGCGCCTGCAACGGGCTGCAGCTGGCCAACCGCGGCCGCGTGACCCGCATCGGCGCCGCCGTTGACGCCGGGGTCGTGCCGTTCCAACAGGCCGTGGCCGCCGGGATCGATTTCCTGGTCGTGCACCATGGGATGTACTGGGACATGCCTCGGCCGCTGACGGGACCCGTCTACGACCGCGTGGCGACGCTGCTGGAGGGAAACTGCGCGCTGTATTCGAACCACCTGCCGCTCGATGCCCATCCCCAGATCGGCAACAATGTCCTGCTGGCCCGCCAGCTCGGCCTGAAGCCGCGCCGCTCGTTCATCCCAAACGAGGGCGGCGACATCGGCTGGATCGCCCCGAGCCGGCTCACCCGGACCGCCCTCCGGCGGAAGCTGGAGGCGCTCTACCCGCGGGTCATCGCGTTGGAGTTCGGCTCCAGCTCCCCGCGCGAGGTCGCCTTCTGCTCGGGCAGCGGCAACAGCGCGGTCCCGCTTCTCGCCCCTGCCGGGGTCGACACGCTGGTCACGGGCGAGCTTCGCGAGGAGCACTTCAACCGCGCGCAGGAGGAGAAACTGAACCTCTACCTGTGCGGCCACTACGCCACCGAGGTCCACGCCGTGCAGGCGCTGGCGGCCGAGCTCTCGCGCCGCTTCCGCCTGCCGTGGGAGTTCATCGCCACCGGCAATCCCCTATGAAGAAAATCGCCGTCCTCCACGGACCCAACCTCGACCGGCTCGGCAAACGCGAGCCCGAGATCTACGGCCGCGCCACGCTCAAGGACCTCGAGCGGCTCATGCGCGCCGAGGCAAAGCCGCTCGGGTTGTCGCTGTCCTTCTTCCAGTCCGCCCACGAGGGTGCCCTGATCGACAAGATCCACTGGCACACCGACCACGGCGTCAGCGCGTTCATCGTGAACTTCGGCGCCTACTCCCACACCAGCATCGCCCTCCGCGACGCTCTCTCGGCCTCGGCCCGGCCCGCGGTCGAGGTCCACATCTCGGACATCAAGAAGCGGGAAAAATTCCGGCATCACTCCATGACCGCCGGGGCCTGCATCGCGCTGATCGGGGGCAAGGGCTTCCCGGGCTACATCGAGGCGCTTCAACTGCTGGCCGCGCGCCTCACCTGACCGCATGGCATTGCCGCCCGCCGCCAGCTGGTGCGTCTGCCACACCCGGCCCCGGTGCGAGAAGAAGTTCGCCGCCCTCGCCGCCGCCGAGGGGGTCGAGCATTACCTGCCGCTCCTCACCAGCGTCCGCCGCTACCCCGGCCAGACCAAGCGCTTCACCAAGCCGCTGTTCCCGGGGTATGTCTTCGCCCTGGTCCCGACCGAGCGACGAGCCCGGATGTACCAGCAGGACCTTCTCGCCCGGCTGATCCCCGTGCCCGACGAGGGTCCGTTCCTCCGCCAGCTGGCCGACGTCCGGGCCATCGTCGCCAGCGGTTACGAGCTCTCCGTCCGGCCCCTCCTCGCCCGCGGCCGCCGGGTCCGGGTCAGTGGCGGCCCCCTCCGGGGACTCGAGGGTTTCGTCGACGATTCCTCGAACCCCGGTGAAATCGTGGTGTCTGTGGACGTCCTGCAGCAAGGCTTGCACGTCAGGCTGCCGGCCGAAATCCTTCACATCCTTCCTTGAACTGCCGTATGCCCGATCGCCGCCCGCTTCCTCTCTGGACCCGTCTCGGGGCCTGTCTGGTCGCCCTCGTCGTCGCCTGCCCGCCCTCCGTGCTGGCGCAATCGGACTCCGACGTACCGTCCAGCGGCGCCTGGGACATCAGCGAGCTCCTGGAGCGGCTCCCGAGCATCAATCCGTTCGACAAGCTCAACGTCGGTGGCCCGGTCCCGCTTCGATTCTACAGCCGGCCCCATCTCGGCGACTTCATCCGTCGCGATTACATCCGCGTCCCTGTCGGCTTCCGGGCCCATGTCACCGACCACGTGGAGGTCAACGGCGAGGCCGAG
>DAOQKI010000098.1:0-14804 GCA_035334485.1 Opitutaceae bacterium
CCCGGCGCGAAGCGCGGCGCCCGATGGCCGCTGTCGGCCCGCCTGCGGGGACGCTGGCGTCGCTGGACGGGAGCCGCGCCGATCCTGCCGGCCGAGGTCGCGGGCTTCGTGACCGCGGAGATTTTCTCACCGGCCGTCGGCGCCCAGCTGCCCGCAGCGATCCCGCGCGTGGCGATTTTCCACGACGCCATCGCGCTCCGCTATCCGGAGCTGTCGCCGGCCGGGACCGTCACGCGTTTTCCTGCCTATCTTGCCGAGCTGCTCCGGTTCGACGGCGTGGCGGCGGTGTCCGCAGATTCGCGGGATGCGCTGGTCGACTATTGGCGGTGGGCCGGCGCCACCCGGACGCCACCGGTGGTCGCGATTCCCCTGGGCGTCGATCCCGTCAAGACAGTGACGGCCGAGGCCGCGCCCGCGACACCTGTCGTGCTGTCGGTAGGCACGCTGGAGGGCCGCAAGAATCACGTGGCCCTGCTGGAAGCCTGCGAGCGACTGTGGGCGGGCGGGGCGAAATTCACGCTGCGCCTCGCCGGCGGGGTGCAGGCCGAGACGGGCCGTGTCGCACACGAACGGTTGCGGGCGCTGCAGACTGCGGGGCGACCGATTCGCTACGACGGCGCGCTGACCGACGAGCAGCTCGCGGCGGCGTATGCGGAATGCGCCTTCACGGTTTATCCATCGATCGCCGAGGGCTTCGGGTTGCCGGTAATCGAGAGCCTGGCTCACGGCCGGCCGTGCGTCTGTTCGGGACGCGGGGCGGTTGGCGAGCAGTCGCGGGCCGGCGGCTGCGTGCCGCTGGAGGCGGTGGACGCGGTCGCGCTGGCCGGGGCGATCGGGCGGTTGCTGGACTCGCCGGCGGAGCTGGCTCAGCTGACGGCGGCGGCCCGGGCGCGGACCTTTCGGAGCTGGACGGAGTACACCCGCGAGCTGGTCGACTGGGTCGCCACCCTGCGCCGGCGACCGGTCTGAGACGGGTCGGGACCGAGTGGCGGAGCGGTCCGGCCGGCCCCGGTATTCCCTGTTGCCAAGCGCCCCCGCCCTTGCCCATCGTCCTCCGGTCGATATGGCCATTTCCTTTTTCGCCAAGAACAAGAAGGGCATCCTCAACCGCTGTCGCGATGACTACGCGACGAAGATGCGGCTGAAGTATGCCCCTTACTATCTGGCGATGGAGGCCCAGAAGGGCACGACCGTGCGCCTGGGCGGCAAGGACATGATCATGTTGTCGAGCAACGACTACCTCGGGTTGTCGTTCCACCCGAAGGTGATCGAGGCCTCGACCGCCGCGACGCGCAAGTGGGGCACGAGCACGAACGGCGCCCGCTCGTCCAACGGCTCCCGCGTGTTCCATCTCGAGCTCGAGGAGAAGCTCGCCCAGTTCCTCGGCACCGAGGCGTGTCACATCCACGCGGCCGGCTATCTGTCCGTGATGACCAGCATGGCGACGTTTGCCCAGAAGGGCGACGTGGTGCTGGCCGACAAGAACCTCCACTCCTGCCTGTGGGACGGCATCCAGATCTCCCGCGCGACGGTGGAACGCTTCTCGCACAACAGTCCCGACGACCTCCGCGAGGTCATCGCGTCGTGCAACAGCGACGCCGCCAAGCTGCTGGTGGTCGAGGGCGTGTACTCGATGGAAGGCCACATCGCGCGCCTGCCGGAGCTGACGGAAATCGCCGACGAGTACGGCTGCTTCACGGTCCTCGACGACGCCCACGGCTTCGGCGTGCTGGGCCGCCAGGGCCGCGGCACCACCGACCATTTCGGGCTCAACGAGAAGATCGACCTGATCTGCGGCTCCCTCTCGAAGTCGCTGGCGAGCACGGGTGGCTACGTCGCCGGCTCGAAGGATGTGATCGAGTACCTGCGCACCAACTCGAAGCAGACGATTTTCTCGGCCGCGATCTGCGCCGGCCAGGCCGCCGCCGCGATGGCCGCGCTCGACATCATGCAGAACGAGCCCGAGCACCTCGCGCGCCTCTGGGCCAACACCAAGAAGTACAAGGCCATCCTCAAGCAGATCGGCCTCGACACCTGGGACAGCGAGACGCCAGCCGTGCCGATCGTGCTGGGCTCGAAGGAGCGCGTGTACCCCTTCTGGAAGGCGCTGCTCGACAAGGGCGTCTTCACCGTGATGTCCATCGCCCCGGCGGTGCCCGCCGGCAAGGACCTCGTCCGCACCGCGATCTCCGCGATGCACACCGACGAGCAGATTGAGAAGATCGGCGAGGCCATCGCCTACGCGGCGAAGAAGCTCTGAGGCCGCCCGCGGCGGGCGGTGGCGGAGTTGAAGGTTGAGCGTTGAGGGTTGAAAGGGCGGATGCGCGGAGCGTCGTCCTCGGTTCTAGCCAGCCTTCTCACGTCGGCTGCTACCGGGATGGCGTAGCAGCCGACGTGAGGAGGCTGAACCGTCCCCGACTTTCAACCGACGACCTTCAACCTTCAACTGCGCGCCCAGCAAACGCGCGCCTAGCGCAACCGCGCCCTGAGCGTCGCGGCCGTCTCGGCCCAGGTCGGCAGCGGCCGAGTTGTCGTTTCGGTCGCCAGCCGCGACCAGAGCGCATCGTCCGTCAGGATCTCCCACAGCGCGGTGCGCCACGCGGCGCGGTCGTTGACCGCCGCCGCCAGGCAGCCGCCGCTGCCCGCGTTTTCCATCAGGACCGGCAGGTCGCTGCACACGCAGGGCACGCCGCGCCAGAGCGACTCCAGCACCGGCAGGCCGCAGCCTTCCGCAATCGTCGGGAACACTGTCGCCCGTGCCTCCGCGTAGAGTCGCGCCAGCTCGGCGTCTCCCACCCCCTCGTGATGCTGAACCTCCGGGTGGCGATTCCGCAGTTCCCTGATCTGCGTCACGATCGGCGCGCCAAAGTGCGGATTGACCCGGCCCACCACGTGAAGGTCGAAGGCCACGCCCTCGCCCCAGAGGTACTCGCACGTGTCGAGTAGGAACGTCTGGTTCTTGCGCGGCTCCAGGATGCCGACGCAGAGCAGGCTCGGCTTGGTCCCGGGCGGCCGCGGCGCCCGACTGGTCGTGATTCGCTGCGAGCCGTCGAAGTCCGCGCCGAGGGTCAGCACCTCGACCGGCGGCACCCGCTCGAGTCCCTGCCAGCGCCAGAAGCCCACCAGCTCGTCGCGGACCGTCGCCGAGATGCCCCAGACGTGGTCGAACGACGCCAGCAGTTTCATGTAGCTCGGATGGCGCGCGACGCTTTGCGGCCACGTGATGTGCGGGTGCTTCAGCGGGATCGCGTCCGGGAAGATCGCCGCCTTCCTTCCGGGCGACGTGCGGAGGAACTCGCCCACACCCGGTCGTTCCGCCTCGGAGAAAAGCTCGGCGGTGAGAAACCAGTCGTCCGGCCGCAGCACCCGGTCCCACTCAGTCCAGCGCACCGGCGTCGCGGCGGCCCCGAGTTCGTCCCGCAGTCGCCCCGTCACCCGCATCAGCCCGGAGCGATGGGCCGATTTTCCGGTCTTGGTGACGTCGAGGTAGATCATGTCAGCGAACCGGCGCCTGGATGGTCCGTTCGAAATGCCCGAGCAGGCGCTCGGCGTTCTTGTGCGCGTCGAAATTCTCCTCCACCCAGCGGTGCGCCGCGGCGCGCAGCTGCTCGGCCAGCGCGTCGTCGTGCCCGAGCCGCCGCAGGCCCGCGACCCACTGGTCCGGCGACGTGGCGGGCGCGACGAGTCCGGTCACCATGTCGGTGATCGCCTCGGTCGTGGCGGCCGCGGGCGACGTCATCACCAGCGTCCCGATCGACATCGCCTCCGGGATCACGTTCGGCAGGCCGTCGCGGTCGCCGCTGGCCGCGATCACGCCGGTGTGCAGGAGCACGTCGGCCCACTCGAGCTGGTTCCAGACCTCGTGCTGCGGCAGGTGGCCGGTGAAGGTGACGCGGGCGGCGACGCCGAGCTCGCCGGCGAGCTGCTCGAGGGCCGGGCGCAGCGGGCCGTCGCCGACGACGTGGGCCTCAAACTCGATTCCGGCCGCCTGGAGGGCGGCGTAGATGCGCAGCTGGTGGTCGAGGCCCTTCTTCTCGACGAGGCGCGCGACGCAGAGGAGATGGAGCGGATGCCGGGAGGCGCGCAGGCGCTTGAGGGGCCGGAGCCGGTCGAGGCCGCGCCGGATGCAGAGGACCTGGGACGCGGGCAGGCCGCGCGCGAGCAGCGCCTGACGCCCCATCTCGGTCGAGGTGTGAACGAACGCGGCGTGCTCGAGCTTGTCGACGAGCCACCAGTCACCGCCGTGCTCGTAAATGTCGTAGGCGTGGGCGGCGGCGCTGTAGCGGTGTCCATCCATGCGCCAGAGCAGCCACGCGGCGGTGGCCGGTCCGCCGCCCCAGGCGGCGTGGATGAGCGTGGGCGGGTCGCGGCGGAACGAGCGGGCCCAGAGGCAGGCGAAGCCCGCGCCGAGCATGTTTTCCCAGAAATTGAGCCACGACGGCGGCCGCCGGGTGAAGAGCCCGTGCAGGACCTGGCGCAGCACCTCGGGCCGGCGCCACGACTCGTACGGAATCATCCAGAACAGCGTCAGGAGCTTCCACTTGTTGAAGTGCGCCACCGGCAGACCGCGGAACGAGCCGCCGCCGCCCCACAGGGAGTAGAGCCGCATCGAGACTCCGTGCGCCTTCATGGCGATGATCTCCCGCTGGAGGAAAGTCTCCGTGTTCTTGGGAAACGTCGTGAAGAAGTAGGCGATGACGGGCTTGGAGTCGGGCAAGATGCCGCGGACCCTAGGCGGAAAAACCCGCGACGCCACGAAATATTCTGCGGCGAAAACAAACGGGATTCACAGGAGGCAACGGAGGGAACGGAAAGGGGAACCGCTAATTTCCGCTAATCCGCGCTAATGGGTTTCGAACCAGATTTCCCGGATTAGCGGAGATTAGCGGTTCACACACTCCGTTGCCTCCTGTGCGTCCGGACTCAGGTGTTGGGCTTGCCGTTGGGCGGCGGGAAGACGCGGCGCTTGAGCTTGGCGCGGCCGACCTCGTTGGCCAGGCCGACCAGTTCGTCGATCACGACGGTCGGGTCCTCGACATAGCGGAGCTTGAGGAACTGCTCGCGCGACCGGGCATAGTCGTCGGGGTTCGTCATCCAGCGGTCGATGATCGCGGCGAAGTCCGCGGCGGACTCGACCTTCTCGGAGGCGGCGCCGTTATGGAAAAATTTCCAGGTGAGCTGCTCCTGGGGCATGATGCCGCCGAAGGCGTTGAAGATGATCGGGCACTCGAAATGGAGCGCCTTGGCGCAGGTCGTCGTGCCGCCGCGGGTGACAATCGCGTCGCTGGCCTGCATGAGGAGATGGACAATCTCCGAGTAGCCCTCGAGGAAGCAGTTGAACTCCGGGTGGATCGCGCGCCAGTGGACCAGCTCGTTGTAGACCTGCTTGTTCTTGCCGCAGATGATGATCGCCTGGACCCGGTCGGCGTACTTCACGAGCGCCGGCAAGAGGGAGAGGTGGTTGTTCGCGCCGTTGCCGCCCGTGGCGAGGAACACCGTGAACAGGTCCGGGCGCAGGCCGAGGCGCTTCTCGCGGAAGACGGCGCGCTCGCCGGGCGGGATCACCTCGAGGTGCGCGCGCGGCAGCATCAGGTAGCCCCGCACGCGGGCCTTCTCGGTTGGGATGCCCTTCTTAACGGCGAAGTCACGCGCGGTCGGGGTGCGGGAGATGTAGAGGTCGACCGTCGGCTCGATCCAGTTCCGCGAGTAACCCCACCCGCCCGAGAACTCGCCGCAGTAGGTCGCGCAGCGCACCTTGTCCGGGCCGAGGACCTTGCGCGCGAGCTGGAAATAACCGCGGTTGAGGCAGTCGTGCACGCTGAAGATCAGGTGCGGCCGGTACTCGCGCAGGACCTGCTCGTAGTAGCGCGAGCCAAACGTCACGCGCCGCCGGTTCAGGTAGCTGAGGACCTCGACGATCGTGTAGAACCAGACGTGGACCCACGGCGCGGCCTTCTGGATGCGGTTGTAGAAATTGACGCCGGCCCGGTTGACGACCGAGGAGCGCTCCAGCATCTGCTCGATCCGGACATCGACCTCGTGCCGGTAGAGCTGGAAGCACCACTCGGCAAACGCCTCCGCCCGGGCGTCGTGGCCGCCGCCGGTGCTCGAGGTCAAAACTAGGATGCGGAGCTTGGACATCGGTCAGTCGAGGTCGAAATACCGGGCCTGGATCCGCCGGCGCAGCGGCAGCGAGCCAAACCGCGAGATGAACGGCGCGACGACCGCCTGGAAAAACCGACCCATGCGGACCGTGCCGCTGCGGCGGCGCAGCAGCGCCCGGCGCAGGGCGGCCGCGGCCTCGGCCGGGGCGGGACCGGACCGCATCATCCGCTCAAAGGCCGCCCACGCCCGGCGGGCCCGCGGCGTGTCGCCACCCTCGGTGCGGCGCACCGAACCCTCGAAGTCGGTCTGGAAGTCGCCGGGCCGCACGTCGAGGATCACCACCGGCGTGCCGGCAGTCTCGATCAGGAGGCTCTCGTTCAGCGCGGTCAGGCCGGCCTTGGTCACGTTGTAGGCCGACTGGTACGGCAGCGGGAATTCGGCGGCGAGCGACGAGATGTTCACCAGCGCGGCCGCCGGGCGGCCGGCAAACTGCCGGAGGGCCGCGTGGCTCAGCCGGGCGGTGTTCACCAGCATGACCTGCAGCTGTTCCTGCCAGACCGCGAAGTCGGTCGCGGCAAACCCGCCGAACACGCCGTAGCCGGCGTTGTTGATCACGAGGTCGAACCCTCCGGCCGCCTGCGCCGCGGCGCCAAAGACGGCCTCGGCCCGGGCGCCGTCGCGCAGGTCGAGCGCCACCGCGTGAAAACCCGGCTGGCCGGACAGGGGCGCGAGGCGCGCCACGTCGCGGGCTGTGCCCCACACGGCTACCCCGTCGGCCAGGAGCATCTCGGCGAAGGCGCGGCCGAGGCCGGTGCTCGCGCCGGTGACAAACGCGGTGCGGTAGTGCGCGGAGACGCGGGCGGTCGGCACGGTTAGCGGGCTTTCCTGAACACCAGGGCGACGTTGGCGCCGCCAAAGCCGCTGGCGTTGTTCACCACGACGCTCGGCCCGGTGGGCAGCGACGTCCGGATGATGTTCAGGCCGGCGCACTCGGGATCGAGCCGGCTGATGTGCGCCGACCCGGGCGTGAAGCCGTCGCGGATCGCGAGGGCGCAGAAGCTGCTCTCCATCGCGCCCGCAAGCGAGAGACCGTGGCCGGTGAGGGATTTCGTGCTGCTGATGGCGGGACGGGCGCCGTTGGCGCCGAAGACCGCCTTGAGGGCCCGCGCCTCGGAGGCGTCGCCGATCGGCGTCGAGGTCGCGTGGGCGTTCACGTAGTCCACCGCCTCGGGGGCGGTGCGGGTGACGCGCAGCGCCGTCTCCATCGCGGTCCGGAGACCGTGGCCCTCGGGATGGGAAATCGCGACATTGTGGCCGTCGGACGCCTGACCCCAGCCGACCACCTCGCAGTAGGGCGTGACCCCGCGGCGAGCCACCTCGTCCTCCGACTCCAGCACGAGCACCACGCCGCCGCCGGTCCCGACAAAGCCGTCGCGAGCCACATCAAACGGCCGCGAGGCGATATTGGGGTCGGTCTGGAGCGACAGCGCGCGCATGCCGGCGAACGGCAGGATCGCGTCGACGTTGCCGTCCTCGGCGCCGACAACGAACATGCGCTGCTGGCGGCCGAGGGAGATGTCGTCGAACGCGTAGCCGAGAGCGTGCGACGACGAGGCGCAGGCGGAGGCAAAGCCGCAGGAGGAGCCCTTGATCTTGAAGTGGGCCACGAGGTTGAACTGCACCGTGCCGGCGATCGAGGCGACGATGCCGAGCGGCGAGCAGCGCATCACACCCATGGTGTGCATGCGGTGCATCATGTTGCCCATGAAGTACGGCGAGCCGCCGGACGCGGCGTAGAGACCGGTCTGGACATTCGAGACGTCCGCGTCGCTCAGCTTTGCGTCGGCCACTGCCTGAAGCATCGCGCACCAGGCGTAGACGACATTGGGCGACATGCCGCGCAGCACCTCGCGCTTGATCGTGTACGGCGCCGGCAGCGTCCAGTCCTCGCAGTCCGTGGAATCCATCGCGAAGTCCCGCACCGGCGCCGCCACCTTGACGGGGATCGAGGGATCCTGGAACGGCGGGTACAGCATGAACCCGTGCCGCAACTCGCGCAGGCTGGCGGTGACGCGGGCCGCGTCATTGCCGATGCTGGTGATGAAGCCGAGGCCGGTGATGAAGACTCTGGGCATGCAGTGATTGTGGCGGCGCCTCAGCGCCAGACCCGCCGGAGAGCCGACGGTTCGCGCGGAAGCCAATGAACTACCTCCGATGAAGTCACTTCGCGCGCGATGGTCAACAGCGAGGGCGGTTTTTGAATTCCGGATTTGGCCAATTCCGGATTCCGGATTGCGGATTCCGGAGTACTAAGGCCCAAACCACGCCCCTAAGTGGACAGCGCCGGAGGCCGACACTTTACCTCGGGGCATGGCAACGCGCCTTCCGCGGAAGGCCTGACGGGAAATCCGGAATCCGAACTCCGGAATCCGGAATCCGAACTCCGGAATCCGGAATCACCTCACGGGCTGCTGACCGCCGCGCGGAGGGGCGTCGGCGAGTGGGCGCCGTTCGAGCCGTTCACGACCACGGCGGGCTCCTTGGCGGGAACCGGTTGGCTGGGAGCCTCGGCGAAGCCAAAGGTGAGCGTGATTTCCTCAGCGATCGCGGCCTTCTCCTGGCCGACGCGGATCGAACCCTCGAACGTCGCCAGCGGCATCTTCATGCGCTTCGGCTTGATCGAGAGGGTGAGAATGTCGCCCGGGCGGCACATGCGGTGGGCGCGTACGCCCTCGCAGCCGGTGAAGAAGATGGTCGTCGGGCTGATGATCTTGCCGGGCTCGGTCGAGGCGCCTTCCAGGAGGAAGAGCACCGCCAGCTGGCCGAGGGCCTCGAGCATGATCGACGCCGGCATCACGGGGTTGTCCTTGAAATGACCCTGGAGGAAGAACTCCTGGCCCGTGATCTTATACTTGCCGTTGGCACCGCTGGAGCTGACCGAGGCCTCGTTCAGGAAGAGGAACGGGGGCTGGATCGGCATGACCGCGGCGATCTGCTCGATCGGCAGGAACTTGGTGGGCTTGGGCAGCTCCAGGCCGCGCACCTTGCAGTCAATGAAGGTCTTGACGTCGCCAACGGTGCGGAGGTTCCGCAGCTCGTCGTTGTTGATCGACATCTGGAGGACATCCTCCACCAGAATGACGATCTCCATCATGGTCAGGGAATCGATCCCGAGGTCCTCGATCAGGCGGAGGTCGTCGTCCGCATCCTTCAGCTTCACCCGGAGGTCGGGTTCGACGAAACGCTCGATCACGCCGATGACCACGGCGGGGAGGTGCTCCGGATTGCCGGTTTTGCGAAATTGGACCGCGGCCTCAAAGGTCGAGGGCGAGCAACGCTTCAGAGCTTCACGGAGGGCAGCTTCGTCCTCGGGTGCAAACGGCTTGGCTGGAAAGACAAACGGTTTTGCGCTCCCCACATGAGGTTGAACAGCTTCTGGCATTGTTCTCAGCTTGTACCTTACAGGGTGTTGCAATGTAAACCCATTTTTTGGGTGAAACCCCTCGGTGGCGGTGGAGGAAAAGCGCATATCGTCGGTCATGGATGTATTGATGGCTGCGAGAGCTACGCTTGCCACCCCGCGCTCCCGACCTAATCTCTCGGGCCTCGTTCTCCGCGCATGAGCGCATCGCAATCCTCCCCTTTCCCGTCCGGTCCGATCTTCCTGATCACCCACGAATTTTACCCGGTCCGGGGCGGGATCGCGACGTTTACGGAGGAAATCGCCAAGGCGACCGCCGGTTTGGGCTACACCATCGAGGTCTGGGCCCAGTCCGCCCCACCCCAGACCGAGAAGCCCTGGCCGTTCCGCCTGCGCCGGCTGCCGCTGAAGGGCTCGCACGATCTCTGGTGCCAGTTCCGCCTGGCCTGGAAGCTGGTCCAGGCCCGCCGTGAGCTCCGTCACGCCATCGTCTACCTGCCGGAGCCGGGACCGATGATGACGATGATGCTGCTCCAGTTCTTCCAGGCCTTCCGGCCGCGGCGCCTGGTGCTCACGTTTCACGGGTCCGAGATTCTGAAGTTCTCCGAGAGCGGTCTCCGCCGCTGGCTCGCCGGGCGGCTCATCCGCCATGCCACGCGCGTCAGCACGCTCACCAACTACACGCAGGAGCTGCTGCTCGCCTCGTTCCCGGAGGCGGCCGACAAGATTTTCCTCACCCCGGGCGCGCTGCGCACGGACTTTGTCGTCGTCCCGCCGCGGCCCGCCCGCAAGCGCGACAAGATCATCGTCCTCACCGTCGGCCGCCTGCATCCGCGCAAGGGCCAGCTGCTCACTCTCCACGCCCTCCTGGCCCTCGCCCCCGAGGTCCGCCGCCGGCTCGAGTACTGGATCGTCGGCCGCGAGGGCCGGTCCAGCTACGCCACGACGCTCCGCACGGAGGCCAACGCCGCGGACTTCCCGGTGAAGTTCCTCGGCAACCTCCCGGACGAGGAGCTCACCGAGATCTACGAGCGGTCCGACATCTTTGCGATGACGAGCATCCAGCACGGCCACAGCGTCGAGGGCTTCGGGCTCGTGTACCTCGAGGCGGCCGCCCACGGCCTGCCCGTGGTCGCCCACGCCGTCGGCGGCGTTGGCGAGGCCGTGAAGGACGGCGTCACCGGCATCCTCGTCCCGCCCCACCGTCCCGCCCAGCTCGCCGCCGCGTTCGAGCGGCTGATCCACGACGAGGACCTGCGCCACCGCATGGGCCAGGCCGGCCGCGAGTGGGCCGGCCGCAACTGCTGGCGCGAGTCCGCCGCGGCGCTGTTCGGACCCGATGCGTCCGATTCCGATTCATGATCCAGTCCCGCGCCCAGGTCACGGTCCGCTACGCCGAGACCGACATGATGGGGATCGTTTACCACGCGAACTACCTGCCGTGGTTTGAGGTCGCCCGCACGCAACTGCTCCGCGAACAGGGCTTCCCCTATCGCCAGCTCGAGGCCGACGGCTACCGGATCCCGGTGCTCGAGGTCAGCGCAAAGTACCTCCGGCCGGCGCTGTACGACGACACGCTCGAGATCCTCGCGGTCATCCGCGAGAAGCCGCTCCTGCGGATCCGCATCGAGTACGAGGTGCGCCGCGGCGAGGAACTGCTCGCCACCGGCACCAGCGCCCACGCTTTCTGCGACCTCAATGGCCGGCCCACCCGTCCGCCCGCGGCGTTCGTCGCGCTGATGAGCCAGCGCTTCGCCTGACCGCCTAGGCGTCGGCGAGATACTCCTCGAGGACCGTCGCATCGGTCTCGGCCGCGCGCGCCGTCGCCAGCCCGGCGACTCCGCCCAACTGCCGCACCGCCCAAACGGCGTGCGCCCGGACCAGCGGTAGCGGATGGGTCGCCAAGGGGAGCAGCGCCGGGATCAGCCCGGCGTCGCCGGAGTTGCCAGCCACGATGCACGCGTTGCGCAGCAGTCCGGCGAGCTTCAGCCGCTTGACCGCCGTGCCGCGGAACACCGCCGCGAATCGCTCCGGCGTCAGCGCCAGGATTTCCGGCAGCGAGCACTTCACAATCTCCGGGCGCGCCGCCAGCAGGAGCCGGCGGCCTTCCTGCGCAAAACGATTCCACGGGCACACCTCGAGGCAGGTGTCGCAGCCGTAGATGCGGTTGCCGATCGCGCGCCGCAGCTCCCGCGGGATGATGCCCTTGTTCTCGATCGTCTGGTACGAGATGCAGCGGCGCGCGTCGACCACGCCCGGAGCGGGAAACGCCTGGGTCGGGCACGCGTCGAGACAGCGGGTGCACTTGCCGCAGAGAAGCCCGATCGCGCCTTTTTCGCCCCGTTCGCGCACCGGGGCGTCCGGCTCGAAGCGGGCCCGCACCAGCACGGCCGCGAGGAACAGCCAGTTGCCGTGGCGCCGGGAGATCAGCATCGCGTTCTTTCCGATGAAGCCGACGCCGGCGCGCGCGGCCCAGCTGCGTTCCAGCACCGGGCCGGTGTCGACGTAGTAGCGGTAGTCGTCGCCCCGGAGGCCGCAGACCTCCTCGATCACCCGGCCCGCTTGGACGAGCGCCGGCTTGATCGTGTCGTGATAGTCGTCGTGCAGCGCGTAGCGGGCCCAGATCGCGGCGCCGCGCGGCGTCGCGGCGGTCCAATAGTTCACGCCCAGCAGGATCACCGATTGCGCGCCGGGCAGCACGAGATCCGGATCGAGCCGCTTGTCCGCCGTCCGTTCCATCCAGGCCATGTCCGCGTGGTGGCCGGCCGCGAGCCAGTCCCGCAGGCCCTCGCCGCGCGCGGGCGCGGCGGCGGCGAACCGGACGTCGTCGAACCCGAGGTCAGCCAGCCTCCGGCGCAGCTCCTCGCGGCGCGGATCGGACACGGTCATGGCGCGGCGGGCGCCCGGCGGGCGAAGTCGGCAGCTTCACGCCGCCAGGTCCGCACCACGTGCGCCACGATGTCGTGCAGCGGGCGGTGGTCCGTGAGGATCACGGTGCCGGCCCGGCGGTAGGTCCCCTCGCGCTGCGCGTAGAGAGTGCGGATGCGCTCCTCGGGATTCTCCACGTTGAGCAGCGGCCGGTTGCGGTGGCGCGACGTGCGCTCGAGGATGGTCTCGAGCGAGGCGTGCAGGCAGATCACCACCCCGCGCGACTTGATCAGGTCCAGCATGCCCTCGGGCATGATCAGGCCGCCGCCGCAGGCGACCAGCGCCCGGGTCGGCGGATGGCCGGTCTGCACGAACTCGCGCTCGCGGGCGCGGAACGCGGCCTCGCCGTCGCGGGCGAAGATCTCCGGGATCGTCAGCCCGGCGAGCCGCTCGATCTCGTGGTCGCTGTCCAGCGCCTGAAAGCCCAGCCGCTGCGCCACGGCGCGGCCCACGGTGCTCTTGCCCGTGCCCATGAACCCGACGAGGTAGAGGTTGACGTCCGCGGCATTCATCGCGTGCGCTCTCACGAAACGCCGCCCGCGCCGCGTTGCCAAACACGAAAATCGTCATGTCCACCCGCGCCGACTACACCTTCGCGAGCGACAACACCGCCGGCATCTGCCCGGAGGCCTGGCAGGGCCTCGCCGCCGCCAACCAGGGTCGCGTCCCGAGCTACGGCGACGATCCCTGGACCGCCCGCGCCCGGGCCCGCTTCGCCGAGGTCTTCGGCACGACCTGCGACGTGTTCTTCGTCTTCAACGGCACCGCCGCCAACGCCCTGGCGCTGTCCGCGCGCTGCGCGCGCTTCAACAGCGTCCTGTGCCACGCGATGTCGCACGCCGACACCGACGAATGCGGCGCGCCCGAGTTCTTCACCGGCGGATCCAAGCTGATCGCCCTGCCCGGCGAGCGGGCGAAGCTCACCCCCGGCGCCGTCGAGGGCGCCCTGCACCACGGCCATGGCGTGCATTTCCCGAAGGCCGGCGCCGTGACGCTCACCCAGGCGACCGAGCTCGGGACGGTTTACACGCCCGACGAGATCCGCGCCCTGGCCGATGTCGCGCACGGCCACGGCATGGCCCTGCATGTCGACGGGGCGCGCTTTGCCAACGCCGCGGCGGCGCTGGGCGCGCGGGGTGTGACGCCGGCCGACCTCACCTGGCGGGCCGGGGTGGACGTGCTCTCGCTGGGTGGCACGAAGAACGGCATGCTCACCACCGAGGCGGTGGTGTTCTTCAACCGCGACCTCGCCCGCGAGTTTGATTACCGCGTGAAACAGGGCGGCCAGCTGGCGTCGAAGATGCGCTTCGCCGCGGCGCAGTGGGAGGCGATGCTCGCCGACGGCGCCTGGCTGCGCCGGGCCGCGCACGCGAACGCCCGGGCCCGGGAGCTGGCCGACGGGCTCCGTCCCCTGCCGGGCCTGTCGATCCTGTTCGAGCCCGAGGCGAACGGCCTCTTCGTGGAAATGCCGCTGCGGACCTTCGAGGCGCTGGCTGCGAAGGGCTGGCACTTCTATCCCTTCTTCCGGGAGAACGTGTACCGGCTGATGTGCGCGTGGGACACGACCGAGCAGGACGTCGCGGCGTTCGTGGCCGACGCGAAGGCCGTGACCGGCGCCCGCTGAAAACAAAAAAAGCCCCCGGCGGACCGGGGGCTCGAAGGGAAGACGGGCCGCGAGGACTTACTTCGCGGGAGCGGCGGCCGGGGCCGCAGTCGGCTTGATGTCGAGGATCTCGATCTCGAACACGAGCGTCGAGGCCGGCGGGATGCCCGGGCGGCCGTCGTCGCCGTAGGCGAGCTGCGGCGGGACGTAGAGCTTGATCTTGCCGCCCTTGGCGATCTTTTGCAGGCCCTCGGTCCAGCCGGGGATGACCTGATCGAGCGGGAACTCAACCGGCTCACCACGCTGCACGGAGCTGTCGAACACCTTGCCGCTGACGAGCGAGCCGGTGTAGTGGGCCTTCACGGTGTCGGTGGCCTTCGGGGCGGAACCCTCACCCGGCTTGATGATTTCATAGCGGAGACCGCTCTGGGTCTCGACGACGCCGGGCTTCTTGGAAATCTCGGTGAGGAAGGCGGCCGACTCAGCCATGCCGTTCTGCTTCAACTTGGCGAGGTAGGCGTCCTGCTTGGCCGTGACAAACGCCTGGACCTGAGGCCCGATGGCCTTCAGCTCGCACGGCGCATCCTTGCCGGCGAGGGCCTGGCTGAAGCCGCGGGTGACCGCATCGGCCTGCTCCTTCGTGAACTCGAAGCTGTCGGTCTGGCTGTTCTTGCCCATGAACCAGCCGATGGTCTCGAGGATCTGCGCCTCGGTGAAGGTCGCGGCCGGGGCGGCGGGAGCGGCGGC
>DAOQKI010000099.1:0-14735 GCA_035334485.1 Opitutaceae bacterium
TCGTCGGTTCCGCGAACTACGTGAAGGCCCTCAACCTGGTCGCCAACGAGACCTACCCGAGCGGCTACACCCAGGGTCAGACGATCACGATCACCGGCGTCGCCGGCGTTCGCACGATCACCTACGCCCCGTAATCACGCGATCGTCGTTTAGGCTTTGCCAAGCCGCCCGCCAACCGCGGGCGGCTTTTTTGCGTCTAAATATTCCACCCGCGGCGAGGTGTTGCGCTGCAAAAGAGGTTTGAGCCGCTCGCGACAGGCCCCAGCTTGGGAGGATGGTCCAAAGGCGGGCACTTCTGACGGGGCGCGGCACGCTCGGGCTGCTGCTCCTGCTGGCCGCGGTCCCGGGGACGGTCCGGGCGGTCGAGGTGGTGCTGCCCGACGAGGCGGCGCTCGCCCGGCGGATGCCGACCCGCCTGCCGCCGCCGCCGGCCTGGCCTGCGGCGGGCAGCACCGGACTCTGGCAGATCGACGAGGTGACGGCGCAGTTCCGGGCCGCGACCTCGCGGCCGCCGCAGATCAACCATGTGCGCTCGGCGTTCGTGCGGCCGAGCCTCGCCTGGCTGCGGGCCTACATCGACTGGTTCGGCAATCTCCGCGACCCGCTGCAGCTGCGCTTCAACGACGAGCAGTTTGACTGTGACAAGTACTCGCGGTGCTTCGCCGCGTTTGCCGACCTGCTGGCCATGCAGGCGGGCGAGACCCGCGGGCCCATCGCCGTGGGCTGGGCGATCGTCTACAACGCGTATGCCTTCGCCGGGATCAACGCCGGCATCTCGCACTCGGTCGTGATCGTCGGCACCACCGAGGGGGTCTATATCGTCGAGCCCCAGAACGGCGAGATGGTGCCGCTGGCGGAGTATCCCAACCGCGACACGCTGCTCGCGGTGTACCTGTAGCCATGAGATCACCGTGGCGCTTTGTGCTGTTGGCGCTGTTCCCGCTGCTCGCTGCCGGGGACCGACCCAGCCTGCTGCTGCCGCAGCTGCCGCCGCCGCAGCTGGTCCAGGACAAGTTTGGCACCGTGCGACGGATCGGCCTGCTGTGGTTCATGCGCGGACTGCAGGAGGGCGGGGTGCGCGGCTACGAGGATCTCGACCTGGTCGACGCCGAGTATGTCGTGATCGACAGCCGGTCGCTGCCCACGCTGGCCGCGTGGCTCGAGGCCGCCTGCCGCAGCGTTGGCGCGGATGTCCGCCAGGCGCGGCAGGGGCCCTACGATGGCATGATCTACTCCCGGTTGCTCGAGGTGGGCGCCAGCCTGTCGTCGCTGCGCGAGCGCGACACGCCGCTGGCCATGCCGATCGGCGTGATCATCTGCGAGCGGCGCCGGGCGTGGGGCGCGGTGCCGGGCGACGGAGCCCGCGACGCCTACATTCTCATCGCCACGGAGCGGGGACTCCTGATCTATGATCCACCCACGCGGCAGTTGTGCCCGCTGGCGGATTACCCCAATAATTCCACGGTGTTCAAAATCCAGTTCTAGCCCATGCGTGTGCCGTTCCTCCAGCGCCTTCCGGTCCGCCTTGCTGGGCTGATCCTGATCCTCGGCTTCGTGCTGGTGCCGCTGATCTCGGAATTCGAGCGCCGCGCGGCCGAACGGATCGTGCTCCAGCAGGCCGAGCTGCAGTCCGCCACGGCGACGATCGCGGTGGTCAAGGGGCTGCAGGACACGATGCGGGCGGTCGAGTCGGCCGTGAAGTTGGTCGCCCAGGATCTCGAGAACCGGACGCTCACGGCGACTGAGGCCGACCGCCTCATCCAGACCGTCATGGCCAACAGCCCGGCCCTGTCGGAGTTCGGTCTCACGTTCGAACGCGGCGCGCTGGATGCGCGGACCGAGCGGTTCGGGCATCACCTCTACCGGTCCGGCAGCCACCTCACGCTCCGCGACCTGGCCGCCCCCGACTACCAATATTGGACGCGCGACTGGTACACGGACGCGCTCACCCGCGGCGGGGCGATGTGGACGGAGCCGGGGCAGGAGACGGGCGGATCGAACTCGCGGCTCGTCCGCGTGACGGCGCCGTTCTACCAGACGCGCGACGGGCGCCGCGTGGTGGCGGGCGTCGTGACCGCGGGCCTGACCCTCGACTGGGTGCGCCAGCTGATGCTGGAAAACGAGTTTTTCGATTCCGGCTACGTGATCGTGTATTCGCGCAGCGGCCGGATCATCACGCATCCGGACCCGAAGGTGATCCTCGTGGAGACGATGGAAACCCTCGCGCAGAAGACGCAGGACGCCGAGCTCGGGCAGATTTTCCAGCGCACCTCCTCCAACCGGCAAGGTTCCGTGTCTTACCTGTCGCACAGCCTGGGCCAGCGCGTGCACGAGAACTACAAGCCGGTGCAGCTGGGCGGGTGGGGCGTGATCGTCGGCTACGAGGAAAAGGAATTCCTGCGGCAGGTCACCGCCTTCCGCTGGATCACGCTCGTGTCGCTCGGCGCGACCCTAGTGGTGCTCGTCGTGATCGTTCTCTGGTCTGCCCGCGTCGCGCTGCGTCCGCTGGGCCGGCTGACGGAGGTCGCGGCGGAGATTTCGCGGGGCAACCTCGACTCGCCGCCGGTGACGCCGGAGCGCGACGACGAGGTGGGGCTCCTGGCGCGGACCTTTGCGGTCATGCAGGCGGCCCTGAAGCGCAACCGCGAGCTGGAGCAGGAAGTCCAGCGTCATGCCGACGAGCTGGCCGCCACGAACTCCCGGCTCAAGAGCGAGGTGCTGGAGCGGCGCTGGAGCAACCAGGCGCTCGAGCATCAGCTGCGGTACGACCAGCTCATCATCAATGCGTTCACCGATCCCGTGATCGTGTGTACGAAGGCGCTGAACATCTCCCGGGTGAATTCGGCGGCGGTGCGCCTGAGCGGCCGGACGGCGGCGGACCTGATCAACTCCCCGCTGGCGGCGCTGCTGCGCCTGGACGAGGGTGGTGCGCCCGACCACCCGCTGGCCTCGCTGGCGACGGCCCTGAAGGAGGGCCGCGACGTGCGCGGTGCCCGCGCGGTGCTCCTCGCCCAATCCGGCGAGACCATTCACGTGCGCGTCACGCTGTTCCCGATCCGCGACCAGGACAAGGTGGTCGGCGGCGTTTCCATCTTCCATCTCGAGACCACGGCGCCCCGCGCCTCCTGAGCCGCGCCTCCCATCCCCAACCTTCCTGCCGCATGAAAAAACACATCCTGATCGTCGACGACGAGGCGGACATCCGCGAACTGCTGGCCGAATACCTCAGCCAGTTTGGCTTCCGGATCACGGCGGTGGGCTCGCCCGACGAGGCCGAGCGCGTGGTGGAGAAGGACCTGCCGAACCTGATCATCTCCGACCTGCAGCTGGAGGACTCCGACGGCCTCTCGATGGTGAGGGCGATCAAGAACAAGCGCCCGGACATGCCGGTGCTGCTGCTGACGGGAATCCATTTCGACCCCGAGGTCGTGCGCACCAAGCTCAGCAAGACGGTGACGTCCTACCTGCAGAAAACCGTCGCGCTTGAGCGGATCGTCGCCGAAGTGCGCCACCTGCTGAACGAGGGACCGGCCGCGCCGGAGGGGAAGAAGCAGTAGTTGGTCGTGAGTAGTTGGTAGTGAGTAGGTGGTAGCTGGTAGGGGTAGGCGGCGGGTGTTACTCGCATTCTCTAGGTACGCGGGCGGATCGTGACCGCGCTGCCCAAGTCTTGCGCGCAGGGGAAAAGGCCGTTGGACGCTCTCCCACGAGTCGCGACATCGCACTGGATCCTTCGCGTTGCCCAGGATGACAGCGGGTGGGGCGGGACCGGTACTGCGGCGGAACGCAGGGAACGGCCTGGCCCATGCGCGCGCTGCCACCCGAATACTGCGCGGAGTTAACCCTGCCTGGCGCACGAATCCTACCAGCTACGAACTACCAGCTACCAACTACCAAAAACGGAGCTTCCGCTCCTACTGCGCAATCGCCGGCACGAACGGTGACGCCGAGTGCGGCCGCACCGTGGTGGGGAGCTCGAACCAGAACCGCGCGCCCTTGCCCAGCGTGCTGTCGACGCCGACCTTGCCGCCGAGTTTCTCGACGATGCGGCGGACGATGGAAAGGCCGAGGCCGTGGCCGACGGCGCGCACGGTGGTGATGCGAGTGAAGGGCACGAACATGGCGCGCTGGGCCTCCTCGTTGATGCCGGGACCGTAGTCCTGCACCCAGAAACGGGCGGAGAGCCCGTCGCCCGAGCGCTCGGCGCCGAGGGTGATCCGCGGCTTGGTGCCGGCGTACTTGACGGCGTTGCTGATGAAATTGACCCAGACCTCGATGATCCACGGCGCGTGGCCGTAGGCCTCGGGCCAGGAGTTCGGCCGCTCGATGGTGGCGCCCTGGCGCTGGATGAGTTGCTCCAGCCGGGAGATGGACTCCTGCACCGCGCCGGCCATGTCCACCACCTGGGACTCGACCTGCTGGCGGCGGACGCCGGCGAGGACGAGGAGCTCCTCGATGATGCTGCCGAGGCGATTGGCGGCGTGCAGCGCCTCGCTCTGGTCGTGGCGGGCGCCCTTCAGGTCGTTCTTGTCGAGTGAGCGCGCCAGCAACTCGAGGCGCATCGTCAGCGTGCAGAGCGGGTTCTTCAGGTCGTGGGCCACCGTGTGGGCGAAGGCGTCGAGCTCGTCGAGCAGCTGCTTCTTTTCCAGCCGTGCATTGATCGAGTGGATCACCTCCTCCTCGGTGAACGGCTTCGTGATGAAGTCGTCGGCCCCGAGCTCCATGCCCTGGCGGGACGCCGGCCGGTCCACCTTGGCGGAAATCACGATCACGGGCACGGTCCGCAGCGCGGGATCGGCGCGGAGGTGGCCGATGAGCTGGAAACCGTCCATGCCGGGCATCGAGACGTCGGTGAGGATGACGGCCGGGCTGTTGGCCTTGGCGGCCGTGAAGCCCTCGTTGCCATTGGTCGCGACGAACGGGACGAAGCCGTTCAGCTCGAGGATGTCGGCCAGGGTCTGACGGACCGCCTCGTCGTCCTCGACAATCAACACCTTGGTGCCGGCGTGGTTGTTCATGGGGGGGGATGGGCCGCGCCGTGGCGCGGGAAGGTCAACGTGAATCGGATGCCTTTTTCCTCGGGGGCGTCAATGGCAACGGTGCCGCCCAGGAGATCGGTCATGCGCTTGACGATGCTCAGGCCGAGGCCGGTGCCCTTGATGTTGCCGACGTTCGAGGCCCGCTCAAACGGCTCGAAGATCCGGCCGCGGTCCGCCACCGGGATGCCGATGCCGCGGTCCTGGACCGACACCTGGAAGCGGCGCTCGTCGCCGAGCAGCACCACCGTCACCAGCGATCCCGCCGGCGAGTACCGGACCGCATTGCTCAGGAGGTTGGAGAGGATGTGGCGGAGCAGGGCGGAGTCGCTCGTGACCGGCGCCTCCAGCCCGCGGCTGAACACCTCGAACGGATGTGCCTCGTGGTCGCCGACGCGGATCTCGTCGACCAGGCTCCGCACGAAGGGCTCCAGCACCACCGGGGCCGGCTTTGCCTCGAGGCGGTGCGCCTCCATGCGGTTGAGCGTGAGGAGATCGTCGAGCATCTCGGTCATGCGCCGCAGCGACACGGTGATGCGCTCGAACAGTTCCTGGCGCTTGGCCGGCGTCAGGCGGTCCATGTGGTTGGCCAACAGCTCGGCCGAACCGATGGCCGCGGCCATGGGCGTGCGGAACTCGTGGGAGGTGACCGAGACGAAGCGCGACTTCATGTCCGACACCTGCCGCTCGCGCTCCAGCATGGCGGCGGTCTCGGCCTCAAGCCGGCGGCGCTCAGTCACGTCGCGGGCAAACACCACGAACTCGTCCGCGCCGCTCGGCGCCGCCCGCAGCTCGACGGTGATGCCGGGATTGCCCGGCGCGACCTCGCACTCGGTGGTCACGGTGTGCCCGGCTTGGAGGGCCTGGAGGCCGAGCGGGCGGCTGAGGTCCACCAGGCGCTTGGGCGGCTGATTCGGAGTCGAGGGCCCGAGCGCGGCGATGATCTGGGTGCTGACCTCGTTGGCCTGTTGGTAGTGCAGGACGGTGCCGTCGGGTCGCAGGCGCATGACCACGTCGGGAATCGACTGGAGCAGGGCCTGGTACTGGCTGTTCCGGCTGGCCAGCTCGGCGGTGCGCACGGCGACCTTGGTCTCGAGCTCGGCGTTGAAGCGGAGCAGCGTCTCGCGGGCCTCGACCTGGGCGGAGACGTCCTGGAGCAGGCAGATGTAGCCGAGCGTGCGGTCCTCGGGGCCCTGCTCGCGCTTGGCGGCGACGAGACCCCAGAACGAGCTGCCGTTGCGGCGCCCGAAGCGGACCTCGCGCGGGGTGGTGGGCGGCGGCTCCCTGCGGGCTGCCGGGGTTGGGACGGCGAGGAACGTGGACCAGTGGAGACCGACCAGCGCCTCGGCGGAGGCGCCGAGCATCTCGCCCAGATAGCGGTTGGCCCGGGCTACGCGACCGTCCGGGGTCGTCTCAAACATGCCGGTGGTGGCGTGGTCGAAGATGGCGCGGAAGCGCTCCTCGCTGTGGCGGAGCGCGTGGTGGACCCGGTTGGCCTCGGTGATGTCCTCCTTGATGGCGACGTAGTGCGTCGCCCGGCCGGCGCTGTCGAAGATCGGGGCGATGACCGCGAGCTCGACGAACACGTCGCCGGATTTCTTCCGGTTGTGGAGTTCGCCGCGCCAGACCTGGCCGGCCTTCAGCGCCTGCCACATCTCGCGGTAGACCTCGGGCGGCGTGATGCCGGCCTTGAGCACGCGGGGGTTCTGGCCGCGCACCTCCTCGAACGTGTAGCCCGAGAGGCGGGTAAAGGCCGGGTTCACGTATTCGATCTGGCCGGCGAGGTCGGTGATGACGATCGACAGGGGCGCCTGCTCGATGGCGCGGGACATCTTGCGCAGGTTGGCCTCGGTCTGGACGCGCGCAGTGATGTCGCGGGTGATGCCAAGCAGCCGGGTGAGCCGGCCTTGGCCGTCGGACATGATGGTCGACGAGACCTCGGCGCGCATGCTCGTGCCGTCCTTTCGGAGGAAGGACACCTCGATGACCTCGTGGCGCGCGGATTCGTCGCCGCCGGCCAGCGCCGCTAGCCGCCGGGTAACGGCGCCGGTCAGGCGCTCCCGGGTTTCCGGGGGCTGGAAGTCGGTCATGGGCCGCCCGACCATCTCCGCCGGCTCGAACCCGCGCTGCGCGCGTGAGGCGGGGCTGACATAGAGGAAGCGCCCGGTCTCAAGGTCGCCGAGCCAGATGAGGTCCGCGGTGCTGTCGGCGATGAGGCGGAAGCGCTCCTCGCTCTCGCGCAGCGAGACCTCCATGCGGCGCCGCTCGGTGATGTCCTCAATGAGGGCGACGTAGTGCGTGGCGCGCCCGGACGAGTCGTTGATCGGCGCCACCACGACGAACTCGGTGTGCAGCGAGCCGTCCTTCTTTTGGTTCACCAACTCGCCGCGCCAGACCCGCCCGGCGCTGATCGTCTGCCACAGCTGCGTGTAGAGCTCCGGCGGATTGACGCCGGACTTGAAGATTCGGGGATTGCGCCCGCGGACCTCGTCGGGGCTGTAGCCGGTCACCTCAGTGAGCCGCGGGTTGACGTACTCGATGTCGCCGGCCGGGTTGGTGACGACGATCGAGACCGGGCTCTGCTCGACGATGGCCGAGAGCTTGCGCAGCTCCGTCTCGACCTGGCGGCGCTGGCGCTCGGAGGCGAGGACGCCGAGGGCGAAGGACACGTCGTTGACCGCCTCGGTCAGCAGGCCGATCTCGCGCGGGCCGAAGAAATTCCGCTCCCCCGAGTAGGCGGTGAGGACGCCCGCCCGCTCGGCGCCGCACCACACGGGAAGGCAGATCGAGGCCTGGATGCCGCTGCGGGCCGCGCGGGCCCGCCAGGGCTGGGTCTCGGGGGTGGCGAAAAAGTCGTTGATCGTGACCGTGCGACCCTCGCGGAAGGCGATGCCGGCCGGCCCGCGTCCCTCCGGCACGTCTGGATCGGTGGAGAGCCGGATGCCCTCGAGATAGCCGTAGTCGTCGCCTGCGGAGGCCAGCGGCACCATCTGACGGGTGGTAGGATCCTCACGGCCGAACCACGCGATCTTGAACCGGCTGTGGTCCACCAGCGCCCGGCAGACCTGCTGGAAGAGCTCGTGCTCGCTGCGCGCGTGGATGATCGCCTGGCCGATGCGCGTCAGGGCGAGGTACATGCCGTTCAGGCGCTCGATCTCCGCCTCGTGCCGCTTGCGCTGCGAAATGTCGCGGACGACCGAGAGCAGGTGCGGCTGGTCGTTGACCGTCACTGAGCGGGAACTCACCTCGACCGGGAAATGGGTGCCGTCCTTGCGCCGGCTGACGGTCTCGAACGTGTGCCCGGCCGCCTCGTGGACGGTGGCGAAATCGGGGGCGACGGCCTGGTGCTCGGGACTCCGGAGATCGTTGATCGTCATCCGCCGCAGTTCGTCGAGCGTGTAGCCGTACACCTCGGCGGCGCGGTCGTTGGCCTCGACGATGTGGAGGTCGGCGTCGACGAGCAGCACGATGTCGTTCGCCTGCTTGAGGACCATGCCGAGCCGCTCCACCGCCGAGCGGCGCTCCTGCTCGGCCTGGACCTGGCGGCGCGCGAGCGTGCGCTGGCGATCGCGCCAGAGATAGCCGAGACCGAAGCCGGCCAGGACGACGACGAGGCCGAAGCCCAGGAAGAACTCCCGCTGCTCGCCGTTGATCGAGGCGAAGGCCTCCCGCCGGTCCATCTTGGCGAGCAGCACCCACTCCGTGCCGGGAATCGGCCGCGCCACCGCCAGCACCGGCACGCGGCGGTAGTCGAGGCCCTCGATGAGGTCGAACGGCTGGCCCCGCACCGCGCGCTCGGCGACCGCGTCCCCCGCGCCCGGAGCCTCGCCCGCGTCGAAGCGGCGGTGGCTGAGATACGTTGCCTTTCCGTCCTTGACCGCCAGCAGCAGCACCTCGGCGGTATCCGACGGGGCGGGCCACCGCGCGACCTGCGGGAAGATGGACGCCCGGAGGTCAAGACTGAGTCGGATGGCGCCGCAGAACTGGTCCTGCTCGGACCGGACCGGCGTGAACAGGTCGAACTCGAGCTCTTCAGTGCGCTGCCGGAGCTCGCGGCTCACACGCGCCTCGTGGCTCTCGGACACCATGCGCTGTACTTCGGGGGACAGCGGTCGCACCGGCGCATCCGGGATCACCATGCGGGGCGCGAAGTTCACGTCATAGAACACCAGGCGGTGGAAGTGGTGGTTGCCGACGATGTCCGTGAAATAGGCGCGGAAATAGCCGAGGCGCGCGGGTTCCTCCGGGTGGGCCAGGGCGTCCGCCAGATGCGGGGTGTGCGTGAAGGCGCGGAGGTCGGACAGGCGCTCGAGCTGCCACGTCTTGAACTGCGTCGCGCGGAGCTCAGCCGTGCTTGCCAGCTCCTCCGCGACCGCGGCCCGGCGCTGCCGGGTGTGAAGGGAGAGGTAGAAGTAGGACGTCGCGAGGAGCGCCGCCGCCGCGAGCACGATCCCGAGGTCCGCGGCCCGCCGCAGGGGACGGTCGCGCTCGAGTTCCGCGGGCTCGGCCTGCATCGGCAGGTCGAGCAGGGCGCGGTGCAGCCACGATCGCAGGCCGTAGCCGAGCGCCGCGGCCAGGCTGAGGAAGGTGAGGGCCAGCGCGGTGAGCGGCGCGACGTTGAAGCGCGGGTCGGCGAGCAGCCACGGCACGCCGGCCGCGCGGCCGACAACGCTGATTGCGCCTGTCATGACCAAGAGACCCGCGAGGGTGCGACCAGTGGTCTCCAGCGGCGCGCGTCGGGCCGGGGCCAGGGTGAGACCCGCGAGGAGAAAACCCGTGAGGGTGATCACCACGCCGGTCAGCGGTGCGAGCGGACTCACGCCCGCCGAAGCCGGCGCCGAAGCGTCCAGCCAGGCCCGCGTGCCATGCCAGACGGCCGGATCGAGTCGGCAATTGCGGGCGGCCAAGGCGGCCGCGAACAAGGCGGCGGCAATCATGACGGCCCGGCAGGCGCGCGCGACCATCAGGTTCTGTTCGCGACGCACCCAGACCAGCGTGGCCGCGGCGAGGGTCACGAGCAGGGCAAATGTGCTCGGGGCCATGGCGATCGAGTCGCCCGAGGCCCCCGAGCCGGTGAGGCTCGATCCCGGGACCACGAGGGCGCCGAGCGCGACCGCGACGGCCACCCCGCAGGCGGTGGTGACGGCGAGGCGGACCCCGGGACAGTGGTCGGCGGAAACGACGACCGGCGTGACTGCGGAAGCGGGGTTCACGGCGACGGCCGGAAGTTTGTGGGCCGCGCCGCGGCCGGGCCACCCCTAAATTCCGGCGGCCGCGGTCGGCGACCGGACGCGACCGGCGGGAGTGCGACCGGCACCATGACGATGTCCGCCGCTCAGAAACTGCCGACCGGCTCGGGCGCCGCCGGGTCGACCTCCAGCCAGCCGCGCTGCATGGCGATGACGATGAGATCCTCGTTGGTCTTGGCGCCGAGATTCTCGCGCAGGCGGGTGAGCAGCTTGTAGATCATCGACGGGCTCAGCTCGAGCGTGGTCGCGATCTCCTTCACCACGGCGCCCTGGGCAAGCAGGCGGAGAATCGTCTGGTCCTGCGCGGCGAGCGACGACTGGTTGAGGCCGTTCTTGACGACCTCGCGCAGCATGGCGCTCGCGCGGGCGCCGAGATACGTCGAGCCCTGGCGAACGCGCTTGAGGGCCTCGAGCAGCTCCGGCAGCGGCGCCGTCTTCTCGAGGAAGCCGTGGGCCCCGAGGCGCATCGCCTCCTGCACGACGTGCATGGTGCTGAACGCGCTGAACACGAGGACCCGCGTGTCGGGGTGATTCCGGCGGATGGCCGACAGGGCGGCGAGGCCGCCGCTCTTGTCGGGCAGGCCCATGTCGAGGATGACCAGGTTGGGGCGCTGCTCGTCGCAGGCCTGGATGGCCGAGGGGCCGTCGTGATGGGTGCCCACCACGATGAAGCCGGGCTGCTGGCTGACGAACTCCGAGAGGAGTTGGGCGATGGACGGATGGTCGTCCACGATGAGAACCTTGTAGGGGTCGGACGCGTTCACGGGAGTGATTGCTGGGGTTGAAGGAAGAGTTTTCACGAGTTTAGCGGCGAATTGGAGACGTGACTATCGGAATGATTACCATGCTGGGGGGTGAAGTCCCTAGCCTCGACGGCAATCTGCGGGTGAGATCACTTACGAGAAAATGCCCAGCGCGCGCCGGCCGGCACCGAGCCGGCCGTTTGGCCGCAGCAGGTTGGGGGATTTTCCCGGGCGCCGTGCCTCCGTGCCTGTGGACGAATTTCGTGGGTGTTCGGCCCTAGGCTTGGTTCCGAACCGCGGGTCACTTTTTTCCCCGGAAATAGGGCGGACTCCGCCGCCGCGGGTTCCGCGCGCAGCTGAGGGCGGATCCAATTTCTCGCCGGAAGGAAGCGCCGGGCTAACGGAAATCGTGACTTTCCTGTGCGGGCAAACCCGCGGTGGGCATCGCCACGATCTCGTCGGCCATGACGTGGATGACGCCCGACTCGTGTTGCACGCGGCCGGTGATCACGAGCGCGGTCTCGAGGTTGATGACGAGGCGGCGTTCCTCGAAGAGCGCGGGCCGGACGATCGCGTTGGCGTGGCCGGTCTCGTCCTCGAGCGTGATGAAGCAGAATCCCTTCGCCGTGCCCGGGCGCTGGCGGGTGATGGCGCTGCCGGCGACCCGCACGGTGGCGCCATGGCGGCAGCGGGCGAGCTCGGCGGCGGGCGTGGTGCCCGGCAGGTGCGGGCGCATGAGGGCCATGGGATGACGGCCGACGGTGAGGCCGAGCGTGGCATAGTCGGCCTGCAGCCGCTCGAGATGCGTCATGCGCTCCAGCGGGGTGAGCTCGGCGTCGGGCCCGGGATCCGGGGCGAGCCGGAAGAGCTCGTCGCCGAGCCCCTCGGTCTCGACCCGCCACAGCGCGTCGCGGCGGTGCTCGGCGAGGCCCTGGAACGCGCCGGCGAGCGCGAGCTGGCGGCGCTCCGCAGGCGGGCACGGGACCCGGCGCAGGACGTCCTCCACCGAGACGAACGCCTGGCGCCCGCGCTCGGCGAGCAGGCGGCTGACGGTCGCGGCGGCGAGGCCCTTCACGGCCTTGAGCCCGAGGCGGAGGGTCTGGTCGTCGACGACGGTGCAGCCGGTGTCGGAGGCGACCACGGAGACCGGCAGGACGCGCAGGCCGTGGCGGCGCGCGTCCTGCACGAGGCTCGCCACCGAGTAGAATCCCATGGGCTGGTTGTTGATGAGCCCGGCGTAGAAGGCCGTGGCGCGGTGGGTGCGCAGCCAGGCGCTGGCGTAGGCGATGAGGGCGAACGAGATCGCGTGGCTTTCGGGAAAACCGTAGAGCGCGAACGACGCGAGGGACCTTCGGATGCCGGCGGCGGCCGCCTCGTTCACGCCGTTTCGCCGCAGGCCGGCGGCGAGCTTCTCCTCCATGCGCTGCAGGCGGTCGCGAGAGCGCGTGAAGCCGATGGCGCGGCGCAGTTCGTCGGCCTCGGCCGCGGTGAAGCCCCCGAGCTCCATCGCGATCCGGAGGATCTGTTCCTGGAAGATCACGATCCCCAGCGTGCGCTCAAGGATGGGCCGCAGGCGCTCGTCGAGGTACGTGACCGGCGCCTTGCCCTGGCGGCGCTCGAGGTACGGGTTGGTCGCCTCGCCCTGGATGGGGCCGGGGCGGATGATGGCGACCTGGATGGCGAGGTCGTAGAACGTCGCCGGCTTCATGCGCGGCAGCGTCGCCATCTGGGCGCGGCTCTCGATCTGGAAGAGCCCGACGGTGTCGGCGGACTGGATCGCCGCGAACGTGGCGGGATCGTCCTTCGGGATCGCCGCGAGGTCCACCGGCTGGCCGCGCGTGGCGCAGATCTCGAGCGTGTCCTGCAGCGCGGCCATCATGCCGAGGCCGAGCAGGTCGACCTTCACGATCCCCAGCTCCTCGCAGTCGGTCTTGTCCCACTGGATGACGCTCCGCCCGGGCATCTGCGCGTTCTCGAGCGGCACGAACTGCGCGAGGTTGCCGTGGCTCAGCACCATTCCGCCGCTGTGCTGGCCGAGGTGGCGCGGCAGGCCGCGGACGAGGCGGCAGGTCTCGAGCAGGGCGCCGAAGCGCGGGTGGTCGCCGCTGACGCCCGCGGCGTGGAGCTGCGTGCGCAGCTCGATCGTCTCGGGCAGGTCGCCGTGGTGGAACAGCGCGCTGAAGCGGTCGAGCACGTCGTCGGCGAATCCGAAGACCTTGCCGACCTCGCGCATGGTGCTGCGCCCGCGGTAGGTGATGACATTGGCGGTCATCGCGGCGCCGGTGCGGCCGTAGCGGCGGTAAACCTCCTGGATGACCTGCTCGCGGCGGTCGCCGCTGGGCAGGTCGAGGTCGATGTCGGGCCAGTCGGTGCGGCCCTCGCTGAGGAAGCGCTCGAAGAGCAGCTTCGACGCGATGGGGTCGACCGCGGTGATACCGAGGGCGTAGCAGACCGCGCTGTTCGCCGCGCTGCCGCGGCCCTGCACCAGGATCCCGCGCTCCCGGGCGAAGGCACAGAGGTCCCACACCATGAGGAAATACCCGGCGAACCCGAGCTGCGCGATCAGGGCGAGCTCGCGGTCCAGCTGGCGCCGCACCGGGCCCGCGGCCGAGCCGTAGCGCTGGTGCGCGCCGAAGTAGGTGACCTTGCGCAGGAAGGCGTCCTGGGGTTCGCCGCCCGGCGTCGGGTAGTCGGGGAAGCGGTAACCGAGGTCGGCCAGGGTGAACTCGAGGCGGGCCGCGACCCGCGCGCTCTCCGCCACCGCCTCGGGCAGGTCGGGAAACAGCGCGGTCATCGCGGCCGCGTCCTTCACGTGCGCCTCGCGGTTGGCCGCCAGCCGCCGGCCCGCCTGGTCGAGCGTGGTGTGATGCCGCAGGCAGGTGAAGACGTCGAGGACCGCCGCCGCCGCCGGCGTGGCGTGGCGCACGCCGTTGGTCGCGAGCAGCGGCACCCCGCGGGCCCGCGCCCAGTCGACGACAAACTCGTTCTCGTCCTCCTCGCCCGGCCGCAGGTGGCGCTGCAGCTCCGCACGGAGTCCGTCGGCCCCGAAGATCTCGCGCAGCCGGTCCCCGGCTTCCGCCGCGGCCCCCGGGCCCCGCTCGCGCCACGCGCGGCGCAGCGGTCCCTCCTCGTCGCCGGTGAGCGCGAGGAGCCCAGCGGGGTCCGCGGCGAGCTCCTCCCACGTGATGCGACCCTCGCCCTTGGGCGCGCGCAGGTTGGCGGTGGTCAGCAGCGCGCAGAGCCGGCGGTAGCCGCCGGCCGTAGCGACCAGCACCGGCAGCACGGTCTCGTCCTCCATCACGAGCTCGCAGCCCACGAGCGCGCGCACGCCCGCGGCCCGCGCCGCCACGTGCAGGCGCACCGCGCCGTACACGCCCTGGCGGTCGCAGAGCGCGAGCGCGGGGAGGCCGCACCGCGCCGCGGCCTCGAGCAGGTGCTCGGGCGACGAGGCGCCGCGCAGGAAGGAGAAGGCGCTCCGGGCGTGCAGCTCGACGTACGTCATGGTCAGTCCAGCTCCCCGTCGAGCCACCAGCCGGCGTGGTCGCGGCTCAGCTGGTACAGTCCCCCGTCGGCGAGTTCCACGTGCCACTGTTCCACCGCCCACGCGGCGGGCTGCCACCAGTCCCCGCTCAGGTGCCACGGCCCGCGCCGGTCGCGCAGCGCGCCGCGCACGGGGCCGTCGAGCGCGACGGGGCCGCCCGCGTCGCACT